>NZ_LDOS01000002.1:1508558-1817116 GCF_002077135.1 Metallibacterium scheffleri | reverse complement strand
AGGCTTTGTCGATGCTGCTCAGCGTGCTGGTGCAGCCCGCCACCATGCTGGTGCGCGTGCTGTCCGAGCCGGCCTCCCAGCTGGCACGTGCCACCCATGCGGTGGCGCAGCAGAAGCAGGCCGCCTGAGTCCGGTTCGCAACACCCGTCAACCATTCAATCCGTTTCCAGGAGTCAAGTCTCATGTCGTTTACCAACGAGCAGATCATCGAAGCCATCTCCAGCAAATCGCTGGTTGAAGTGATGGAGCTGGTCAAGGCCATGGAGGAGAAGTTCGGCGTTTCCGCCGCTGCCCCGGTCGCCGCTGCCGCCGCCCCGGCTGGCGTTGCCGCGGCCCCGGCCGAGGAGAAAACCGAGTTCACCATCGTCCTCAAGGCCGCTGGTGAGAAGAAGGTCGAGGTCATCAAGGTGGTGCGCGCGATCACTGGTCTGGGTTTGAAAGAGGCCAAGGATCTCGTCGAAGGCGCACCAAAGGAAGTCAAGGATGCGGTTTCCAAGGCCGATGCCGACAAGTTCAAGAAAGAGCTCGAAGCGGCGGGCGCCAGCGTCGAAGTCAAGTAAGCGGCACTTGCGCCGCAGCTCGACTGAGCGTTGCCGAGGCTGGGGGCGCAAGCCCCCGGCCTTTGCCTGTTGTCAGCATTACGTGGCCGCAAAGCCACGATGTGAGCCGCAAGTCGCAAGACGTCGGGCCGGTCGGGCTGGCGCATTGCGATTTTCCGTTCCCGCTCCATCCGTATCCGTCGCGAGGGTGAGACCACGATGAGCACCTACTCGTTTACCGAGAAAAAGCGCATCCGCAAAGACTTTGGCAAGCGTCCGCCAGTCCTGGATGTTCCGAACCTGCTGCAGATCCAGACCGACTCTTATCGCGAGTTCCTGCAGACTGGCGTGCGTGCTTCCGCGCGTGCGGAGCACGGCCTGCATGCCGCGCTGAAATCCGTTTTTCCCATCGTGAGTTACTCGGGCAATGCCGCGCTCGAATATGTTGACTATCAGCTTGGTGCGCCGCCATTCGAGGAATATGAGTGCCGCCACCGTGGCATGACCTATGCCGCGCCGTTGCGTGTCAAGGTTCGTCTGGTGATCTACGACAAGGATAGCCCGGCATCGAAGAAGGCAGTCAAACTGGTCAAGGAACAGGATGTCTACATGGGCGAGATTCCGCTCATGACCGACACCGGGACCTTCATCATCAACGGCACCGAGCGCGTGATTGTCTCGCAGCTGCATCGTTCGCCTGGCGTTTTCTTCGATCACGACCGTGGCAAGACGCACAGTTCGGGCAAACTGCTGTATTCGGCGCGCATCATTCCCTATCGCGGCTCGTGGCTGGACTTCGAGTTCGACGCCAAGGACGTGCTGTTCGCGCGCATCGATCGTCGCCGCAAGCTGCCGGTTACCGTGCTGCTGCGCGCGCTGGGATACAACAATGTTGAAATGCTCGATATTTTCTTCGAGCACAACGTGTTCCAGTTGGGCACCAAGGATGGCGCGCGTCTGGAGCTGGTCGCCGAGCGCCTGCGTGGCGAAACGTTGAACTTCGATATCGTTCATCACGGCAAGGTGATGGTCGAGGCTGGCAAGCGCATCACCCAGCGGCACGTGCGCGAGATCGCCAAGGTCGGCATGCAGACGCTGGACGTGCCGGACGATTACGTGCTGGGCCGTATCCTGGCGGTGGACATCGTCGATACCAAGACCGGCGAATTGCTGGCGGCATGCAACGATGAGCTGACGTTGGAACACTTGGCCAAGTTCCGCCAGTCCGGCATCGAGCGCATCGTCACGTTGTACGTGAATGATCTCGATCGCGGCCCGTTCATCTCGCAGACGCTGCGCGTTGACTCCACGCGCACCCAGCTTGAAGCGCTGGTCGAGATCTATCGCATGATGCGCCCCGGTGAACCGCCGACCAAGGACGCCGCGCAGAACCTGTTCTTCAATCTGTTCTTCACCTTCGAGCGTTATGCGTTATCGGCGGTGGGGCGCATGAAGTTCAACCGCCGTGTGGGTCGCAAGGAAATCACCGGCGCCGAGATCCTGTATGACTGGAAGTATTTGCGTGAGCGTAAGGAAGAACTCTCCGATCGACTGGTCAAGCAGCTCGGGCAGACTTCCGACATCCTAGATGTCGTCCGCACGCTGATCGAAATCCGCAACGGCAAGGGCCATGTCGACGACATCGACCATTTGGGTAACCGACGTGTGCGCAGCGTGGGTGAAATGGCCGAGAACGTGTTCCGCGTCGGCGTGGTACGCGTCGAACGCGCGGTACGCGAGCGCCTGTCACTGGCTGAGGCCGACAACCTCGGTCCGCAAGATTTGATCAATGCACGTCCCGTGGCGGCAGCGATCAAGGAATTTTTCGGCTCATCGCAGTTGAGCCAGTTCATGGACCAGAACAACCCGTTGTCCGAGGTCACCCACAAGCGCCGTGTCTCGGCGCTGGGACCAGGCGGCCTGACCCGCGAGCGCGCTGGCTTCGAGGTGCGCGACGTGCATCCCACGCATTACGGTCGCGTCTGCACCATCGAAACGCCGGAAGGGCCGAACATCGGCCTGATCAATTCACTGGCCGTCTACGCTCGCACCAACTCCTACGGTTTTCTGGAGACGCCGTATCGCAAGGTGACCAACGGCAAGGTCACCAGCCACGTCGATTACCTCTCCGCGATCGAGGAAGGCGAATTCGCCATCGCGCAGGCCAACTCGGTGCTCAATGCCGACGGCAGCTTCGGCGAGGACTTCGTGTCGTGTCGTTTCCAGGGCGAGCCGATGCTGGTGCCCGCAGCCGACGTCCACTACATGGACGTCTCGCCCATGCAGTCGGTATCGGTGGCGGCGGCGCTGGTGCCGTTCCTCGAACACGATGATGCCAACCGCGCATTGATGGGCGCCAACATGCAGCGCCAGGCAGTGCCGACGCTGCGTGCCGAAAAGCCATTCGTGGGCACCGGTATCGAACGCGCGGTGGCGCGCGATTCGGGCGTGACCGTGGCGGCGCGGCGCGGGGGCGTGATCGACCAGGTCGACGCCGGCCGCATCGTGGTGCGTGTCAACGAGAAGGAAATCAGCGCCGACGATGCCGGCGTCGACATTTACACGCTGACCAAGTACACGCGATCCAACCAGAACACCAACCTCAACCAGCGTCCGCTGGTGAACGTGGGTGACGTGGTCGAGAAGGGTGACACCCTGGCCGATGGATCCTCGACCGATCTGGGTGAGCTGGCATTGGGACAGAACATGCTGGTCGCGTTCATGCCATGGAACGGCTACAACTTCGAGGACTCGATCCTGATCTCGGAGCGTGTCGTGCAGGAAGATCGCTACACCTCGATCCACATCGAGGAACTCACCTGCACCGCGCGCGACACCAAGCTGGGTTCGGAGGAAATCACCGCGGATATCCCCAACGTGGGCGATCAGGCGCTGGCGCGGCTGGATGAATCCGGCGTGGTCTACATCGGTGCCGAGGTCAAGGCCGGCGACATCCTGGTTGGCAAGGTCACCCCCAAGGGCGAGAGCCAACTGACTCCAGAGGAAAAACTGCTGCGGGCGATCTTTGGCGAAAAGGCCTCGGACGTGAAGGATTCATCCTTGCGCGTACCGCCAGGCATGGACGGCACTGTGATCGACGTGCAGGTGTTTACCCGTGATGGCATCGAACGCGACAAGCGCGCCAAGCAGATCGAAGAGATCGAAACCAAGCGCATCCGCAAGGATCTTGATGACCAGTTTCGCATCCTTGAAGGCGCCATTTTCCAGCGCATGCGGCAGCAGATTGTCGGCAAGACTGCCAACAGCGGCCCGCATGGCCTGAAGCGGGGCACGGTACTCACGAATGCCTATCTCGATACTCTGAAGAAAGACGAGTGGTTCAAGCTCAGCCTCAAAGAAGAGGATGCGGCCGAGTTTCTGGAACGCGCAGCCGAGCAGATCAAGGCGCACAAGGACGCCTTCGAGCATCGCTTCAAGGAGAAGCAGGCCAAGCTGGCGCAGGGCGATGACTTGCAGCCCGGCGTGCAGAAGATGGTCAAGGTCTATCTGGCGGTGAAACGCCGAATCCAGCCTGGCGACAAGATGGCTGGACGCCACGGCAACAAGGGTGTGGTGTCCATGATCGTGCCGGTCGAGGATATGCCGCACATGGCTGACGGCACACCGGTGGACATTGTGCTGAATCCGCTCGGCGTGCCTTCGCGCATGAACATCGGACAGATCCTCGAAGTGCATCTGGGCTGGGCGGCGCGCGGTTTGGGCCTGCGCATCGGGCGCATGCTCGATGCCAGTGAGAAAGTCGCCAAGCTGCGCGATTTCCTCGACCAGATCTACAACCGCGACGCAGCCGGTGCTGCGCATCACATCAACCTGAAGTCGTTCAATGACGCGGAGATCATGCAACTCGCCGGCAATCTGCGCGCTGGCGTGCCGATGGCGACGCCGGTGTTCGATGGCGCCGATGAGGCCGAGATCAAATCGATGTTGAGACTGGCGGAACTGCCTGAAAGCGGACAGACCACCTTGTTCGACGGGCGGACCGGCGAGGCTTTCGATCGCGAAGTCACAGTGGGCTACATGCACATGCTCAAGCTCAATCACCTGGTCGACGACAAGATGCACGCGCGCTCGACTGGTCCGTACTCGCTGGTCACCCAGCAGCCGCTCGGTGGCAAGGCGCAATTCGGCGGCCAGCGCTTCGGCGAGATGGAAGTGTGGGCACTCGAGGCCTATGGCGCGGCCTACACCCTGCAGGAAATGCTGACGGTGAAATCCGATGACGTGCAGGGTCGCAACCAGATGTACAAGAGCATCGTCGACGGCGATCACCTGATGGTGGCGGGCATGCCTGAGTCCTTCAACGTTCTGGTGAAGGAAATCCGCTCGTTGGCGATCAATATCGAGCTGGAAGAGCACAAGTAATCGGCGCCGGCTGAGGAGACACATTCATGAAAGACCTGCTCAATCTTTTCAACCAGCAGCGCCAGCCGCTGGACTTCGATGCGATCAAAATCAATCTGGCGTCGCCGGATCTGATCCGTTCATGGTCATATGGCGAGGTCAAAAAGCCCGAGACCATCAATTACCGCACCTTCAAGCCCGAGCGCGATGGCCTGTTCTGTGCCGCGATCTTCGGGCCGGTCAAGGATTACGAGTGCCTGTGCGGCAAGTACAAGCGCATGAAACACCGTGGCGTGGTGTGCGAGAAGTGCGGTACCGAGGTCACTCTGGCCAAGGTCCGGCGCGAGCGCATGGGTCACATCGAGCTGGCCAGCCCTACCGCGCACATCTGGTTCCTCAAGTCGCTGCCCTCGCGCATCGGCCTGATGCTGGACATGACCCTGCGCGACATCGAGCGCATTCTGTATTTCGAAGCCTACGTGGTCATCGAGCCGGGCCTGACGCCGATGAACCGCGGCCAGTTGCTCAACGAGGACCAGTACCTGGCCGCCGTCGAGGAGCATGGCGACGAGTTCACCGCGCGCATGGGCGCCGAGGCGGTCTACGAGTTGCTCAAGTCCATCGACCTGCCATCCGAGCTGGTGCGCCTGCGCGAGGAGCTGGCTACGACCAATTCCGAGACCAAGCTCAAGCGTTTGACCAAGCGCATCAAGCTGATCGAGGCGTTTCACGAATCCGGCAACCGTCCCGAGTGGATGGTGATGACCGTGCTGCCGGTGCTGCCGCCGGAGCTGCGCCCGCTGGTGCCGCTGGATGGCGGACGTTTTGCCACGTCCGATCTGAATGACCTGTACCGCCGCGTCATCAACCGCAACAACCGCCTCAAGCGCCTGCTCGAACTCAATGCCCCGGACATCATCGTGCGCAACGAAAAGCGCATGCTGCAGGAGTCGGTGGACGCGTTGTTCGACAACGGGCGCCGTGGTCGCGCCATCACCGGCACCAACAAGCGCACGTTGAAGTCGCTGGCTGACATGATCAAGGGCAAGCAGGGGCGCTTCCGCCAGAACCTGCTTGGCAAGCGCGTCGATTACTCCGGGCGCTCGGTGATCGTGGTCGGTCCCACGCTGCGTCTGCACCAGTGCGGTCTGCCCAAGAAAATGGCGTTGGAGCTGTTCAAGCCTTTCATCTTCGCGCGCTTGCAGCGCAACGGTTTGGCCACCACCATCAAAGCCGCCAAGCGCATGGTCGAGCGCGAAGAGCCGGTTGTCTGGGACATCCTCGAGGATGTCATCCGCGAGCACCCGGTGCTGCTCAACCGCGCCCCGACACTGCATCGCCTGGGCATCCAGGCCTTCGAGCCGGTGCTGATCGAGGGCAAAGCCATCCAGTTGCATCCTCTTGTGTGCACGGCGTTCAACGCCGACTTCGACGGCGACCAGATGGCAGTGCATGTGCCGCTGTCGCTCGAGGCGCAGGTCGAGGCGCGTGCACTGATGATGTCGACCAACAACATCCTCTCCCCGGCCAACGGGGAGCCCATCATCGTGCCGACGCAGGACGTGGTGCTGGGCTTGTATTACATGACGCGCGAACTGATCGGCGCCAAAGGCGAAGGCATGATCTTCGCTGATGTCGCTGAAGTGCGCCGCGCTTACGACAATCGCATGGTGGCATTGCACGCCAAGGCCAAGGTGCGTATCGATGAGATCGAGATCGCCAGCGATGGCACTCGGCACCCCAAGCGCAGTTTGATCGAGACCACGGTGGGTCGTGCACTGCTGGCCGAGATTCTGCCAGAGGGCATGCCTTTCGCGCTGGTCAATGCCGAGCTGACCAAGAAGGCTATCTCGCGCCTGATCAACTCCTGTTACCGCCGTCTGGGGCTGAAAGACACGGTCGTGTTCGCAGACAAACTGATGTACACCGGTTTTCGTTTCGCCACGCGCGCCGGCATCTCGATTGGCATCGACGACATGAAGATCCCGGTCGAAAAGAAAGCCATTCTCGAAGTTGCCGAGAAGGAGGTCGTCGAGATCCAGCAACAGTTCCAATCGGGCCTGGTTACCGCCGGCGAACGTTACAACAAGGTCGTTGATATCTGGTCGCGTACCAATGAGTTGATCGCCAAGGCGATGATCGAAGGCATCGGCAGCGAAAAAACCAAGACGCGCGACGGCAAGATCATCGAGCAGAAGTCGATGAACTCGATCTACATCATGGCCGACTCCGGCGCACGTGGCTCCGCGGCGCAGATTCGCCAGCTCGCTGGTATGCGTGGTCTCATGGCCAAGCCCGACGGATCGATCATCGAGACACCGATCAAGGCCAACTTCCGTGAGGGCCTGGACGTACTGCAGTACTTCATTTCCACCCATGGAGCGCGCAAGGGCCTGGCCGACACTGCGCTGAAGACCGCCAACTCGGGTTACCTGACCAGGCGCCTGGTGGATGTGGCGCAGGATGTGGTGGTTACGCGCACCGATTGCGGCACCTTCGAAGGGCTGATCATGGCACCTATCGTCGAGGGTGGTGATGTGGTCGAGCCATTGCGTGATCGCGTGCTCGGCCGCGTGGTGGCCGAGGACGTATACGCGCCGGGCAACGACAACACGCCGATCGTCACGCGCAATACCGTGCTGGACGAAATGCTGGTCGAGAAGCTTGACATCGCTGGCGTGCAGTCAATCAAAGTACGTTCGCCGATCAACTGCGAGTCGTCACATGGCGTTTGCGCAATGTGCTACGGGCGTGATCTCGCGCGCGGCCACATCGTGAATATCGGCGAAGCCATCGGTGTGATTGCGGCGCAATCCATTGGTGAGCCGGGCACGCAGCTGACCATGCGCACCTTTCACATTGGTGGCGCGGCATCGCGCGCAGCAGCGGTCGACAATGTCACCGTGCGCACCACGGGTGCAGTGAAGTTCAGCAATCTAAAAACCGTGAAACACGTGCATGGCCATCTGGTTGCCGTGTCGCGTTCGGGTGAACTGAGCGTGCTCGACGCGCAGGGCCGCGAACGTGAGCGCTACAAGGTTCCTTATGGCGCCACCATCAATGTGCGCGACGGCGCCGAAATCAAGGCTGGCCAGACCGCCGCGACGTGGGATCCGCATACCCATCCGATCGTGTCTGAAGTAGCTGGTGTAGTGCACTTCAGCGACTTCATCGAAGGCATCACCGTACAGTCACAGACCGACGAGTTGACTGGCTTGGAAAGTGCCGTGGTCACCGATCCCAAACGTCGCGGCAGTGGCGCCAAGGATTTGCGCCCTACGGTGCGCCTGGAGGACAAAAAGGGTCACGAGCTCAAGCTGCCCGGCACCGACATTCCGGCGCAGTACTTTCTGCCGGCAGGTGCAATTGTTTCGCTCCAGGACAGTGCCGAGGTTGGTGTCGGTGACGTGGTTGCGCGCATCCCGCAGGAAACTTCCAAGACCCGCGACATCACGGGCGGTTTGCCGCGCGTCGCGGATCTATTCGAAGCGCGCAAGCCGAAGGAGCCGGCGATCCTGGCCGAACGATCAGGCATCGTCAGTTTCGGCAAAGACACCAAGGGCAAGCAGCGTCTGATCATTCGCGACAGCGAGGGCAACGAGCACGAGGAGCTGATTCCGAAATGGCGCCACGTGATCGTGTTTGAAGGCGAGCATGTGGAGAAGGGTGAGACCGTAGTCGACGGCGAGCCCAACCCGCACGACATTTTGCGCCTGCTTGGCGTCGAACCGCTGGCGGCGTATCTGGTCAAGGAAATCCAGGACGTCTATCGCCTGCAGGGCGTGAAGATCAACGACAAGCACATCGAGGCGATCATTCGCCAGATGCTGCGCAAGGTCGAGATCACCGACGGGGGCGACACGCGCTACATGCGCGGTGAGCAGGTCGATCGCTTGCGCATGCTGGGAGAAAACCGACGCACCGAAGCACGTGGTGAGCGTCCCGCAGGCTACCAGCCAATGCTGCTCGGGATTACTAAGGCCTCGCTGGCCACCGAGTCGTTCATTTCGGCGGCTTCATTCCAGGAAACCACGCGCGTGTTGACAGAGGCTTCGGTGCGCGGAACGCGTGATGGCTTGCGCGGCTTGAAAGAGAATGTTATTGTTGGCCGCTTGATTCCAGCCGGTACCGGCCTCGCCTACCACGCCCAACGGCGCGGACAGGCGGCCTTCTCCGAATCCGATGCGGATGCCATCGCGGCTTCTTCTTCGGTATTTGAGGAAATTTCTGTAGGCGACGACAGCGGCGAATAACCGCATCGTCTGCTGCTAGGCCGGACTCAAACCACATACGAAATGAGGCACAGGATGTGCCTCGTATTCGGGACAAGGAGCGTGCGGGCTGAGCTTGAAGTAGCTCGGCTCCTCATGTTAAATTCCCGCTTCTAAGCAGGCCGAGTTGTGTCGGCCTGCATTTACGTTTGACAGGACCCATAAGGCCAATGGCGACGATCAACCAGCTGGTGCGCAAACCGCGCAGCCCGAAGAGCTACAAGAGCGCTTCGCCGGCGCTGCAAAGCTGTCCGCAGCGTCGAGGCGTATGCACGCGCGTCTATACCACTACCCCGAAGAAGCCCAACTCAGCGTTGCGCAAGGTTGCCAAGGTGCGCCTGACCAACGGTTATGAGGTGATTAGTTATATCGGCGGTGAAGGTCACAATCTTCAAGAGCACTCGGTGGTGTTGATCCGCGGCGGTCGCGTCAAGGACCTGCCAGGCGTCCGCTATCACACCGTGCGCGGCAGTCTCGATTGTGCGGGTATCGCCAAACGGCGCCAAGCGCGCTCCAAGTATGGCGCCAAGCGCCCCAAGGCATAAGTTCAGGAGTGTTGCAACATGTCGCGTAAAGGTTCGCATCCCGCGCGAGTCGTGCTCGCCGATCCCAAGCATGCCAGTCTCTCGATTGCGCGCTTCATCAATATGGTGATGAAGAGCGGCAAGAAGGCCGTCGCCGAGCAGATCGTTTACGGCGCCATCGATCAGATCGGTCAGAAGCACGCCGAGCCGGTCGCCGTAGTCGAGAAGGCGTTGGGCAATGTCGCGCCTGCTGTCGAGGTCAAGTCGCGTCGTGTGGGCGGCGCCACATACCAGGTGCCGGTCGAAGTGCGCCCTTCGCGGCGTCAGGCTCTGGCCATGCGCTGGGTGATCGATGCGGCGCGCAAGCGTGGCGAGAACACCATGCCGCGCAAGCTTGCGGCCGAATTGCTCGATGCTTCCGAGAACCGCGGCGGTGCGGTCAAGAAGCGCGAGGAAACGCACCGCATGGCCGAGGCCAACAAGGCCTTTTCGCACTATCGCTGGTAAGCATCAGAGGCTTGTATCGTGGCTCGTACCACCCCAATCGACCGTTATCGCAACTTCGGCATCATGGCTCACATCGATGCCGGCAAAACCACGACTACGGAACGCATCCTTTACTACACCGGGGTTAATCACAAGATCGGTGAAGTCCACGATGGCGCGGCCACGATGGACTGGATGGAGCAGGAACAGGAGCGCGGGATCACTATCACTTCCGCAGCGACGACCTGCTTCTGGAAGGGCATGGATTTTTCCCTGCCCGAACACCGCTTCAACATCATTGACACCCCCGGGCACGTCGATTTCACCATTGAAGTCGAGCGTTCCCTGCGCGTGCTTGACGGTGCGGTATTCGTGCTTTGTGCTGTCGGCGGTGTGCAACCGCAGTCGGAAACCGTCTGGCGCCAAGCGAATAAATATGGCGTGCCACGTCTCGCGTTCGTCAACAAGATGGATCGCACTGGCGCCAATTTCGACAAGGTGGTCGAACAGTTGAAGTCGCGCCTGGGCGCGCACCCGGTCCCGATGCAGGTGCCGATTGGTGCCGAGGAAAATTTCGAGGGCGTGGTTGACCTGATCAAGATGAAGGCCATCTTCTGGGATATGGCCTCACAAGGCATGAAGTTCGAGTACCGCGATATTCCGGCGGAACTCGTGGATACCTGCGCCAAGGCGCACAGCTTTATGGTCGAGGCTGCAGCCGAGACCTCCGAAGAGTTGATGAACAAGTATCTTGATGAGGGCTTGCTCTCCGAAGAGGAAATTGTTGCCGGAATTCGTGCGGGAACCCTGTCGAATTCGCTGATTCCCGTGTTCTGTGGCTCTGCATTCAAGAACAAAGGCGTGCAAGCCATGCTTGACGCCGTCATCCAGTTGTTGCCTTCCCCGGGTGATCGCCCGGCGGTCAAAGGTACCGATGAGCGCGAACATGAAACCAGCCGCAAGGCGTTGGATACCGAGCCCTTTGCGGCGCTGGCGTTCAAGATCATGACGGATCCGTTCGTGGGCTCACTGAGTTTTTTTCGCGTTTATTCGGGAGTTCTGGCGGCAGGCGATCAGGTCTACAACCCGATCAAGAGCAAGAAAGAGCGAATTGGCCGCATCCTGCAGATGCATGCCAACCAGCGCGAGGAAATCAAGGAGGTTCGCGCGGGCGATATTGCCGCTGCGGTGGGTCTGAAGGACGTCACTACCGGCGATACGCTGTGCGCACAGGACCACATGATCACGCTCGAGCGCATGGTGTTTCCGGAGCCTGTCATTGCCATGGCGGTCGAACCGAAGACCAAGAGCGATCAGGAAAAAATGGGCGTGGCGTTGTCTCGTCTGGCACAGGAAGACCCGTCATTCCGCGTGCGTACCGATGAGGAGTCGGGCCAGACCATCATCGCTGGCATGGGTGAGCTGCACCTCGAGATCCTGGTTGATCGCATGAGGCGCGAGTTCAACGTCGAGGCTAATGTCGGCAAGCCGCAAGTGGCATACCGCGAGACTATCCGCAAGACCGTGCTCAAGCAGGATGGCAAATTCGTGCGCCAGTCTGGCGGCAAGGGCCAGTACGGTCATGTGGTGCTGGAGCTGCATCCGCAAGAACGCGGCGCCGGTTACGTATTTGAGAACGCGATCGTCGGTGGTGCAGTGCCCAAGGAATACATCCCGGCGGTCGACAAGGGCATTCAGGAAGCGATGGCCAACGGCATTTTGGCTGGCTTCCCCATTGTGGACATCAAGATTCGGGTGGTCGATGGTTCGTACCACGAAGTCGACTCGTCCGAGATGGCGTTCAAGATCGCCGGTTCGATGGGCTTCAAGGAAGGCTTCCACAAAGCCAACCCAGTCCTGCTGGAGCCGATCATGAAGGTCGAGGTGGTGACGCCCGAGGACTACATGGGCGACGTGATGGGTGACCTTAGTCGCCGGCGCGGCATCCTGCAGGGCTCTGACGACAGTCCATCCGGCAAGTTGATCAACGCGCTGGTGCCACTGGGTGAGATGTTCGGCTACGCCACCTCGCTGCGCTCGATGAGCCAGGGCCGTGCGACCTTCACGATGGAGTTCGATCACTATGCCGAGGCGCCGAACAGCATTGCCGAGCAAGTGATGAAGAAGTCCGCCTGAGTTTCAAACCAACCATTCATACTGACAAACGTTTTGAGGTTAGTGAGTCATGTCCAAGGAAAAATTCGAGCGTAAGAAGCCGCATGTGAACGTGGGGACGATAGGCCACGTGGATCACGGCAAGACGACATTGACAGCGGCGCTGACGAAGGTTGGCGCGGAGCGGTTTGGCGGCGAGTTCAAGGCGTACGACCAGATTGACGCGGCGCCGGAAGAGAAGGCGCGCGGCATCACGATATCGACGGCACACGTGGAATACGAATCGCCGAAGCGTCACTACGCGCACGTAGACTGTCCGGGGCACGCGGATTATGTGAAGAACATGATCACGGGTGCGGCGCAGATGGACGGCGCGATTCTGGTGGTGAGTGCTGCGGACGGTCCGATGCCGCAGACACGCGAGCACATTCTGCTGGCGCGCCAGGTAGGCGTGCCGCACATTGTGGTGTACATGAACAAGGCGGACATGGTGGATGACGCCGAGCTGCTCGAGCTGGTGGAGATGGAAGTACGCGAGCTGCTGAGCAAGTACAAGTTTCCTGGCGACGACACGCCGATCATCAAGGGTTCGGCGCTGAAGGCGCTGGAAGGCGATCAGAGCGAGATTGGGGTGCCGTCGATCATCAAGCTGGTGGATGCGCTGGACAGCTGGATTCCGGAGCCGAAGCGCGATATCGACAAGCCGTTTCTGATGCCGGTGGAGGACGTGTTTTCGATTTCGGGTCGCGGCACGGTGGTGACTGGACGCATCGAGCGCGGTGTGGTGAAGGTGGGCGACGAGATCGAGATCGTGGGCATCCGGCCGACGGTGAAGACGATCGTCACCGGCGTGGAGATGTTCCGCAAGCTGCTGGATCAGGGCCAGGCGGGCGACAACGCGGGGCTGCTGCTGCGCGGCACCAAGCGCGACGATGTGGAGCGCGGTCAGGTGCTGTGCAAGCCGGGTTCGATCACGCCGCACACCAAGTTCGAGGCGGAGGTGTACGTATTGTCCAAGGAAGAGGGCGGTCGTCACACGCCGTTTTTCAAGGGTTACCGGCCGCAGTTCTACTTCCGCACCACGGACGTGACCGGCGCGTGCGAGTTGCCGGAAGGCGTGGAGATGGTGATGCCGGGCGACAACGTGAAGATGAAGGTGGCGCTGATTGCGCCGATCGCGATGGAGGAAGGGCTGCGTTTCGCGATCCGCGAAGGCGGTCGTACCGTGGGAGCCGGCGTCGTCGCCAAGATCTTCGAGTAACAGCAGCACGCGTGCGCGGCGGCAAAAGCCGCCGTGCGTATCAGCTCTTTTGACAGGACACGGTTATGGCGAACCAGAAAATTCGCATTCGGCTCAAGGCTTATGACCACCGACTGATCGACCGCTCTGCGAGCGAGATCGTCGAGACGGCCAAACGCACAGGTGCCACGGTGCTCGGCCCGATTCCCCTGCCGACGAAGATCGAGCGTTACACGGTGCTGACTTCCCCGCATGTCGACAAGGATGCGCGGGATCAATACGAAACGCGTACGCATAAGCGGGTGCTCGATATCATCGACCCCAATGACAAGACCGTTGACGCGCTGATGAAGCTCGATCTCGCCGCAGGCGTGGACGTGCAAATCAAGCTCGGTTAAGGCGCTGGATCAGGATATTGACATGAGTATCGGACTGGTAGGCCGCAAATGCGGCATGAGTCGAATCTTTACCGAGGATGGTCGTTCGGTGCCGGTGACGCTGATTGAGGCGACACCCAATCGTGTGACTCAGGTGAAGTCGGATGACACTGACGGTTATGCCGCGGTGCAGGTGACGGTGGGCGCAAAACGTCCCAACTTGCTGAGCAAGGCCGCGAAAGGGCACTTTGCCAAGGCCAAGGTTGAGCCGGGTCGTGGTCTGTGGGAGTTTCGCGTCGCTGCTGCTGATGTGGCCAGCTACGCCGTGGGCAGCGAAATCAAACTCGACGACGTGTTCAAGATCGGACAGAGCGTCGATGTTGCCGGTGTATCCAAGGGCAAGGGCTTCCAGGGCACGATCAAGCGCCACCACTTCAAGATGGGTGACGCGACGCACGGCAACTCACTGTCGCATCGCGCACCGGGATCCATCGGTCAGCGCCAGACTCCGGGGCGCGTGTTTCCCGGCAAGCGCATGTCGGGCCAGATGGGCAATGTGCATCGTTCTGCGCAAGGCCTCGAGGTGATGCAGATCGACAGTGAGCGCCATGTTATCGCCATCAAGGGTGCCGTTCCTGGTGCCACCGGCGGCAACGTGATCATTCGCCCGACAAGCAAGGGCTGAGGAGTCAGGTCATGGAAATCAACGTTACCGACGCCGCGCCATTGCAGGTCGCCGAAGTCGTCTTCGGTGCCGAGTTCAATGAGAACCTCGTGCACCAGGTGGTAGTGGCTTATCGGGCTGCTGGTCGTGCTGGCACCAAGGCACAACTCACGCGCAGCGAGATGTCAGGTACTACCAAGAAATTCAAGAAGCAGAAGGGCGGTGGCGCGCGTCACGGCGACTACCGGGCCCCGATTTTTGTCGGTGGCGGAAGAGCTTTTGCAGCCAAGCCGCGCAGCTTCGAGCAGAAGGTCAATCGCAAAATGTATCGCGGCGCCATGCGCAGCATTCTTGCCGAACTCAATCGGCAGGGGCGATTGCAGGTCATTCCGGGTTTCGGCATTGAGCAGCCAAAGACCCAAGGGTTGGCGGGCAAGCTGTCACAGCTTGGTGCCGCGGGCCATGTCCTGCTGGTCGATGACAGCGCGGCCGACGCGCTGTATCTGGCAGCGCGCAATCTGCCACATGTGCACGTTGTCGATGTCGCGGCAATGAATCCGGTGTCGCTGGTCGGCGCCGACCGTGTGGTGATGACGGTCGAGTCCGTGAAGAAAATCGAGGCGTGGTTGGCATGAACAACGAATTCATTCTATCCGTGCTGCGCGCGCCGCTGATCTCCGAGAAGGCGGCGCGTCTGGCCGAGCACAATCAGTACGTGTTCGAGGTCGCGCCCGAGGCCACCAAGGCCGATGTGAAGGCGGCAGTCGAGCAATTGTTCGAAGTTAAGGTGGAAGCGGTCAATCTGGTCAACGTCAAGGGCAAAACCAAGTCCTTCCGTTATCGCCAGGGCCGTCGTGCCGGCATGCGCAAGGCGTATATCCGTCTTGCCGAAGGCCAGTCCATCGACGTGATGGCTAAGGCCTGAGTCAGGAGTCACCGCAATGACATTGATGACATTCAAGCCGACCTCGCCAGGACGCCGCGCCATGGTGCGCGTGTCGACGCCAGGTCTGCACAAGGGTGCACCCCATGCTCCGCTGGTCGAGGCGCAGAGCAACACCGGGGGCCGCAATCACTACGGGCGCATCACCACGCGCCACCGTGGCGGTGGACACAAGCAGCATTATCGCTTGATTGACTTCAAGCGCGACAAGGAAGGCATTGCCTGTCGCGTCGAGCGTCTTGAGTACGATCCCAACCGGACCGCGCATATTGCGCTGGTGTTGTACGCAGATGGCGAGCGCCGCTACATCATCGCGCCGCGTGGTCTGGCGGTAGGCGATCAGCTCGTGGCCGGACGCGACGCACCAATCAAGCCTGGCAATTGTCTGCCTTTGCGCAATGTACCGATTGGTTCGACCGTGCATTGCATCGAGATGAAACCTGGCAAGGGCGCACAGTTGGCGCGCAGTGCTGGCGCCTCAGTGCAGCTGGTGGCGCGCGAGTTGGGTTTCGCTACCTTGCGCTTGCGTTCTGGCGAAATGCGCAAGGTGCCGGTCGAGTGTCGTGCAGTGATTGGCGAGGTGGGCAACACCGAGCACAACCTGCGCAAGATCGGCAAGGCTGGCGCGCAACGCTGGAAAGGCATACGCCCGACCGTGCGTGGCGTGGCCATGAATCCAGTCGATCATCCGCACGGTGGCGGCGAAGGCCGTACCTCGGGTGGTCGTCATCCCGTCAGTCCGTGGGGCTTGCCAACCAAGGGCTACAAGACGCGAAACAACAAACGCACGCAGAACATGATCGTGCGTCGTCGCAAGTAACTGGGAATCGACATGCCGCGTTCGCTCAAGAAAGGTCCCTTCATCGACCTGCACCTGATGAAGAAAGTCGAGGCTGCGGCCGCGACCAACAGCAAGCGTCCGATCAAGACATGGTCGCGTCGCTCGATGATCGTGCCGGATATGGTCGGCATGACCATCGCCGTGCATAACGGCAAGCAGCACGTTCCGGTTCTGGTGAATGAAAACATGGTCGGGCACAAACTTGGCGAATTCGCGGCGACGCGCACGTTCAAGGGGCATTCCGGCGACAAGAAGGCCGCGGCACCTGCTGCAGCCAAGAAGAAGTGATGGAGACTGAGATGGAAGCGAAGGCAATCCTGCGCGGGGCCCGGATTTCGGCGCAAAAAGCGCGTCTGGTAGCCGACCTTGTGCGCGGCATGCCCGTCGATCGGGCCAGCGGTCTGCTCGAGCACACCGAAAAGAAGGCGGCGCACATCGTGCGCAAGCTGCTGCTTTCGGCCGTTGCCAACGCCGAGAACAACCTCGGTGCCGATGTCGACGAGCTCAAGGTGACGCGCATTTTCGTGGACGAAGGTCCGATGATGAAGCGCATGCATGCGCGCGCCAAGGGTCGTGGGGCACGCATTCTCAAGCGCAGCAGCCACATCACTGTGGTCGTTGGCAACTGACGGGGCAACGAAATGGGTCATAAAGTTCATCCCACCGGGTTCCGCCTGGGCATTGCCAAGGACTGGAACTCGAAGTGGTTCGCCGGCAAGCGGGAGTTTGCCCAATATCTTGTTGCCGATATCAAGGTACGCGAGATGCTCAAGAAGCGTCTGGCGGCGGCAGGCATTTCCAAGATCCTGATCGAACGCCCTGCCAAAAATGCACGTGTCACCATCCACACGGCTCGTCCGGGTGTGGTGATTGGCAAGAAAGGCGAGGACATCGAGAAGCTGCGTCGTGACGTGACCGTGCTGATGGGCGTCCCCACGCACATCAATGTGGCCGAGGTACGCAAGCCAGAACTGGACGCTCAGCTTGTTGCCGAGAGCATCGCGCAGCAACTCGAGCGTCGCATCATGTTCCGCCGTGCAATGAAGCGCGCGGTGGGCAACTCGATGCGCCTTGGCGCGCTCGGCATCAAGGTCAACGTCGGCGGCCGCCTCAACGGTGCGGAAATCGCGCGTTCGGAGTGGTACCGCGAAGGCCGCGTGCCGCTGCATACCTTGCGCGCGGACATCGATTATGGCTTTGCGGAAGCCAAGACCACCTACGGCATCATTGGCGTCAAGGTGTGGATCTATAAGGGCGAAGTCTTCGACCTGGCTGCTAGCCAGCAGCAAGAGGCGAAGGAAGCCGAGCGCGAGCCACGTCGTGGCGGTGAACGCCAGACGGCGGCGAAGTAAGGAGCACTCTCATGCTACAACCCAAGCGCACCAAATACCGCAAGATGTTCAAGGGCCGCAACGAAGGCCTGAGTTACAGCGCCAACGTGGTCAGCTTCGGCGAGTATGGTCTGAAGGCCATCACGCATGGGCACCTGACCTCGCGTCAGATCGAAGCCGCGCGCCGCAGCATCTCCCGCCACGTCAAGCGTGGCGGAAAACTGTGGATTCGTGTATTCCCTGACAAGCCGATCACGCGCAAACCCATTGAAGTGCGCATGGGCGCGGGCAAGGGCAGCGTCGAATTCTGGGTGGCCCCGGTGCAGCCTGGTCGCATGCTGTATGAAATCGAGGGCGTCGATGAAGTGACCGCGCGCGAGGCGTTCCGCCTTGCGGCCGCGAAGCTGTCGGTGCAGACCACCTTTGTCACCCGGGCGGTGCTGTGATGGATATCAAGGATCTGCGTAATCAGTCGGCCGTTGATCTGGCCAAACACGTGCTCGATTTGCGCAAGGAGCAGTTCAATCTGCGCATGCAGCGCAGCGCGGGCGAGTTCAAGCAGACGCACCAGCTCAAGCGCGTGCGTCGCGATATCGCCCGAACCAAGACGGTGCAGGGCGAGAACAAGTGAGACAGGCCATGAGCGAAACGACTTCAGCCACCCGCAGTCTGCAAGGGCGCGTGGTGAGCAACAAGATGAACCACACCGTGACGGTTCTGATCGAGCGTCAGATCCAGCACGCTGTTTACGGCAAGATCTTGCGCCGTTCGACCAAGCTGCATGCCCACGACGAGTCGGGTGATTGCCGCGAGGGCGACTTGGTGCGCATCGTCGAATGTCGTCCACTGTCCAAGACCAAGCATCACCGAGTGGTCGAAGTCCTGCAGCGCGCCGGCGAGTGAGGGTATAGCCATGATCCAGATGCAATCCAGATTGGCCGCGGCGGACAATAGCGGTGCGCGCGAGCTCATGTGCATCAAGGTGCTGGGTGGCTCCAAGCGCCGTTATGCCGGCATCGGTGACGTCATCAAGGTGACCGTCAAGGATGCCATCCCGCGCGGCAAGGTGAAAAAGGGCGAAGTCTACGACGCCGTCGTGGTTCGTACCGCCAAGGGTGTGCGTCGTCCGGACGGGTCGCTGATCCGCTTCGACGGCAATGCCGCCGTACTCCTCAACAACAAGCTCGAGCCGATCGGTACCCGCATTTTCGGGCCGGTCACCCGCGAGCTGCGCAGCGAGCGCTTCATGAAGATCGTCTCGCTCGCGCCCGAAGTGCTCTGAGCGGAGAAGTCTGATGAACCGTATTCGCAAGGGTGATCAGGTAATCGTGATCGCCGGCAAGGACAAGGGTCAGCGTGGTGAAGTCACGCGCGTGGTCGGTGACCGCGTGTTCGTGGCCAACATCAACATGGTCAAGCGTCACACCAAGCCCAATCCGCAAATCAATCAACCCGGCGGCATCATCGAGCGTGAAGCCCCGATCCACCTTTCCAATGTCATGCTGTTCAACTCCGCCAGTGGCCAGGGCTCGCGCGTCGGTTTCAAGACGCTCGATGATGGCCGCAAGGTCCGCGTGTTCCGCGGTACCGGCGAGGTCGTGGACGCCTAAGGAGCCCATCGTGACTCGCCTCGAAAAAATCTACAAAGAGCAAGTCGTGCCGAAGTTGATTGAACGCTTTGGCTACAGCAATGTCATGCAGGTTCCGCGCATCACCAAGATCACGCTGAACATGGGCGTGGGTGAAGCGGCGGCCAACAAAAAAGTGCTGGAGAATGCACTGGCCGACATGGCCAAAATCGCAGGCCAGAAGCCGGTGGCGACCAAGGCGCGCGTATCCGTGGCCTCGTTCAAGATCCGCGATGGTTGGCCCATCGGCTGCAAGGTGACCTTGCGTCGTCACAACATGTACGAGTTCCTTGATCGTCTGATCAGCGTTGCGCTGCCGCGCGTGCGCGACTTCCGTGGTGTGCCGGGACGTTCGTTCGATGGCCGTGGCAACTACAATATGGGCATCAAGGAGCAGATCATCTTCCCCGAGATCGATTTCGATCAGGTTGATGCTCTGCGCGGCATGGATATTTCCATCGCCACCAACGCGCGCAGCGACGCCGAGGCCAAGGCCTTGTTCGAAGCGTTCAATTTTCCGTTCCGCAACTGATCCAGGATTCACCATGGCAAAGCAGTGCATGATCAACCGCGAGGTCAAGCGGGCCAAGCTGGTCAAGAAGTATGCGGCCAAGCGCGCTGAGCTGAAGAAGCTCATCGCCAGCCCGCAGGCTTCGTTCGAGGACAAACAGGCCGCGGTAACCAGGTTGCAACAGCTGCCGCGGGATTCCAGTTCCAGTCGGCAGACCACGCGCTGCGCTCTCACCGGGCGCTCGCATGGCGTCTATCGCAAGTTCGGCCTTGGCCGCAACAAGCTGCGCGAAGCAACCATGCGCGGCGACGTGCCCGGCCTGCGCAAGGCCAGTTGGTGAGTCAACAACGGATATCGGTGCAAGATCAACCAGGAATCAATACATGAGCATGACTGATCCCATTGCCGACATGTTCACCCGCATCCGCAATGCCCAGGCAGTGGGCAAGGTGGTGGTGAAGATGCCGGCGTCCAAAGCCAAGGCGGCGATTGCCGACCTGCTCAAGGCCGAGGGCTACATTCTGGATGTGCAGGTGGCCAGAGAAGGCGCCAAGGCCAATCTGGAAATCCGCCTGAAGTACTTCGAGGGCCGCCCCGCGATCGAGCGAATCGAGCGCGTGAGCCGCTCCGGCTTGCGTGTCTATCGTGGCAAGGGCGCTCTGCCGAAGGTGCTCAACGGCCTGGGCATCTCCATCGTCTCCACCTCCGCCGGTTTGATGACCGATGCCCAAGCCCGCGCCAAGGGTGTGGGTGGCGAAGTCATCGGCGTCGTGGCCTAACGAGGAGAAGAGCATGTCACGTGTAGCCAAGAAGCCTGTAATCCTGCCCAAGGGTGTCGAGTGCAAGTTCGATGCCGCGACGATCACCGTGAAGGGACCGAAAGGTTCGGTCAGCGCGCACTCCCCGGCCGGAGTCAGCTTGCGCATCGACGCAGGTCAAGTGCTTTGCGAGGCGCAGGGCGAGACCGAGATGAAATTCGTGGGCACGGCGCGTGCGTTGCTGGCCAACATGGTCAAGGGCGTTGCCGAGGGCTTCGAGCGCAAGCTGGAGCTGGTCGGCGTGGGTTACAAGGCCTCGATGCAGGGCAAGACCCTGAGTCTGACATTGGGTTTCTCGCATCCTGTCAATTTCGCCACGCCCGAGGGCATCACGCTGGAAACGCCGACTGCAACCGAGATCCTGATCAAGGGTGTCGACAAGCAGCGCGTAGGCCAGGTCGCCGCGAAGATCCGCGCATATCGTCCGCCGGAGCCCTACAAGGGCAAGGGCGTGCGTTATGCCGGCGAGCAAATCACCCTGAAGGAAGCCAAGAAGGCCTGATCGGCCTATCCGTTTCCGGAGACAAGACATGGAAAAGAACATCGCCCGACTGCGCCGCGCCAAATCGACGCGTGCGCACATTCGCAAACTGGAAGTCGTGCGCCTCAGCGTGCATCGCAGCAATCAGCATCTGTATGCGCAGGTGTTCAGTGCCAGCGGTGACCGTGTGATCGCTGCGGCCTCGACGTTGCAGGAATCGATCAACGCCGATCTCAAGGGCACCAAGAATATCGCTGCTGCGGCTGCGGTTGGCAAGGCGGTGGCCGAACGTTGTCTGGCCGCAGGCATCGACAAGGTAGCCTTCGATCGCTCCGGTTTCAGGTACCACGGCCGCGTCAAGGCTTTGGCCGATGCCGCGCGCGAGGCCGGCCTCAAATTTTAAGCGCGTTCATTACAACTCCAAGCGGCATCACGCCGTAAGCATGTGCTCGCTGCGCGGGCCACGAAACAAGGTGATTCATGTCCACGAACGATCGTGAAAATTCCGATGGCATGCTGGAAAAGCTCATTGCCGTCAATCGCGTTGCGAAGACAGTCAAGGGTGGTCGGCAGATGAGCTTCACTGCGCTGACCGTGGTCGGCGATGGTGATGGCCGCGTGGGCCTCGGCTATGGCAAGGCCCGTGAGGTACCCGCCGCCATCGCCAAGGCGATGGAGCGTGCGCGTCGCAACATGGTCAAGGTCAAGCTCAACAATGGCACGCTGCATTACGCCATCAAGGCCAATCATGGTGCCGCGCGCGTCTACATGCAGCCGGCTTCGGAAGGTACGGGTGTGATCGCCGGTGGCGCCATGCGCGCCGTGCTCGAAGTGGTCGGGGTGAAGAATGTGCTTGCCAAGGCAGTCGGTTCGCGCAACCCCATCAATCTGGTGCGTGCAACCATCAAGGGTCTGCAGGCGTTGAGCACACCCGAGTACATCGCCGCCAAGCGCGGCAAGACCGTCGCGGAGGTTCTGGGCCATGAGTGACAAGACCGTCAAGGTACGCCTGGTCAAGGGTCTGCGCGGCGTGCAACACCGGCATCGCCTGAGCGTACGCGCACTGGGTCTGAACAAGATCAATGACATGCGTGAACTGAAGGATAGCCCGCAAGTGCGTGGCCTGATCCATACGGTGAACTATCTCGTGCGTGTCGAGCTGTAATCAGCGGATTGGGAGTTACTCATGCGTTTGAATTCAATCAAATCAGCCGATGGTTCGCGCCGCGAGCGCGTGCGTGTCGGGCGCGGCATCGGCTCCGGCCTGGGCAAGACCGCCGGCCGTGGTCACAAGGGTCAGCACGCGCGCACCGGCAAAGGCAAGGTCAAGCCGGGTTTCGAGGGTGGGCAGATGCCATTGCAGCGGCGACTGCCAAAGGTCGGCTTCCGTTCCAAAATGGCGGCAGCAGCTCAGGAAGTGTTCCTGTATCAGATTGCGGCGATGAAGCTGGCTGTGATTGATGTTGCGGCGCTCCAAGAGGCTGGATTGATCAATCTCAAGGCCAGACGCGTGAAGATCGTCAAGAAGGGCGAGATCACCCGTGCGGTCAAGCTTTCCGGCGTACTTGCCACGGCCGGCGCCAAGGCGGCGATCGAAGCAGCCGGCGGCAGCGTGGAGTAATCACGTGGCTAAACAGGGCACCGGACTGGCCGGCTTCGGCAAGTTCACCGAACTCAAGCAGCGCCTGCTGTTCACGCTGGGCGCGATGGTCGTGTTTCGTCTTGGCTCCTTCATCCCGATTCCCGGGGTGAATCCGGAGGCGATGACGCGCATGATCGAGCAAGGTGGCGGCCTGTTGAACATGTTCAACATGTTCTCGGGCGGCGCGTTGGCGCGCTTCTCAGTGTTCGCGCTGGGTGTGGTGCCCTACATTTCGGCCAGCATCGTGGTGCAGATGCTGGGTTCGATCCTGCCGTCCTGGCAGCAACTGCGCAAGGAAGGCGCCAGTGGTCAGCGCATCATGACCAAGTACACGCGCTGGGGCACGGTGGGTCTGGCGGCATTCCAGGCATTCGGCATCTCCTTTGCACTGCAGAAGCAGGGTATTTCGGGTGGCGTCGACGTGGTTTATTCGCCTGGCTTCGGCTTCATCTTTGCTTCGGTGGTTGGCCTGACGGCAGGCACGATGTTCCTGATGTGGGTAGGCGAGCAGATCACCGAACGCGGCATAGGCAATGGCATTTCGCTGATCATCTTTGCCGGCATCGTCTCCGGCTTGCCCGGCGCGATCGTGCATACGTTGAGCATGGCCCAGAGTGGTGAACTTTCGGTACTCAAGGTATTGCTGGTGATCGCCATCATCGTGGCGGTGACCGCATTCGTGGTGTTCATGGAAAGTGCGCAGCGGCGCATTCCCGTCAATTACGCGCGACGACAGGGCGGGGGTGGGCGTGCCTACCAGAACCAGACCTCGCATTTGCCTCTGAAGATCAATATGTCCGGCGTGATTCCGCCGATCTTCGCGTCAAGCCTGATCATGTTCCCGGCGACGGCGGCGACATGGTTCAGCAGTGCGCAACATTTTTCATGGCTGCAGGCGCTGACGACCGCGCTGACCCCTGGCGAACCGATCTACGAGATCGTGTTCGGCGTACTCATCATTCTGTTCGCGTTCTTCTACACGGCGATCGTATTCAATGCTCCCGAGACCGCGGATAACCTGAAGCGTTCTGGTGCACTGATTCCGGGTATCCGTCCGGGCAAAGCGACGTCCGATTACATCGACGCCGTGTTGACCCGTCTCACTGGCGTCGGTGCGATTTACCTGGTCTTGGTGTGTCTGGTGCCGACCTTTCTGCAGACGGCTTGGAACGTGCCTTTCTACTTCGGTGGCACATCGCTGCTCATCGTGGTTGTGGTGGTGATGGATTTCAGCGCGCAGGTTCGCGCGCACTTGGTCTCTCACCAGTACGAGAGTCTCTTGAAGAAAGCCAACCTGCGGCGCAGCTGAGCAGGATAGGCAGTCGCTTCCGCGGTGCCTGAAGGTGCCGCGGGGCTTTGTATTCGGTCAGTTTACGGTTATAATCTCGCGTTTTCCGCGCGAATCAAGCATTCGGAGCATACACATGGCGCGCATTGCAGGTGTCAATCTGCCGGTCCAGAAACATGTCTGGGTCGGGCTGCAAGGAATTTTTGGAATTGGCCGCAGTCGCTCGCGCAAGGTGTGCGAGGACGCGGGCGTGAACCCTTCCACGCAGATTCGCTCGCTGACCGAGGCCGAGGTTGAGGCCTTGCGCCGCGAGGTGGGCAAGTACGTGGTCGAAGGCGATCTACGGCGCGAGGTCGGCATGTCGATCAAGCGTCTGATCGATATCGGCAGTTATCGCGGCCTGCGCCATCGGCGCGGTCTCCCGGTGCGCGGCCAGCGCACGCGCACCAACGCGCGTACCCGCAAGGGTCCGCGCCGCCAGATCAAGAAGTGACGAGACCCAACATGGCCAATGCTCCTGCTGCAGGCAAGACCAAGAAGAAAGTCAAGCGCGTGGTGACCGATGCGGTCGCGCACGTGCAGGCATCTTTCAACAACACCATCGTCACCATCACCGATCGCCAGGGCAATGCCTTGTCGTGGGCAACGGCGGGGGGTTCCGGTTTCCGTGGATCGCGCAAATCGACGCCGTTCGCGGCGCAGGTGGCGGCAGAAAAAGCCGGACGTGCCGCACTCGACTACGGTGTCAAGTCGGTTGAAGTGCGCATCAAGGGTCCGGGCCCTGGCCGCGAGTCGGCGGTGCGTTCACTCAATGCGCTCGGCTACAAGGTGATCAACATCATCGATGTGACGCCGATTCCCCACAACGGCTGCCGTCCGCCCAAGAAGCGTCGGGTCTGAGGAGATTACATCGATGGCTCGCTACCGCGGTCCCACCTGCAAACTGGCGCGTCGTGAAGGCGCCGATCTAAGCCTGAAGAGTCCGGCGCGTGCGCTTGACTCGAAGTGCAACCTTGAAACCAAGCCCGGCCAGCACGGCGTGGCGGTCAAGCGCGCGCGCCTGAGTGACTTCGCCGTGCAAATGCGCGAAAAACAGAAAGTCAAACGCATCTATGGCGTGCTCGAGCGCCAGTTCGGCAACTACTACACCAAGGCGTCCAACCAGAAAGGCAACACGGGCGAAAACCTGTTGCGTCTGCTGGAAACGCGCTTGGACAACATCGTCTATCGCATGGGCTTCGCGGTTACACGCGCCCAGGCGCGGCAGCTGGTTGCGCACAAGGCCATCACGGTCAACGGCAAGAAGGTCAACGTGCCATCTTATTGCGTGCGACCCGGTGACACGGTGGCTCTGACCGAGGGCGCGAGCAATCAGTTGCGAGTCAAGGAAGCCGCGACGCTGGCCGATAGCATGGATTTGCGTCCAGCCTGGGTCGATGTCGATGGCAAGAAGCTGGCTGGTGTGCTCAAGGCCCTGCCTGATCGTGCCGATCTGCCCTCGGATATCAACGAGAGTCTGATCGTCGAGCTCTATTCGAAGTAATTCAACTGGGAGCCTGATACATGGCAGCCTCTTCTACAAGTGTGCTGAAACCACGCGACCTCCAAGTCGAGCGTTTTGGTGCAAATCATGCCAAGGTTGTGGTCGAACCGCTTGAGCGCGGATTCGGTCACACTCTCGGCAATGCGCTGCGGCGCGTGTTGCTTTCCTCTATTCCTGGTTGTGCGATCGTCGAGGTCGAAATCGACGGTGTGCTGCACGAGTACACGACCATGGAAGGCCTGCAGGAAGATGTCATCGAGGTGCTGCTCAACCTCAAGGACGTCGCGATTCGCATGCACGGCCACGATGAAACCACCCTCACCCTGAACAAGAAGGGCAAGGGTGTGATCAAAGCTGCGGATATCACGCTCGACCACTCGGTCGAGATCGTCAATCCCGAGCACGTGATCTGCCATCTGACCAAGGATGTGGCGCTGAACATGCGCCTCAAAGTACGTCGTGGTTTGGGCTATCAGCCGGCCAGTGTGCGCCATGCCGCCGATGAGGAGGCGCGACCGATCGGTCGTCTGCAACTGGATGCTTCGTTCTGTCCTGTGCGGCGCGTGGCTTATGAAGTGGATGCCGCGCGCGTCGAGCAGCGTACCAATCTCGACAAGCTGGTGCTGGACATCGAGACCAACGGCACCATGGACGCCGAGGACGCAGTGCGTCGCGCCGCCGAGATCATTGCCGAGCAGCTGGCGATTTTCGGTGATTTCACGCGGCGTAGCGTCGAGGAAAATCAAGCCGACAAGAGCGGTTTTGATCCGATTCTGCTGCGTCCGATCGATGATCTGGAGTTGACGGTGCGTTCGGCCAACTGTCTGAAAGCCGAGAGCATCTACTACATTGGCGATCTGGTGATGAAGACCGAGGTCGAGCTGCTGAAGACACCGAATCTAGGCAAAAAGTCGCTGACTGAAATCAAGGACGTGCTGGGTGCGCGTGGACTCGCGCTCGGCATGAAACTGGAAAATTGGCCGCCGCCGGGTCATTCCCACGGCATGCAACTGGGCTGAGCGGCCCGTCTGAGGAATCAAATCCATGCGCCACCTTAAATCCGGCCGCAAGCTCAACCGCACCAGCAGTCATCGCGAAGCGATGTTTCGCAACATGGCCGCTTCGCTGATCAAGCACGAGCTGATCCGCACCACGCTGCCCAAGGCCAAAGAATTGCGGCGCGTCGCCGAGCCGCTGATCACCATGGCCAAGATCGATGGCGTTGCCAATCGTCGTCTCGCGTTTGCGCGGCTGCGCGACAAGCAGGCTGTGGGCAAGCTGTTTGTCGAGCTTGGCCCGCGTTACAACATGCGGCCAGGTGGCTATCTGCGTATCCTCAAGTGCGGATTCCGCGATGGCGACAATGCGCCGATGGCTTACGTCGAACTCGTCGATCGCCCGCAACTCGCTGCCGACGCTGACTGAACTCCGTCGCTATTGATCAAGCCCCGGGTGCAAGCATCCGGGGCTTTTTTATTCTCATGACAGCGCGCGGCATGTCGGCGGCATTATGCTGCGAGGGTGGTCGCTCGGTATTTTGCGATTGAGCAGGTTTGGCGCTTGGAGTATTCGATTCGGGTGCTGAAACAGGCGAATACGCGGCCTGATTTTCCGCATCCTGCGATGACACAGGAGCGATTTGCGAAACCGCTCGGCACATGGATGCGCAGCCGTGACGAGCACGCGAGGGCATGTCGCGACCCAGGCGGCGCGTCTCTGGCTCTGATGCGCCCGTTTGCTTGCAGACTGCGGCATGATGCTTGGTTTAGCTGACTGATCACAGGAGTCACCGTGCGCGCTGGACTCAATCCGCTGCAGTGGCCATTCCGGACCCGTTTCGGGCTGGGTTTCGTGGTTTGCGTGGTGCTGCTGGCCTATGCCCTCTACGTGCAGTTCAGTCTGCACATTCAGCCGTGTCCGCTGTGTATCCTGCAGCGCATCGCCTTCATGGTGATGGGTGTGGTTTTTCTGATCGGCGCGCTGCACGCTCCCCGTGTGCGCGGCCGCTGGGGTTACGTGCTGTTGATAGTCGTGGCGGCCTTGGCCGGCGCAGTGGTTGCAGCGCGCCAGCTGTGGTTGCAACTGCAGCCACCTAATCCGTTTGGCAGTTGCGGGGCGCCGCTGAACTACATGATCGACAACCTGCCTTTGACTGCGGTGATACGCAAGATTTTCGTCGGTTCGGGTGATTGCGCGGTCGTCGACTGGCGTTTTCTGGGCATGCCCATGCCGTTCTGGACCTTGCTGTGCTACGTGCTGCTGGGTGCATGGGCGCTGCCTGCCTTGCGCCTGCGGAAGCCAATGCCATGAAACCAACGCACGCCGAGCACACGCATTTGCCTGCGACCATGAAGCTCGCCCAGGACTGGACACCTGACTCATGGCGGGGCCGCAACGCCATGCAGCAGCCGCAGTACGACGATGTCGACGCATTGCATCGCGCGCTCGATGAATTGCGCCATTTGCCGCCGTTGGTCACCTCTTGGGAAATCCTCAGTCTCAAGCGTCAGCTAGCCGAGGCACAGGAAGGCAAGCGCTTCTTGCTGCAGGCCGGCGATTGCGCGGAAAGCTTTGCTGATTGCGCCAGTCCGCTGATTTCCAATCAGCTCAAGGTGCTCCTGCAGCTGAGTCTGGTGCTGGTGCATGGCCTGCAGATGCCCGTGGTGCGCGTAGGCCGCTTTGCCGGTCAATATGCCAAGCCGCGCTCGACCGACAGCGAAACCCGTGAGGGTATCGCCCTGCCCAGTTATCGAGGCGACAATGTCAATCGCGTCGAATTCAGTGCTGCCGCGCGTCGTGCCGATCCGGCGCGCCTGCTGCTAGGACACATGCATTCGGCATTGACGCTCAACTTCGTGCGTGCGCTGACCGAAGGCGGCTTCGCCGATCTGCATCATCCGGAATATTGGGATCTGGCCTGGGTCGAGCAATCGCCGCATGCCGTCGAATACCGCGCCATCGTCGCGCGCATCGCTGATGCGGTGCGCTTCATGGAAACCCTCGCTGGCGAGCCGGTGGCCAACTTGTCACGTGCCGAGTTCTACACCTCGCACGAGGCGCTGCTGCTGCATTACGAGCAGGCGCTGACGCGCCAGGTGCCGCGGCAGTGGGGCTGGTTCAACCTGTCGACGCATTTTCCGTGGATCGGCATGCGTACCGCGGCGATTGATGGCGCGCATGCCGAGTACTTCCGCGGCATTCGCAACCCGATCGCGGTCAAGATCGGACCTGAGGTCAAGCCGAACGAATTGATGCGCCTGATCGAGCTTCTCAATCCCGATGACGAACCCGGGCGCCTGACCCTGATCCACCGCATGGGTGCGGCGCGCATCGCCAGCGCACTGCCGCCGCTGCTGGATGCCGTGCGCGCGACCGGAAAGCGCGTGCTGTGGGTGTGCGATCCCATGCATGGCAATGGCGAAACGCTGGCCAGCGGGGTGAAGACGCGGCGCTTTTCCAATATCCGCTCCGAGATCGAGCAATCATTCGATCTGCACGCCGCAGCCGGAACGCGCCTTGGTGGCGTGCACCTGGAGTTGACCGGTGAGGACGTGACCGAATGTCTGGGCGGTGCGCGTGCGCTATGCGAGCAGGATCTGACCCGTGCGTATCGATCAACGGTGGATCCGCGGCTCAATTACGAGCAGGCGCTGGAACTGGGGCTTACCATCGTGCAACGCGTGCGGCAAAATAGCGCAGCAGCTGCACCAAGCTGAGCGGAAGCGGAACAATGCGCGAGGCCTGCGCTCTAATGCCGCAGTGGCCAGCGTTCCATCGATCTCGATCTGGTGAGGATTTATCGACATGCGCGGAGTGGTTTTACTTGCGTTGCTGGCCTTGGGCGTCAGCGGCGCTGTCCTTGCCCAGACCGGCAAGTCGAACGCGCGGCCCACGTCTGTGCCGGAGCAGCCGAAAGTCTCCACCAGCCTGCGTCAACGCATCGCCGCATGTACCGCTTGCCACGGCGCTTATGGTCAGGGCGGCGGCAGTGGTGGTTATGCGCCGCGCATCGGCGGCAAGCCCGTCGGTTACCTGTACCACCAATTGCAGAACTTTCGTGACGGGCGTCGTACCTATCCGCTGATGACATGGATGGTGCAGTACCTGCCCGATGCCTATATGCAAGAGATCGCAACGTATTTTTCCGACCAGTCGCCGCCACTGAGCGCGCCACAGACGCCCATGGTCAGCGTGGCCACACTGGATACAGGCCGCAAGTTGGCGACGCGGGGCGACCCTGCGCGCGGCGTACCGGCGTGCATGGCCTGCCACGGCAGCAGCC
This sequence comes from Metallibacterium scheffleri, assembly GCF_002077135.1. NCBI lineage: Bacteria > Pseudomonadati > Pseudomonadota > Gammaproteobacteria > Lysobacterales > Rhodanobacteraceae > Metallibacterium > Metallibacterium scheffleri. The sequence goes on along the minus strand of NZ_LDOS01000002.1, from coordinate 1,787,230 downwards.
TGATGGGCGTGCAGCCGGACGTGCCCGGGCTGATTGGCCTCAGCAACGATTACATCAGTGCCCAGCTCGGTGCGTTCAAGCAGGGCATCCGCAGGACCAAGGCGCCGGATTGTATGCACGAAGTCACCGCCAAGCTCGATGGGGCTGAAATCGGTGCGGTCGCAGCGTGGCTGTCTTCGCAGCCGGTTCCCGCGGGCGCCAGGCCCGAGCCGGCCGGCAGCGTCAAGTTCCCGCTGCGCTGCGGCAGCATCGACGGTGATGGTTGAGGAGAGACCCGATGCGTCGCAAGATCTTTCGTGGAGTCGTCGTGCTGGCCGTGCTCGGGCTGGCATTCCTGGGCTGGGCCGTCTGGATGAGCGGCATCCTGCATCGCTCTGCACCGGAGTCACGACAAGTCGCCAGCAGTGTGCCATCGGCAGCGGCCGTGGCCAGCCAGAAGGCTTGGGCTGAACCGCGCTTCGCCAGCGTCATAGCGCGCGGCGAATATCTTGCGCGCGCTGGCGACTGCGTCGCGTGTCATACCATGCGCGGCGGCGCGCCCTACGCCGGCGGCCTGGCTACGCCGACGCCTTTCGGTCTGCTGTATTCGCCCAACATCACGCCGGACAAGCAATACGGCATCGGCAACTGGACCGAGGATGAGTTCTGGCGCGCGATGCACGACGGCATCGCCCCGGGCAACAAGCTGCTGTACCCGGTGTTCCCATTCACGCATTTCACCAAAATTTCGCGACCGGATGTGGACGCGATCTTCGCCTACTTGCGCTCGCTGCCGCCAGCCGCGCAGCCCAATCATCCCAACGAGATGCCGTTTCCGTTCAATCAGCGTTCCACTCTGGTGTTCTGGAGGGCCTTGTTCTTCCGTGCTGGCGAGTTCAAGCCCGATCCCAAACAATCACCCGAATGGAATCGCGGTGCCTATCTGGTCGAGGGCCTCGGCCATTGCGGCATGTGCCATAGCAGTTTCAATGCCCTCGGTGCCACCGACAAGAATGCGCAACTCGCGGGTGGCCTGATCCCCATCCAGAGATGGTATGCGCCGGCACTGAACTCGGGCGCCGAGGTCGGGCTTGGCGACTGGACCAATGATGAATTGGCGCAGTTTCTGAAGACCGGTGTATCCGTGCGTGGTGCAACCTACGGACCGATGTCTGACGTGGTGTTCCACAGCATGCAATACCTATCGGAGCCTGATTTGCAGGCCATCGCCACCTACCTGCGCGCACAACCTGCCCTGGTATCGCCCGGTGACGTGCAGAAGATCGAGGTTTCGCCGCAACTCGCTGCGGAACTGGCGCAGCAGGGCCGCCAGATTTATGTCAATCACTGCGCCGAGTGCCACCAGCTCAACGGGCGCGGCGTTGGCGAGCAGTACCCACCACTGGCCGGCAACCCGTCAATCGCGATGCAGCCCGGCACCAACGCCATTCGCATGGTTTTGCTGGGTGGTTTCCAGCCCGGCACCAAGGGCAATCCGCGACCGTATTCGATGCCGCCGTTCGCGCAGATGTTGAATGATCATGATGTCGCCGCCGTGGTCACCTACATCCGTCAGGCATGGGGCAACAACGCGCCTGCCGTATCGCCCTCCGTCGTCACGCGCTTCCGGCAGGTGCCGGAATAGAGCCCGTCGCTGACCGGGAAGATGATTTCCAGCCCGTACCGCGGATGGCGCGTGGCCATCCCGGTGCCGCTGATGCTCGCGGGATCGCGCTGCGCGCGTGGTTGCGCTGGTTCATGCGCACCTGATTCAACAACGTGGCCGGTCCGCTCGACGCCGAGGTCATCGACCGCGCAAGGGGGTTTCCGAAGCTTGCTGTGGCTTTTCCGCCTACGGCATGAGGTCGCAGCCGCATGCCATGCCAACCTGCAGTCGCGTGGCAGCGCGACAATTTGGCTGGCTCGCATGGCACTTGGCAACGCGACGCGTGACGTACCTTGCATCAGCGGTGTCTAATCAGTACCATTTTGGTCTTGATTGGAGGTTTGCCATGCTGCGCCTCAGCCGCCTCACCGATTACGCCACGGCCGCCCTAGGCTGGATGGCCGAGCGCCCCGAGCGCATTGTCTCGGTCGCCGACATCGCCCAAGCCCTGCATCTGGAAGCCGCGACCGTGGCCAAGGTGCTGCGCGCGCTGGTACAGGCTGGCGTGGTCGAATCATTTCGTGGTGCTACGGGCGGCTACCGGTTGAGCCGCCCGCCCGCGCAAATCAATCTGGTCACCATTGTCGAAGCACTGGAAGGACCGTTGGGCATGACCGATTGCGCCGCCGGGGCAGCTTGCGAGCATGCCCTGCATTGTGGCGTCAGCGCACCGTGGCAGCGCATCAGCGCGGTGGTGGCCGCCACGCTCTCGCGCATGAGTCTGGCTGATCTGGCGCGGCCCGTGGCGCAGCGTCGCCACAAGGAAATCGCATGAACGAGATCCAGTTCGAAGCGCGTCCGGCCACGCCAGATACAGTTGCCGATGCGCTCAATCGGCGCTACGCGGCTGGCTTCATCACGGATATTGAAACCGACAGCCTGCCGCCCGGACTGGACGAAGGCGTGGTGCGCGCGATTTCAGCGCTCAAGCGCGAGCCGGCCTGGATGACCGACTGGCGCTTGGCCGCGTTTCGTCACTGGCAGACGATGCCGATGCCGCACTGGGCCAAGTTGAAGATCGAACCGATCGATTTCCAGGCGATCAGCTACTACGCCGCGCCCAGGCAAGGCCCGAAATCGCTGGCCGAGGTCGATCCCAAGCTGCTGGAAACCTACGACAAGCTGGGCGTGCCGCTGCACGAGCGCGCACGTCTGGCCGGTGTCGCCGTCGATGCGGTGTTCGACTCGGTGTCGGTGGGCACGACGTTCCGCGCAGAGCTCAAGCGCGCCGGGGTGATCTTCTGCTCGATGAGCGAGGCTATCCGTGAGCACCCAGAACTGGTGCGTCGGTATCTCGGCAGCGTCGTGCCCAGCGGCGACAACTTCTTTGCCGCGCTCAACTCGGCGGTTTTTTCCGATGGCAGTTTCGTGTTCGTGCCGCGCGGCGTGCGTTGTCCGATGGAACTGAGCACCTATTTCCGCATCAATGCCATGAACACCGGCCAGTTCGAGCGCACTCTGATCGTGTGCGAGGAAGCCGCCGTGGTGTCGTATCTCGAAGGTTGCACCGCGCCGATGCGCGACGAGAACCAGTTGCACGCGGCGGTGGTCGAGCTGGTCGCGCTGGATGACGCCAGCATCAAGTACAGCACCGTGCAAAACTGGTATCCGGGTGACGAGAATGGCGTCGGCGGCATCTACAACTTCGTGACCAAGCGCGGTGAATGCCGCGGCGCGCGCAGCAAGATCAGTTGGACGCAGGTCGAGACCGGCTCTGCGATCACCTGGAAATACCCGTCCTGCGTGCTGCGTGGTGACGACTCGGTGGGCGAGTTCCATTCGGTGGCGCTGACCCACCACCACCAGCAGGCCGACACCGGCACCAAGATGATCCACATCGGTCGCAACACCAAGAGCAAGATCGTGTCCAAGGGCATCAGCGCGGGGCAGGGACAGAACAGCTACCGCGGCTTGGTGCGCGTGGAGCGCGGTGCCAGCGGCGCGCGCAACCACACCCAGTGCGACTCGCTGCTGATCGGCAAGCGCTGCGGCGCGCACACATTCCCCAGCATCGAGGTGAAAAACCCGGGCGCCATCGTCGAGCACGAAGCCACGACCTCGAAGATCTCCGACGAGCAGTTGTTCTACTGCCGCGCGCGCGGTATCGCCGAGGAAGACGCGGTGTCGATGATCGTCGATGGCTTCTGCCGCCAGGTATTCCGCGAGCTACCCATGGAGTTCGCGGTCGAAGCCAAGAAACTGCTGGATGTCTCGCTCGAGGGTGCAGTCGGATGAGTGGCACGCGCCAATCCCACTGGCAGTCGGTGTACGCGAGCAAGTCCGAGACGCAGACAAGCTGGTATCGCCCGCATCTGGATCACTCACTGCGCCTGGTCGACGGCCTTGCATTGCCGCCGGATGCGCCACTGATCGATATCGGTGGCGGCCGCGCCACGCTGGTCGATGACCTGCTGGCGCGTGGTTATCGCGATGTGAGCGTGCTTGATCTTGCCGTCGTCGCGCTGGACGCCGCGCGCCAGCGCCTGGGCGCGGATGCCGCGCAGGTGCGCTGGTTGTGCGCGAATATTCTCGATGTCGATCTCCCCGCCGCGCACTACGCGCTCTGGCACGACCGCGCCGTGTTTCATTTTCTCACCGAGCCGGCGCCACGCGCGGCCTATCTCGCGCAGATCACGCGCGCGTTGCGCCCGGGTGGTCACGCCATCATTGCAACGTTCGCGGCGGACGGCCCCGCGAGGTGCAGTGGCCTGCCCGTGCAGCGTTATGCTGCTGAGGCGCTAGCGGCCTGCTTCGCAGCACACTTCGAGTGCGTGGGCGACAGCCGCGAAGAACATCGCACCGCGGCCGGAGCCGTGCAGCCATTTACCTACGTGTTGCTGCGCAAGCGCAGTGACGCCCCAGTCATTTCCGAGTCCGTATCATGCTGAAGATCGAGAACCTGCATGTCCACGTCGCCGGCAAGGAGATCCTCAAAGGGCTCTGCCTGCAGGTGAACGCCGGCGAGGTGCACGCCATCATGGGTCCGAACGGCGCCGGCAAGTCCACGTTGGGCAATGTACTGGCCGGGCGCGAAGGCTACGAGGTCAGCGCTGGCACGGTGACCTTCGAGGGCCGCGACCTGCTGATGCTGCAGCCCGAGGAGCGCGCCGCCGCGGGGGTGTTCCTGGCGTTCCAGTACCCGGTGGAGATCCCCGGCGTCAACAACACCTACTTTCTGCGCGCGGCGCTGAATGCGCAGCGCAAGGCGCGCGGCGAGCCCGAGCTGGACTCGATGCAGTTCCTCAAGCGGGTGCGCGAAAAACTCAAGGTGCTCGACCTGCCGGATGCGTTGCTGCATCGCGGCGTCAACGAGGGTTTTTCGGGCGGCGAGAAAAAGCGCAACGAGATCTTCCAGATGGCGCTGCTCGAACCCAGGTTGGCCATTCTCGACGAGACTGATTCTGGTCTGGACATCGATGCGTTGCGCCAAGTCGCGGCGGGCGTCAATGCGCAGCGCACGCCAGAGCGTGCGTTCATCGTGATCACGCATTATCAGCGTCTGCTTGATCACATCCGCCCTGACCAGGTGCATGTGCTGGCCGATGGCCGCATCACCGCCAGCGGCGGCGTCGAGCTGGCCGTGAAACTCGAAGCCGAAGGCTATGCCGGCATGCCGCAGGAAGCGCAGGCGTGAGCACGGCGTTGCTGGCCGCAGCGTTGCAGCACGCCGGCGTACCGGATTTACCCGGTACCGGCATTGCCGAAGTCGATGCCGCGCGCGCCGCGGCGCGCGCGCTGCTGGCGCGGCGTCCGACGCTGACCGATGTGCATGCCGAGGCCTGGCGCTATACCAGCCTGCGCGCGCTGGAGGCACAGAATCTGCCCCTGGCGTTGCCGCCTGCCGCACGCATCACGCCGGATTTGCCGCCTGCCTCGGGGCTGCGGCTGGTGTTCATCGATGGGCATTACGCGCCGCATGCCTCGCTGACGCGAAATTTGCCTGCAGGCGTGACGCTCAAGCCGTTGGTCGATGTGAGCGCTGCCGAATGGCGCACCCACGCTGCGCTGCTGCGCCTGCCGTTGGCGGATGCCGATGCGCTGGCGGCGCTGAATCTGGCTTTCGCCAGTGCTGGCGTGCTGTTTGCGGTGCCTGCGGGCGTGGTGATCGAGACGCCAATCGAGATGGTCTATCTCGGCGCCACGAACATTCCCGGTGCCTGGCATGCGCGCAGCTGCATCATGCTGGGTGAAGCTGCGCGCGCCACCGTGATCGAGCGCAGCATCGGCGCGGGTGCGGGTCTGGCCACGCTGTACGCCGATGTCGCGCTGGCAGCGAACGCGCGGCTGGATCTGGTCCAGTTGCAGGAAGCCGGTGCAGCGCTGAGCCTGCTGCGCAGCAGCGTGATCGACTTGCATGCGCGCGCCACGTTGCGCCTGCATGCCATCGATCTGGGCGCGGCACTCACGCATCACGCCTTGAGCGTGCGGCTGCTCGGCGCGCATGCCCAGGTCGAACTGCGCCACGTCGTTGCGTTGGACCGCCGCCAGCACGCCGATTTGCAACTCGATCTACTGCATGCCGTCGGCGACACGCGTTGCGATGTGCGCTGCCGCGCCGTGGCCGGGGGCCGCGCGCGCGCCGTGCTGCAGGGTGCGATCCGCATTGCCGAGGGTGCCGACGGCAGCGATGCCGCGCTCGACACGCACAACTTGCTGCTGTCGGAGCAGGCCGAGATCGACGCCCGCCCGGTCATGGAGATTTACGCCGATGAAGTGCGCGCCGCGCACGGCGCCAGCGTGGGCCAGCTCGACGCGATGATGCTGTTTTACTTGCGCGCGCGCGGCATCCCCATGGCCGAGGCGCGCGCACTGCTGACCGCGGCGCACTGCCGCACCGTGCTGGGCGATATTGCCCACATCGATGTGCGCGCAGCCGCCCTGCAGGCGCTGGATGCGCGCATCCAGTCGTTGCGCTGAGACGTCGCGCGCGTCATGCCGGAGCCGAACATGAGCAGCGTCAGCGCAGCAAACCTCGAGGATTTCGACATCGATCGCGTGCGCGCGGACTATCCGCTGTTGGCGCGCACGGTGCACGGGGGCAAACCGCTGGTGTATCTGGACAACGCCAATACCGCGCAGAAGCCGGCCTGCGTCATCGAGGCAGTGGATCATTTTTATCGCGAACGCAATGCCAACGTGGCGCGCGCGGTGCACGTGCTCAGCGAAGAGGCGACCAATCTCTACGAAGGCGCGCGCAGCGCGCTGGCGCGCTTCATCAATGCCGGTTCGGCGCAGGAACTGGTGCTGACCAGCGGTACCACCATGGCCACCAACCTGGTTGCGTACAGCTACCTGCTGCCTCGGCTCAGGCCCGGCGACAGTGTTCTGGTCACGCGCATGGAGCACCATGCCAACATCGTGCCATGGCAGCTGGTCGGGCAGCGCAGCGGCGCCACGCTCAAGGCCGCGCCCATCAATGCGCGCGGCGAACTGTTGGTTGACGAGTTCATCGCCATGCTCACGCCCGAGGTGAAGCTGGCGGCGCTGACGCATGTGTCCAACGTGCTGGGCACGGTCAATCCGATCGCGCAGATCGCCGCTGCCTGCCGCAAGCGCGGCATTCCGCTGCTGGTGGATGGTTCGCAGGCGGTGCCGCACATACCGGTGGACGTGCGCGCGCTGGGCTGCGATTTCTACGCCTTCACCGGCCACAAGATGTGCGGCCCGACCGGCACCGGCGCGTTGTGGGCGCGGCGCGAAATCCTGGCCGGGATGCCGCCGTTCTTCGGCGGCGGCGAGATGATTCGCGAGGTGCGCATCGAGGGCAGCACCTTTGCCGATCCACCCGCGCGCTTCGAGGCCGGCACGCCCAATATCGCCGGCTTCGTCGGGCTGGGCGTCGCGGTGGATTACCTGCAAGGTATCGGCATGTCGCGCATCGCCGCGCGCGAGCAGGAACTGCTGGCCTACGCCACGCAGCAACTCAAGCAAGTGCCGGGCCTGCGCATCATCGGCGAGGCTGCGCACAAGGCCGCGGTGATCTCGTTCCTGATCGAGGGCGCGCATGCGCACGACCTAGCAACGCTGCTCGATCTGGAAGGCGTCGCGGTGCGCTCGGGACACCACTGCGCGCATCCGCTGATGCAGTTCTACGGCGTTCCGGCCACCTGCCGCGCTTCGTTCGCGTTCTACAACACCTTCGCCGAAGTGGATGCGCTGTGCATCGCGCTGAACAAGGCGCGCAGTCTGCTGGCATGAGCGCGCCGCGCGCCGAGGCTGGCAATCCCTACCATGCGCTGTTGCTGGCGCACGCCCGCGCGCCTTTGCATCAGCACTCGTTGACCCGTTGCGATGCCGCCGCCGATGGCCGCAATGCGCTGTGCGGCGACAATATTCACATCGAGCTGAACGTGTGCGATGGACGCATCAGCGCGTATGCGTTTCGCGCCGAGGCCTGCGTGCTCACGGTTGCCGCGGCATCGATGCTGGGCGGGCGCGTACGCGGGCTGGATCAGCGTGCGCTGCTGGCGCTGGCGGCACGCTTTGATCAACTGCTCGCAGGGAACGCTGCAACCGAAGCTTGCGCCGGGCTGGGCGAGCTGGCGGCGTTCGCTGAACTCGCTGCATTTCCGTCACGGCACAAGTGCGCGCGTCTGCCATTCGCCACCCTGCTGGCGGCGCTGCATGGAAGCGCCTGCGCCACGACCGAGGAAGCCTGATGCACGACTTGATGTTCCGCAGCGCGACCCTCGCCGACGCCGAGGCGATCGTGGCGCTGGTTGAAAGCGCCTATCGCGGCGACGCCAGCCGCGTCGGCTGGACCACCGAAGCCGACCTGCTCGATGGCCGGCGCACCGACGTCGCGTCGGTCCTGGCGTTGATGCATGCGCCTGACTCCATGATCCTGCTGGCGCAGCGCGCCGATGGGCCAGCGTTGCTGGCCTGTTGCCATCTGGCGCGCGAGGGCGCGGATAACGCCTATTTCGGCATGTTCGCGGTACGCCCCGATGCGCAAGGCGAGGGCGTGGGCAGGCGCGTGTTGGCCGAGGCCGAACGCATCGCGCGCGCAACCTGGCGTTGCTCACACATGGCCATGACCGTGATCGACGTGCGCGCCGAGCTCATTGCCTGGTATGAGCGTCGTGGCTACCACCGCACCCGCGAGTACAAGCCGTTTCCGTACGGCGATGCGCGTTTCGGCCTGCCGCGGCGACCGGATCTGCGTTTCGAACTGCTACTCAAGTCGCTGACCGAGGTGTGCGCATGAGCGTTGCATCATGCGATGGCTGGGTGCGCGTGTGTGCGCGCGCCGAGTTGCTGCCTGGCGAGTTCAAAACCGTGTGGGATGGCGACACGCCAATCGTGGTCTACAACATCGACGGCGACTTGTTCGCGATCGAGGACCGCTGTACGCACGACGACGGTGAACTGGCTGGCGGCGCCCTGCATGGCTACGAACTGGAGTGCGCGCGCCACGGCGCTCGTTTCGACTTGCGCACCGGCGCGGTGCTGTGCGCGCCGGCCTATGTGCCCACCGCGAGTTTCCCGGTGCGCGAATGCGAAGGCATCATCTACACCCGCGACGATCGCGTCTGATTCAATCGTGCACACAATCGTGCAGGGCAGCGCTTGACGCGTTGATATCTTGCAGTCTTGCAGCTGTCCTCGCGGCACTGTAGCCGCCAGCATCACGTGCGCGCGGGCGGATCCGCAGCGCTGATTTCATCAAAACGTGCCAGCACAATCTCACCATGGCCGCTGAGTCGGCAGGCGCCGCTGGCCCAGGCGCTGTCATTGATTTGCAGATCGAGTCGATCGTCGCCGGTTTGGCGCAGTTCCGCGTTGCCAGCGAACACATGCACGAACCAGCGTGGCGCATCCGGCAGCAGCAGCGCGCCGACCAGCGGGCGCGCCAGCAGCGTGGCGGTGGTACCGGCGCGCGTCATCAGGTTGAACACGCGCGTCGGCCCATCGGGCAGGACGGCGCGCGGTGCAGCGGCACCATCGAAGCGCACAACCTGCAAGCGATCGATGGCCATCGTGGCGGGCGCATGCGCGGCGCTGAAGCGCAGTTGCAGGCGGCCGTCCAGCGGCGTCAACTGGCGCAGGGTATCGGGGTAGACCGAAAACGCCGCGGCACGATCGTCGCGCGCGATACTGATGCGCCACTGCCAGGCCAGCGGGTCCGGGCCGATCGCGAGCACGGTGGTGGTACCGGCGCCGTTGGCCCATGGCTCATCGCGCAGCAGCGGGGCGGGCAGACGTTGCAGCATGGACGCGGAATCCGAGTGGCGCAGGCATGCGCGATCGGCTCAGCATGCCATCGCGCACATGGTGCGTGTGGCGCTCAACCCGTCGCAGTACGGGCCTGCGCCAGTGGTGGATGATAGGCGAACACGTGCACCGGCCCACCACAAAAATCGAGCGTGTCGACGCGCTCACCGCCGAGGTGCGCGGCTAGTTTTTCCGAAGCCGCGTCAGCAGGGCGGATCAGGCTCACCACGCGCGCGGCACGCAATTCCCGCCATGCATATTCCAGCGCCGCGCTGGCCGCTTCAGTGGCATAGCCCTGACCGCGTGCACCTGGTTCGATCATCCAGCCCAGTTCCAGATCGGGCCAGCCCTCGGGTTTGAGCAAGCCGACACGGCCGATGAGGCGCCCATCGCCGAGCAGTTCGACTGCCCACATGCCATAGCCGCGCAGCACCCAGTGGCCGAGCAGCATGGCCATGGATCGCCAGGCATTGAGCCGGTCCAGCGGCTTGCCATCACCGACGTGGCGCGTGCTGGCGTGGTCCGCGAGCATGCGCGAGTAGGCATCGAAGTGGTCCTCGCGCAGCGCGGTCAAACGCAGGCGCGGGGTGCGTAATTCAGGAATATTCAGGCTCATGCTGCTGCGTGCGTGCGTCAGCATCGCGGCGCGGCCAGCAGGGCGGCAAGCCGCGCCGTCGAGGAGGCGATGCTCTCATGCCAGGCATAGCCGACGATATTCTGGCCGCTGTCGGCGTCGGTGAATTCTTCAACCTGTCCAGGCGCCAGCAGGTGGCGGTAGTCCACGGTCAACTCGGTGCCCGCGGCGAGGGGGCCATTGGCGAAGATGAAGCCCAGGTGCCACAGCCCAGTGGGCGCGAAACTGTGATTGACAAAGCATTCATCCGGCCAGTCGGGCGAGAGCGTGTAGCGTTGCTCGAACCAGCGCACGCTGGTGTGCAGCAGGCAGGACAATGCAGGATCAGCGTTGATTTCATCGAAGGTGTAAGTGCGATCGATCGCATCCGGCGCCACCACGATGCTGCCGGCGGCCACGGGCGCATCCAGGAACAGGCCCTTTCCGGCGCCAGGAATGCGCGAAGCTGCGATGCGATAAGACGTGAGGATCATGCGGCGTTCCAGCGTGGGGACGCAATTGTAGTCCCCGTGTCCGCATACGGCAGCATCGACCTACAACGCCGCGCAGGCAGCGGCGCTGGCAGCGTTCACGACGGCGTTGCGCAGGCGCCCGGAGTTGCTCATCACCAGTTGGCGCGTGGTGTCGGCGCGGCCGGCCTGGCACAGGGTGAAGGTGACATTGCTGCCCGCCGCGCCGCCGCTGGGCTGGAACGCCAGCCGCGTGCGCCCGCGCGTGGACACGATACGCAGCCCTGCATCGCCACCGCCGCGCAGCAGCGGCGCGGCATCGGGCTGGTCGTCGCGATCGCGGTCCACGGCCATCAGCCAACCACCGTCCCAGCGCGTGTCCGGTGCACAGCGCGCACCATCGCTGCTCGGGCACACGATGACGCGCGCACCGGCCGATACCGCCGCGGTGCGTGCGTAATGCAGCGCGCCAACGAACTCGTTGCCCGCGCCCAGCACGCGCTGGCGCGCGATCGCATCCCCCAGCGCTGGTGCCGCCACGGCGCCGAGCACGGCGATCAGCGTCGTGACCAGCATCAGCTCGATCAGCGTCCAACCCGTTTGCCTGCGCATGTCCGCATGCCCCGCCGTGGCGAGGACTCAGGCTAGGTCGCCGCGCATGGGTGCGGCAGCGGCGCACGCCGCCATGCATTGTGCGGCGATGCCTACACCGCAGGTCGGATCACGCCGGCCGTGTGTGCCTCAGTCGGGCTTGCCGGCCTTGAGTCTGGCCACCAGCGCGTGCAGCGTGGCCTGGGTTTCGGCGCGTTGCCACACCGCGCCGAATTGGGCGATGGGCAGGTGTTCGCGCTGGGTCATGGCGATCAGATCGGCGCGAGCCACGGCGCGGGTTTCCAGCATGGCCTGGCGCGGCAGGGCCAGCAGCGCCTGCAACCACAACAGCGCGCGCTGCGGCACTTGGTCGACCTCGGTGAGTTCATCGACCATGCCGATGCGCAACGCGGCTTCGGCTTCGAGCATGGTGCCGGAGACCAGCAAACGCTCGGCGCGGTAGGGCCCGAGCAGACGCGCCAGCGCGTCGCGGATGACGGTGGGCACGGTCAGGCCGACCTGCACTTCGTTGAGGCCGATCCTGAACGGGCCTGCGGCCATCACGCGGTAGTCGCAGAACAGCGCGATCACGGCGCCACCGGCCGGGCTGTGGCCGGTGATCGCGGCGGCGACGGGAATGGGACTTTGCGCCAGTGCGGCGGCCATGCCGAAGAAATCCTCGAAGCAGTGCTGCAGGGCTGGCGCGTCGAGCGCCAGCAGCGCGGGCACATCCAGTCCCGCTGAAAACAGACCGGGACTGCCGGAAATGAGCAGCGCCTGCGCGCCTTGCGCGGGCGCGGCTTCGATGGCCAGACGCAATGCGCGGATCAGGCCCGCATCCAGCGCGTTGACCGGCGGCCGCGCCAGGCGCAGCTCGCGGATGCCGTAGTCGTGTTCGGTGATGTGCAGCATGGGGCGATCGACTCAGCGTGGCGCGGGCGCGTCGGCGGCATCGTAGCGCAGCGTGTAATCGATGTTGGCGCTGCCCTCGGCGGGCACGCGTACGCGCCACATGAGCGTGTCGACACTGCGTGCGACCGGCTGTGGCGCGCTGTGCAGCAACATCCATTCGCGCCAGCGCTGCGGATGCGTGTAGACGGTGATGGTGCGTGCGCTGCGGCTGGTGTTGCTGAGCGTGTAGCGCAAGCCCTCGGTCAATACCTTGCCATCGACTTGCCAATGCGTGCGGCTGCGCGTCACCTTCAGTGCATAGGCGTTGCCCGGAACCAGCACCACACGGTCACCCTTGCGCGCGTTATCGATGCCGCTGGCGCCGATGAATTGCAAGCTGCCATCGGCATCGGGCAGGTACACGCGCGCCTCGCCCGAGGGCAGGTTCTGCGGCGCCGTGAAGGTGATCTCGATGCGTGGGTTGCCGGACTCGGCATGGTGGTTATCGGGGTTGAAGTCGGGCTGCTGCGGACTCCAGCCGGGTGGCATGGCATCACCGAACACGGCAGCGTGCGCGCAAGCCAGATTGTGTGGTGCGTACAGCGGCACCTGCACCACGGCGCCCACGGCCAGACTGAGCGGCACGGCGAGACGATAGCTGCGGTAGTCGCCAAGGCCGCTTTGCGCCGGCGGCGCGGGTGCCGCAGCCTCGGCAGGCGCCGCCATCAGGCGCGGGGTGCCCATCGCGATCATCCCGGCAGGCGCATGCACGGTACCGGCCAGCAGGGTGATGTGCGCGTCATCGAAGCGCGTACCGCTGTGATTGGCCAGCGTTGCGCGTGCTTCCAGCGTGCCTCGACACGATGTGCCGCTATTCAGCATCAGGGCGTAATCAGGTCGCCAGCCCAGCCCGGCAGTGGGATACACCAGTTCGGCGCGATAGCTGCCAGCGTGCGGGGCATCCACGCTGACTTGCGCCTGCTGGCCGGGCGCGCCGAGCTTGAGACCCGCGGGCAGGGCCACATCGCCGGACACCAGGTGCAGCGCGCCGCTGGCGGCCTCGACCAACAAGCGCGCGCCGTCAACCGCGCGCAGTTTGCCGCTGACCAAGGCTGCGCCCTGCGCGTTGCTTACCGTGACCTTCGCGCCGATGGCTTGCTGCAGCAGCGCGGCAACGCCATGCACCGGCGGCAGCACGCGCAGGCCGGCAAAGCGCACGTCGCTGGCGGCTGGAAATTGCAGCAGCAGCGCACTGGCGTCGAGGCGCGCGGCGAGGCCTTGCAGGGTCAGCGTCTGCATGCCGGCGTGCAACGTGAATGTGCGCTGCTGGTGCACCAGGGCATAACCGCTTTGCGTGGCGAAATCGCCCGGCATGAACAAATCCTGCTGCTGCGCCGGGTAGATCGTCAGCGCTGTGCTGTCGGCGGCGTGCGCACGGGATATGGCAGCGACGAGAACCAGCCCGCAGGAAAGCGCGGCAGTCAGCAGGGTGCGTAGCGGGGTGCTCATGTCCAATCCTCCGTCGGGGATGCGGGCCATCTTAGTCGCGGCAGGCGCGCGGATCGCCGACCCGCTCGTCACAGCGCGTGGATACGCCGACTCAGAGGCTGTGAGTTTTTCGGTTGTCGGCGTGGGCGCGACGGCTGCTGATGCTGGACGTGGTCGCCTGCGCGTGCGGTCGAATGGCGCAGACGGTGCCCGTGATGGGTGTCGGTCTCCCGAACTTCGCGCTGGCTGAGCGCTTTGGGGCCATTTCTTGCCCTCTCATGCGGCCTGCGCCGCCATGGCGGACGGATCTGTCCCCCAACCGATGAGTTGCGGTGCCAGCGCGGCGGTGCGCAACAGGTTGTGCGCCAGCACGAACAGGCCCACCACCGAGCGGACCTTGGCCAAGCCACGCACGGGCATGCGCAGCAGGCCTCGGTTACGCGCCTGGGCGTTGACGCATTCGGCGGTTGCCGCGCGCTGCTTGTAGATGTCCCTGGCCTCGCTGCCGGCCATGCGCACGCGCCACTGGGCCACCGCCTCGGAGTCATCGGGCTTGGGTTGGTGCTTGTCCTGCGCGACCTCCTTGCCCTGCGCGTCCTGCTTCGTCCTGGGTTCTGGCACCGGCGCGTAGACCTTGGTCCTGCCGGCCACCGCATCGATCTGCTCGTGCGCGGGGAAGCCGCCATCGACCAGCCACTGCTCCGGGCTGCGCCCCAGGCGCTGCGCGACCTGCTCGACCATCGGCGCCAGTTGCGCCATGTCGCTGCCGGCGGTGACCACGTCCATGCCGACGATGACCTGTTCTTCGCAGGTGGTGGCAAACTGCACGTTGAACGCCGGACGGAAACCGCCGTCGCCCATCTTCATGACCCGCGCGTCGGCGTCGGTGGTGCTCGCTCTGGCGTCTTCGGCCCTGGAGCCGTTGCGCTTCTTGGCAGCGGCCACTTCAGGCAGTTGCTCCAGCGCCGCCTGGATGCGCGCTTCGCGCTCCCGGGCCGCGCGCAGCTTGGCCGCCTGCGCTTGCCGCCGGGCTTGACCCGGATCGGCCTGGGCCTGCGTCTTGATCGTCTGCACCAGCTCGCGGGCCTGGCTCAGGTGGTCGTCCAGGCTGGCTTGGCGGCGGAACGAGGCGGCACCCGCAGCGGCGCGAACGCGCATGCCGTCCTGCGCCACGCGCTGCAAGGTGATCGCACCCACCGCGGCCAGGGCGGCTACGTTATCCGTGAGCAGCTCGTCCATCAGCGCTTCGTTGCCCGCACGAAAATCATTGAGCGCGTGATAGTTCACCGACACGCCGCCGCAAATCCACCGGTACGCATCGTGCTCCAGGCTCAGCCGCGCCACTTCGCGGCCGCTGCCCACACCGTCCAGCGTGGCGTACAGCCACAGTGCGAACAGAATGCGCGGGTCGATCGCCGCACGACCGGCGTTGCTGCCGCGCGCCTTGACCGCCTCGATCAACCGACTCAGGTCCTGACGCTCGACGTAACCCCACACCAGTCGCGCCCGGTGGTCCTCGGGCAACAACGATTCCAGGTCCGAGGCGCGCAGCTCCACCTGCAAACGGTTGGGTTCGAGCAATCGCGGCGCGCCTTGCTCTCGCTGCATCGCCGCCTTGGCCTGCGCCTCCCGTACCTGGGCTTCGCTGGGCTCGGGCAGGTCCAGAAACAGGCCTGTCTGCGTCGCCGCCGGGTCATGCTCAGTGGATGTCGTCATGCTCGCTATCATGCCTGCCGCACAACCGTTTGGGTGGCTCAGAGAAAAACTCTCACCCTCTCAGGCCGCGCAGGCGCTGCGGATCGCCGCGGGCAGGGCCACGCTGCGCCCGCTGGCCGGGTCCATCCACACCAGGGTGACATCGCCATCGCAAAACAGGCATTGCGCATCGCGCGCATCGACGATGCGGTGCGCCAGCGTCAGCGAGCTGCTGCCCACCCGTGTGCAGCACAGTTCGATGTGCAGGCTGGCGGGCCATTCGATCGGGCGCCGGTAGTTGAGCGTACTGGCGGCAAGCACCGGCATGGCGTGCGCGTCGAACCACGGCCCCGGTACGTCCTTCAACCACTGCAGACGCGCTTCCTCGAGATAGGTGAGGAACACCGAATTATTGACGTGATTGAACGCATCCAGATCGCGCCAGCGCACCATGAGAATCGCGGTGAACAGCGGTTGCGCCGGTACAGGCGACGACGTGGCAGGGGTGGACGTTGGTTGCGCGGCGACCTTGCCGCGGCGCTTGCGTGGACTGGCTTGGGTCGGGCTCATGCGTGGCGTTTCCGTTTGGGGCTTGCGGCGGGTGCGTGCCGTGCCGGCAGCAGCGGTGCGAGAAAGGTGCCGGTGTGCGAACCCGGCGTGGTGGCGATCTGCTCCGGCGTACCGCTGGCGATGATCTGGCCACCGCCGGCGCCGCCCTCGGGGCCGAGATCGACCACCCAGTCGGCGGTCTTGATCACGTCCAGATTGTGTTCGATCACGATGACGGTGTTGCCCTGATCGACCAGCTGGTGCAGTACGTCGAGCAATTGCTCGATGTCGTGAAAGTGCAGGCCAGTGGTGGGTTCGTCGAGCACGTAGAGGGTGTTGCCGGTGTCGCGTCGCGACAGTTCCTTGGCCAGTTTGACGCGCTGTGCCTCGCCGCCGGACAGTGTGGTCGCGGCCTGGCCCAGCTTCAAATAACCCAGGCCCACCGCGATCAGCGTCTCCAGTTTGCGCGCCAGCGCCGGGATCGGCTGGAACAGGCTCTGCGCGGCCTCGATGGTCATCTCCAGCACATCGCTGATGCTGTGGCCCTTGTAGTGGATCTCCAGCGTCTCGCGGTTGTAGCGCTTGCCGTGGCACACATCGCAGGGCACGTACATGTCGGGCAGGAAGTGCATTTCCACTTTGATCATGCCATCGCCCTCGCAGGCTTCGCAGCGCCCGCCGCGCACGTTGAAGCTGAAGCGTCCGGCTTCGTAGCCGCGCGCGCGTGCCTCGGGCACCTGCGCGAACAATTCGCGCAACGGCGTGAACAGGCCGGTATACGTGGCCGGGTTGCTGCGTGGCGTGCGTCCGATCGGCGACTGGTCGATGGCCACGATCTTGTCGAAATGCTCCATGCCGCTGATCGCGGCGAACGGCGCGGCTTGCGTGCCGGCACCGTTGAGCACGCTGGCGGCATGCGCCAGCAGGGTGTCGTTGATTAGCGTGGACTTGCCCGAGCCGGAGACGCCGGTGACGCAGGTGAACAGGCCCACCGGCACGCGCAGCGTGACCTCGCGCAGATTGTTGCCGCGCGCACCATCAAGCTGCATCCAGCGTTCGCGCGCCGCGCTTCGGCGCTGCTCGGGCACCTCGATGCGGCGCGCGCCGGACAGGTACTGCCCGGTGAGCGAGCGCGGCGTGGCGAGCACATCGGCCAGCGTGCCCGCGGCCACCACTTCGCCGCCATGCACGCCGGCGCCGGGGCCCATGTCGACGATGAAATCGGCGCTGCGGATGGCATCCTCGTCGTGCTCGACCACGATCACCGTGTTGCCCAAGTCGCGCAGGCGCTTGAGCGTGGCCAGCAGGCGCGCGTTGTCGCGCTGGTGCAGGCCGATCGAAGGCTCGTCCAGCACGTACATCACGCCGACCAGACCGGCGCCGATTTGGCTGGCCAGGCGGATGCGCTGCGCCTCGCCACCGGAGAGCGTGTCGGCGGTGCGTTCCAGGGTGAGGTAATCCAGACCCACGTCGAGCAGAAAGCGCAGGCGTTCGCGGATCTCCTTGATGATCCGGGCGGCGATCTCGCCGCGCCAGCCGGGCAGACTCAGCGTATCGGCAAACTCCAGCGCCGCGCGTACCGACAGCGCGGAAATCTCCGGCAGGGTGCGCTCGCCCACCGACACGCTGCGCGCGGAGCGATTCAGGCGCGCGCCGCCGCAGTCGGGACAGGCGCGCACGCTGATGTATTTGCGCAGCTCCTCGCGCACGGCGATCGAATCGGTCTCGCGGTAGCGGCGCTCGAGGTTGGGCACGACGCCCTCGAAGCGGCGCTTGCGCGCCGCGCCGCGCCCGCCCTGGCCGAGGTCGCGGAAGACGATTTCCTCCTCGCCTGAGCCGTGCAGCACGGCCTCATGCACGGCGCGCGGCAGGTCCTGCCATGGCGTTTCCACATCGAAGCCGTAGTGCTTGCCCAGCGACTGGATCATCTGGAAATAGTGCGGGTTGCGCCGGTCCCAGCCGCGCACGGCGCCACCGGCCAGCGACAGCTCCGGATGCAGCACCACGCGCGCCGGATCGAAGAATTCGGTGGTGCCGAGGCCGTCGCAGCGCGGGCAGGCGCCGATCGGCGAGTTGAACGAGAACAGGCGCGGCTCCAGCTCGGGCAGCGAGTAGTCGCACAGCGGACACGAGTAGCGCGAAGAGAAAATCTGCGTGGGTGCTTGCGGATCATCCAGATCAGCCACGACAGCCAGGCCTTCGCCCAGGCGCAGCGCGGTCTCGAACGATTCGGCCAGGCGTTGCGCCAACTCGGGTTTGGGCCGGAAGCGATCGACCACGGCCTCGATGCTGTGCTTCTGGCGCAGGGTCAGCGCCGGCACCGCATCCAGATCCACCACGGCGCCATCGACGCGCGCACGCACGAAGCCCTGCGCGCGCAGGGCTTCGAACACCTGGACATGCTCGCCCTTGCGCTCGCGCACCACTGGCGCCAGCAGCATCCAGCGCCGCTGTGGGTCCAGTGCCAGCGCCGCATCGACCATCTGGCTGACCGTTTGCGCGGCCAGCGGGATGCCGTGCTCGGGGCAGCGCGGCGTGCCGGCGCGCGCGTAGAGCAGGCGCAGGTAATCGTGGATCTCGGTGATCGTGCCTACGGTCGAACGCGGGTTGTGCGAGGTGGATTTCTGCTCGATCGAGATCGCCGGCGACAGACCCTCGATGGCGTCCACGTCGGGCTTTTCCATCATCGACAGGAACTGCCTGGCGTACGACGACAGCGACTCCACGTAGCGACGCTGGCCCTCGGCGTACAGCGTGTCGAAGGCCAGTGAACTCTTGCCCGAGCCGGACAGCCCGGTGATCACGATCAGGCGCTCGCGCGGCAGGGTGAGGTCGAAATTCTTGAGGTTGTGCGTGCGCGCGCCGCGGATGCGGATCGAGTCCATGGCGAGTTCCGGTAGGCAAGAGCGGAACTATAAACTGGCGGGCGGGTCGGGCGCATGCGCGTGCGACCGCTGGCTCGGCAATGCGTCCTCGGGCGCCTGGGCATTTCGGCGAAAGCCGCGAAAGTCACTGCGCGTGGGTGTCGAGCAGCATGCAGCAGGCGTCTGCACGCTAAGATCGGCAGCGCTGCCAGCAGGCAGCATTCCCATGTTCCCGATCAAGGAGAAAACCATGCGTCCATGGATCGCCGCAGGCGCCGTCCTGCTTGCTCTTGGCCTTGGCACGGCCACGGCGGCGGATGCGCCGCCGGCGCAACCGCAGGCCAGCAGCGCCAGCGTGCACGAGTTGCTGGTTGCCACCCATGCCACCACGATGATGCAGCAGGTGATGCAGCAGATGGCCCAGCAGCTCGATGCAATGGTCAAGCAGCGCCTGCCTTGCCTTGCGCCCGGCGAAGTGTCATCGGTGCTGACCACCCCGCAGGCCACACGGCAGATGACCGACCTGGTCGTGCCGATCTACCAGCGCAACTTCACCGAGCAGGATGTGCGCGAGTTGCTGACGTTCTACCGCTCGCCACTGGGGCAGAAGATGCTGGAAGTGCAGCCGGCGATCATGCGCGAGTCGATGCTGGCCGGCGAGCAGTTCGGTCGCCAGCAGTTCACGCAGCGCATCAGTCAGCTGGAGACCACAGGCAAGCTCAACGCCGAAGGGCAGTGCCCGGTGTCGCCTGCGGCCAAGCCGGCGGCAGGCGGGTGATCCTGCCCGGGTCCGCGCGCATGCGTCGCGGGCCCGGTGTCCGGGGCGCGGCGTAATTGACGGTAACCCCGCGCCGCCGCTAGAATTCCGCTGCTTTACCTCCCAGAAGAACTACATTCGAGGCCAATCATGTACGCAGTCATCGTGACTGGCGGCAAGCAGTATCGCGTGATGCAGGGCGAGATCCTGCGCGTGGAACTGCTGCAAGCCGCCGTGGACAGCACCGTCCAGTTCGACCAGGTGCTGATGGTGGGCGAGGGCGAGACCGTCAAGGTCGGCGCGCCAACCGTCAGCGGAGCCAGCGTCAGCGCCAAGGTGCGCACGCACGGCCGCGCCGACAAGATCCGCATCGTCAAATTCCGCCGCCGCAAGCACCATCGCAAGCAGATGGGTCACCGGCAGCATTACACCGAAGTCGAAATCACCGGCATCCAGGCCGGCTGAGCGAAGGAGCATCCGTCATGGCACATAAAAAGGGCGTCGGTTCCAGCCGCAACGGCCGCGATTCCAACCCGAAATACCTCGGCGTCAAGATTTATGGCGGCGAGTCCGTCGAGCCGGGCAACATCATCTTGCGCCAGCGCGGCACCCAGTTCCATCCCGGTGCCGGTGTCGGCTGCGGTCGCGATTACACTCTGTTCGCGCTGACCGAGGGCAAGGTGCAGTTTTCGGTGAAAGGCCCCAAGAAGCGTCGCATGATCAGCGTCGTCTCGGCCTGATTCGTACCCGCGTCGCGCACCCAGCCCCGCCGCGTGCGGGGCTTTGTGTTTATGGGACTTTGCCGCACTGCCACTGGGCTATTCTTGCGCCATGAAATTCGTCGATGAAGCCCTGATTCATGTCCACGCCGGCAATGGCGGTAACGGCTGCGTGAGTTTCCGGCGCGAGAAGTTCATCCCCTTCGGTGGCCCCGACGGCGGCGATGGCGGCGCAGGCGGCTCGGTGTGGCTGGTGGCCGATGAGAACCTCAACACGCTGGTCGATTTCCGCCACCAGCGCGTGTTTCGCGCGCAGCGTGGGCAGAACGGCATGGGTCGCCAGATGAGCGGCCGCGGCGGCGAGGATTGCGTCATCCGCGTGCCGGTAGGCACCGAGGTGGTCGGCACCGAAACCGCGGAGTCGCTGGGCGATCTCACCGCGCACGGTCAGCGCCTGCGCGTGGCGGCGGGTGGCGAGGGCGGGCGCGGCAACGTGCACTTCAAAAGCTCGGTCAATCGTGCGCCGCGGCGCGCCACGCCGGGCCGCGAGGGCGACGCGCGCGAGTTGCGTCTGGAGCTCAAGCTGCTGGCCGATGTCGGCCTGCTGGGCTTTCCCAATGCCGGCAAGAGCACCTTCATCCGCGCGGTTTCCGCGGCCACACCGCGTGTCGCCGACTACCCCTTCACCACGCTGCATCCGCACCTGGGCGTCGTGCGCATCGAAACCGACAAGAGTTTCGTCGTGGCCGACATCCCGGGCCTGATCGAGGGCGCGGCGGAGGGCGCCGGGCTCGGCATCCAGTTCCTCAAGCACCTTTCGCGCACGCACCTGTTGTTGCACGTGGTCGACATGGCGCCGCAGGATGACAGCGATCCGGTGCAACAAGTGCGCGCGATCGAGGCCGAACTGGAGCAGTTCGATGCGCGCCTGCTGCAGCGTCCGCGCTGGCTGCTGCTGAACAAGATCGACCTCGTGCCGCAGGAACAACGCGCGCGGATGGCTGCGCGCATCGTGGCAGACCTGGGCTGGACGGCGCCGTGGTTCCCGATCTCGGCGGCGGTGCGCGAGGGCACCTGGGATGTTTGTCTGGCCGCGCAGCGTTTTTTTGACGCCGAGCGCAAGGCGCGCGAAGAGGCCGCGGCCGAAGCCGTGGACCTGCGTTTTGCGGCGCCTGGGGATGAGGCCGGCGCGTGATGTCGGCACAGCAAAAAGGCCGGCATCAGCCGGCCTTCGTGTCAGGCGAGCACGCGCGGAAATGATCCGCCCAGGCTCGACATGGATCGATTCAACCCAGCGCCTTGATGTGCGCGGTGAGCCGGCTCTTGTGGCGATTGGCCTTGTTCTTGTGGATCAGACCACGCGAGGCGTGACGATCCATGACCGGCTCGGCGGCGGCGTAGGCGGCCACGGCCGCGGCCTTGTCCTTGGCCTCGATGGCGAGGACGACTTTCTTGATCGCCGTGCGCACCATGGAGCGGGCGCTCACGTTGCGCATGCGCCGCTGCTCGGACTGGCGCGCGCGCTTTTTCGCGGACTTGATGTTGGCCAAGGGATGACTCCAGACACGGGTGTTATGGAAAAGAGCGAAATTATGCTGGAGCCTGGCGCTGCGGTCAATCGCCACCGGCACATCAGCGCCTGTGTGCGCCGCATGCGCTGCGGGTTCCGGATTCCGGGTTTCCGGTTCGGTTTCGTGGTGGCCGCGGCATGAGTGCCGCGCGCCCCAGCCTGCTGCGTGGCGTGGCCGCGTTCAGCAGCATGACATTCCTGTCGCGCCTGCTGGGCCTGCTGCGCGAAACGGTGATCGCCGCCGTGTTTGGCGCCAATGCGGCGACGGACGCATTCTGGGTGGCGTTCCGCATTCCCAACTTCATGCGCCGGCTGTTTGCCGAGGGCGCGTTCTCGCTGGCGTTCGTGCCGGTGTTCGCCGAGGTCCGCGCACGTGGCGACGAGGCCGCGCTGAAGACCTTCGTGGCGCGTACCGCAGGCACCCTGGGTGGCGTGTTGCTGGTGGTGACGGCGCTGGGCATCTGGGGCGCGCGCGGGCTGGTGCACGTGTTCGCGCCAGGCCTGGCCGAAGATCCGGCGCGCCTGGCGCTGACCGCCGACCTGCTGCGCATCACCTTTCCGTTTCTGCTGCTGGTGTCGCTGACCGCGCTGGCGGCGGGCGTGCTCAACGCCTACTCCAAATTCGCGCTGGCGGCGTTCACTCCGGTCATCCTGAACTTGTGCATGATCGCCGCGGCGCTGTGGCTGGCGCCGCACCTGCGCATTCCGATCAGCGCGCTGGCCTGGGCCATCCTGCTGGCGGGCGTGCTGCAACTGGCCATCCAGTTGCCGGCGCTGCGCAAGCTGGGGGTGTTGTCGTGGCCACGCTGGGGCGCGACGCACCCGGACGTGCGCAAGATCATGCGCCTGATGCTGCCGACGCTGTTCGGCTCGTCGGTCGCGCAGATCAATCTGCTGCTGGATACGGTGATCGCCTCGTTCCTGTTCGTCGGCTCGCAGACCTGGCTGGCCTTGTCCGATCGCCTGATGGAGTTTCCGCTGGGCGTGTTCGGCGTGGCGCTGGGTACGGTGATCCTGCCGACGCTGGCGCGGCATCATCTGAGTACCGATCGCGCGGGCTTTCAACGCGCGCTGGACTGGGGCCTGCGCACCGCGCTGCTGATCGCGCTGCCGGCCGCGGTGGCGCTGGTGTTGCTGGCCAAGCCGATGATCGCGACCCTGTTCCAGCATGGTCGCTACAACGCCTTCGACACGAACATGGCCACGCTGTCGCTGACCACGTTGAGTTGCGGCTTGCCGGCGTTCGCCCTGGTCAAGGTGCTGGCGCCCGCGTTCTATGCGCGCCAGGACACCCGCACGCCGGTACGCGCGGCGGTCGTGGCGATGGTGGTGAACATGCTGCTGAATGTGATCCTGGTGGGCGCGCTGGCCTGGTCCTGGGCCGCGCCCGAGCTGCGCCGCAGCGGCGTGCTGGACACGCTGGCGCACACGCCGGGGCTGCACATGGCGCTGGGCATGGCCAGCGCATTGGCCGGCTATCTCAACCTCACGCAACTGTGGCTGGCGCTGCGGCGGCAGGGCGTGTATCAGGCGCAGCCGGGCTGGTTGCGGCATCTGGGGCGCACGTTGCTGGCCTGCGCGGTGATGGCGGTGGTCCTGCTGCTGGGGCGTCTGCTGTTGTGGCCGGACTGGACCACGCCGCCGGCACTGGTGCGACTGTGGCGTTTGCTGGCGCTGTTGGCCGCGGGCGGGTTGACCTATCTGGCGGTGCTGTTCGCACTCGGCTTCCGCCTGCGCGAACTGCGCGAGGCTTGAGCGCCCTGTGGCGCTGCACCATACTGCTGCGATGATGCATCTTGCCCGAGACGTGGCGGGGCCTTGCCTCGCGCCACACGGCAGCGTGCTGGCCGTGGGTGCGCTGGATGGTTTGCATCGCGGCCATCAGGCGCTGCTGGCGCGCGTGCGCGAGCGCGCGGCGGCGCTGCATTTGCTGCCGATGGCGATCAGCTTCGAGCCCTTGCCGCGCGCGTATTTTTCGAAGGTACCGCTGCCGCGGCTGGGCTCGGTGCGCGACAAGATCGAGGGTCTGGCGCAGGCCGGCATGCAGCGGCTGTTGTTGCTGCGTTTCGATGCCGCGTTGGCGGCGATGCCCGCCGAGGATTTCGTGCATCGCGTGCTGCTTGCGCGCGCCGGTGCGCGCGAGGTCTGGGTGGGCGCGGATTTCCGCTTCGGCCACCAGCGCCGCGGCGATCTGGCATTGCTGCAGCGCATGGGCGCCGAGCTGGGTTTTGCCGCGCATGCATTGGAAACGCATCTGCACGATGGCGCGCGCATTTCCAGCAGCGCGATCCGCGCCGCGCTGACGGCGGATGATTTTGCCGCGGCCGCCGCATTGCTGGGTCAGCCGTTTTGCATCGGCGGACGCGTGGTGCGCGGCCAGCAATTGGGCCGTACGCTCGGCTATCCCACCGCCAATATCCGGCTCGGGCGGCGCGTGAGTCCGATCCAGGGCATCTTCGCGGTGCGCGTGCATGGCGTGGCGGCATCCTTGCCCGGCGGTCGCTCCGGCACATCCTGTGCCCGCGACACTGGGGCATCCCTGCCCGGCGGTCGCTCTGGCGCGTCCTACGCCCGCGACACTGGGGCATCCCTGCCCGGCGGTCGCTCCGGCACATCCTGTGCCCGCGACACTGGGGCATCCCTGCCCGGCGTTGCCAGTCTGGGCATGCGCCCCACCGTCGACGGGCGCGAGATGCTGCTGGAAGCGCACTTGTTCGATTTCAACGGCGATTTGTACGGCCGCCATCTGACGGTCGAGTTCGTGCGCAAATTGCGCGACGAGGAAAAATTCGCCAGCCTCGATGATCTGACCCGGCAGATGCACCGCGACGCCGCCGCCGCGCGCGCGCTGGTGGGCCTGCCCCTTTCCGCCACCGCCTGAGTTTTCGCCGCATGGATTACAAGCACACCCTGCAATTGCCGCAGACCGATTTCCCCATGCGCGGCGACCTGCCCAAACGCGAACCGGCGTGGCTGGCCGAGTGGGAGCGCGTCGGACGCTACGCGCAGATCCAGCAGGCCAGCGCCGACCGCGCGCGGACCTTCGTGCTGCACGATGGCCCGCCCTACGCCAACGGCGCCATCCATCTGGGCCACGCGGTCAACAAGATCCTCAAGGACATCGTGGTCAAGTCGCGATTGCTGGCGGGTTTCCGCGCGCCTTACGTGCCGGGCTGGGACTGCCACGGCCTGCCCATCGAAATCGCGGTGGAGAAGAAGTTCGGCAAGGCTGGTGAAAAGCTCGATGCCGCCGCGTTCCGCCAGAAATGCCGCGAATACGCCGCGCAGCAGATCGACGTGCAACGCGCGGATTTCAAGCGCCTCGGCGTGCTGGGCGACTGGGAGCATCCCTACCGCACCATGGATTTCAGCTACGAGGCCGACATGCTGCGCGCGCTGGCCCGCATCATCGCGCGCGGGCATCTGACGCGCGGCTTCAAGCCGGTGCACTGGTGCTTCGATTGCGGTTCGGCGCTGGCCGAGGCCGAGATCGAATACCAGGACAAGGACTCGCCGGCCATCGATGTCGCCTTCGATGCCGTCGATGGCCAGGCGCTGGCGGCGCGCTTTGGCGTGGATGCCGGAGATGCCATCGTCAGCGTGCCGATCTGGACCACCACGCCGTGGACGCTGCCGGCGAACCAGGCGGTGGCGCTGAATGCCGAGATCGACTACGCCCTGGTCGAAGGTCCGGCGCGCGCCGGGCGGCGCGTGCTGCTGGTGGTGGCTGCCGCCCTGGTGGAGCCGGCGTTGCAGCGCTACGGCATCGAGCCGGCAGTCGTGCTGGGGCATGCGCCGGGTGTGCAACTCACCGGCCAGCCCGGCGCGACGCTGACGCAGCTCCGGCATCCGTTCTACGACCGCCAGGTGCCGCTGATCCTGGGTGGACATGTCTCCGCCGAGGACGGCACCGGCGCCGTGCACACCGCGCCCGGCCACGGCCAGGAGGACTTCGCCGTGGGCCAGTTGTACGGCCTGGCCGTGGTCAATCCGGTCGATGGCAAGGGCGTGTTCCTGCCGGATACCGAGTTCTTCGCCGGGCAGCACGTGTGGAAGGCCAACAGCACGATCATCGAGACCCTGCGCGCGCGCGGCGTGCTGCTCGCGCACGCCTCCGTGCACCACAGCTATCCGCATTGCTGGCGGCACCGCACGCCGGTGATTTTCCGCGCCACGCCGCAGTGGTTCATCGGCATGGACACGGCGGGACTGCGGCGCGACGCGCTGGCTGCGATCGCCAACGAAGTGGAGTGGTTTCCGGGCTGGGGCGAGGAGCGCATCGCCGGCATGGTGGCCGGGCGTCCGGACTGGTGTATCTCGCGCCAGCGCACCTGGGGCGTGCCGATCGCGCTGTTCGTGGACAGGGCCGGCGGCACGCCGCACCCGCGCTCGGTCGAACTGCTGGAGCAGGTGGCGCAGCGCGTGGCGCAGGGTGGCGTCGATGCCTGGTACGCACTGGATGCGCGCGAGTTGCTGGGTGACGAGGCCGCGCGCTACGACAAGGTCACCGACGTGCTGGATGTGTGGTTCGATTCCGGCGTCACCCACGCCTGCGTGGTCGACGCGCGCCCGGAGCTGGCGCAGGACGGCCACGACGACTGGCGCGTGATGTATCTGGAAGGCTCCGACCAGCACCGCGGCTGGTTCCAGTCGTCCCTGCTGACGCGCGTGGCCATGACCGGGCACGCGCCCTACCGGCAGGTGCTCACCCACGGCTTCACCGTGGACGAGCAGGGCCGCAAAATGTCCAAGTCGCTGGGCAACGGCATCGAGCCGCAGGACGTGATGAAGCGCCTCGGCGCGGACATCCTGCGCCTGTGGATCGCCTCGGCCGATTACAGCAACGAGATGGCGCTGTCCGAGCAGATCCTGCAGCGCGTCAGTGACACTTACCGGCGCCTGCGCAACACCAGCCGCTTCCTGCTGGCCAATCTCGATGGTTTCGATCCGCCGCGGCATCTGCTGCCGGTGGCCGACTGCCTGCTGCTGGACCAGTGGATCATCGCGCAGGCCGAAGCCCTGCAGCAGCAGATCGTCACGGCTTACGACCGCTACGCGTTCGCCGAAGTGGTGCAGCGCGTGCAGAACTTCTGCACCAACGAGCTGGGCGCGCTGTATCTGGATATCACCAAGGATCGCCTGTACACCATGCCGCGCGACAGTCGCGGCCGGCGCAGTGCGCAGAGCGCGATGTTCCGCATCCTCGAAGCCATGGTGCGCTGGCTGGCGCCGGTGCTGGCCTTCACCAGCGAGGAAATCTGGCAGCACCTGCCGGGCGAACGTGGCGAGTCGGTGCTGTTCGAGACTTGGTACGCGGGCCTGGCTGGAAGCAATGCCGAGGCACGCGATGCAGTTGCCTGGGCCGAGCTGCTGGCCCTGCGCGAGGAGGTCGCGCGCGTGCTCGAACCGATGCGCAAGAGCGGTGGAATCGGCGCGGCGCTGGATGTCGAGGTGGATGTTTACGTCGATGCTGCGCGCGCTGCGCGCTGGCAGGCCTACGGCGAGGAACTGCGTTTTGTGCTGATCACCTCGGCGTGTCGCGTGCACGCGCTGGATGCTGCGCCAGCGGATGTGCTCGCGGGAAGCCTCGTGCTTGGCGCCGAGCGCGTGCCGATCAAGCTGCGCGTGCAGGCCAGCGCCGCGCCCAAATGCGTGCGCTGCTGGCATCACCGCGCCGACGTGGGCACGCACGCGCAGCACCCCGAGCTGTGCGGGCGCTGCATCGACAACATCGAAGGGCCGGGCGAAGACCGGCGCTTTTTCTGAGCGTGCGCCCCATGTCCTTGCCGCGTCCCAACGCCCTGGCGTGGTTGCTGCTGTCGCTGGCGGTGATCGCGCTGGATCAACTGACCAAGGCGCTGATCGTGGCGCATTTCGCGGTCGGTCAGACGCGTGTGCTGATTCCGCATCTGCTCGATCTGACCCTTGCCTACAACCGCGGCGCGGCCTTCAGTTTCCTGGCCAGCGCCGACGGCTGGCAGCGCTGGCTGTTCACCGCGCTGGCCGTTGGCATCAGCGCGGCGCTGATGGTGGCGCTGGCGCGCACGCCGCGCGGTGCCTGGCGCAACGCCCTGCCATATGCGCTGATCATCGGCGGCGCGCTGGGCAATCTGGTCGACCGCCTGCGTCTGGGTCACGTGGTGGATTTCATCCTCGTGCACTGGAAGCACGACTGGTACTACCCGGCATTCAATGTGGCCGATTCGTCGATCACCATCGGCGCGGTGCTGCTGGTGTGGTTCGCGCTGTTCGGCACGTCGCGCGCTGCGGGGCGATAATGCGCGCGGTTCATCCGGTATCCGCATCGTGGAAGTAATCCTCGCCAACCCGCGCGGCTTTTGTGCCGGCGTCGACCGCGCCATCGCCATCGTCGAGCGCGCGCTGGAGTCTTGGGGCGCGCCCATCTACGTGCGCCACGAGGTGGTGCACAACCGTTTCGTGGTCGAAGGTCTGCGCGCGCGCGGCGCGATCTTCGTCGAGGGTCTTGACGATGTGCCGGACGGCGCCACGCTGATCTTCAGCGCGCACGGTGTGCCGCAGCAGGTGCGCGCGCAGGCCGAGGCGCGTGGCCTGCGCGTGTTCGATGCCACCTGCCCGCTGGTAACCAAGGTGCACATGGAGGTCGCGCGCCTGGGCCGGCTGGGCAAGGACGTGGTGCTGGTCGGTCACGCCGGTCACCCCGAGGTCGAGGGCACCATGGGCCAGTGGCATGCGCGCTTCGGCGGGCACATCCGCCTGGTCGAATCGGTGGCCGACGTCGCGCGCTTGCATACGGCACAGCCCGAGAACATCGCCTATGTCACCCAGACCACGCTGTCGGTGGAGGACACGCGCGCCATCGTCGATGCGCTGCGCGCGCGCTTCCCTGTCATCGATGGGCCGCGCAAGGACGACATCTGCTACGCCACGCAGAATCGTCAGGACGCGGTGCGTCTGCTGGCGGGGCAGGTCGACCTGGTGCTGGTGGTCGGATCGGCCAGCAGCTCCAACTCCAATCGCCTGCGCGAACTGGCCGAAAAACAGGGCGTGCCGGCGTATCTGATCGACGGCCCCGAATCGGTCGATCCGGCGTGGCTGGCCGGCGTGCGCCGCATCGGCCTGACCGCCGGCGCCTCGGCGCCGGAGCAACTGGTGCGTGCCGTGATCCAGCATTTGCACGACGCTGGCGCCAGCGCCATCCACGAGCTGGATGGCACGGCGGAAACCATCACCTTCGCCCTGCCGCGCGAGCTGCGTACCTGACAGTGCGGACTGCGCGCGGGCCGTGGCGCGCCACCCGGGCCTCAGGCACCGCTGGCCTCGAAGCGGTTGGCGTCGCGGTTCTTGCGCACCTTGGCCGGATCCCAGATACGGCCGTTCATGGCGATCCACACGCCATCGGGCAGCGCCTGCACCGCGCCCACCGCGCAGCCGATATTGAACACCGCGTCCGAGCCGGTGAAGCGCGCCGGATTCAATGCGCCGGTCAGCACGATCACCTTGCCGACGATGCCATGCAGCGCCTGCGCGGTTTCCACCATGGTGTCGGTGCCGTGGGTCACCAGTACGTGGCGTTCGCTCTGGCGCTCGATCACCTCGCGCAGCAGCGCGCGGTCGGCGGCGTCCATGTGCAGCGAATCCTTGCGCATCAGCGGGATCACGTTGCAGCGGAAGGCCACGCCGAGGCCGGTCAGGATCTGCCCGATCTGCGGCTCGCCGATCTGGTAATCGGACTTGTCATCGAAGTAGATCTTGTCGATGGTGCCACCGGTGGTGACGATGCAAAGCTGGTCCATGGACGCGCTCGTTGAAGACGGATCAGCCGCATAGCGTACCCGCAGCCGTGGCCTGTGGCGCGCTCAATCCTGCGCCAGGATCGCCGCGCAGTCCGCGGCGCTGGATGCATTCAGGCGCAGCAGGCCGTGGCCGAGAAAGCGGCGCAGGGACGCCGCCGCACGCAGGTCACCGAGCACGGCGGCGGTCTGCGCCTGTCGCGCCAGCAGCGTGGCCGCCGCGCAGCGCGCCAGGGTCAGCGCCATGCCGCGCGCGCCCGCTTCCAGCAGCGCGCGCTCGCGGCTGGCCGGCAGCAGCCACTGCGCTGCCGCGGCCAGCGCGGCCTGCATCGTCGTGGCGCCGGGGATCTCCTGCGGCCATTGCCGCTGCAGCCATGTCGCGAACGGCGACAGATCATCGCCGCCCAGCGCGCGCAAGGTATCCAGCGCCAGCACGTTGGTGGTGCCTTCCCAGATCGGATACACCTGCGCATCACGCAGCAGTTGCGGCAGACCGGTATCCTCGATGTAGCCGGCGCCGCCGCAGGCTTCCAGGCATTCCGAGGTGATGCGCACCGCGAGCTTGCCGGTCCACAGCTTGGCCAGCGGCGTGAGGATGCGCCAGACAGCCTGGGTCTCGGCATCGGCCAGTCCGGCCTCGACCTCGCCGAGCAGCCGCGCCACGCCGAAGCCCAGCGCGAACGCGGCCTCGAACTCGGCGTTGAGGCCGGCCAGCGTGTCGCGGTGCAGCGGCTTGTCGATCAGCAGCGCGCCAAAGGCCTCGCGGCGCGTGGCGTAGTCCAGCGCCAGTGCCAGCGCGCGGCGCATGCTGGCCAGCGCGCAGATCGCGTTCCAGGTACGGGTGATGTTGAGCATCGGCGCGATCCGGCGCACGCCGTGGCGCGGTTCACCCACGGGCGTGGCGGCGAGGCCGTCGAGCTCGATCTCGGCGGTGGGCAATTCGCGCGTGCCCAGCTTGTCCTTCAGGCGCTGGATGCGCAGCCCCAGCTGCCAGGCGCCATCGGTGGCGTGCGTTTCCACGTAGAACATGCCCAGCGCATCGTTGCCGGCGCCGGCGCCGCTGGGTCTTGCCAGCGTCAGCGCGGCCTCGCCGATGATGGCCGAGGTGAACCACTTGCGCCCGTGCAGGCGCCACTGGCCGGAGGCATCCTGATGTGCCTCGACCTCGCTGCGCGACACATCCGAGCCGCCGCTGGTCTCGGTCATCCACTGTCCCGACAGCCACAGCGTGGCGGCATCGCGGCTCAGGAAACGCGGCAGCGCGCGCTGCAGCAGCGTGGCATCGCCGCTGGCCTTGAGCGCGGTGGCGGCGCCGTCGGTCATCGCCAGCGGACAGGTGTAGAACTCGCTGGCGACGTGGTACAGGTACACGCGCGCGAATTGTGCGGCGCGCTGCATGCCGCGCGCATCGGCGGCATGTCCGGCCCACAGCAGGCCGTGCGCCGCGGTGAGTGCCGCGCCTTCCTCCCAGGCCGGCGTCAACGCGATGCGATCCACGCGCCGGCCCCAGGCATCCCACTGCGTCAGTTGCGGCTCGCGGCGTGGCGTGCCTTGGCGTCGCGCATAGGCTTGCAGCGCGTAGTCGGCCAGCGCCT
Organism: Metallibacterium scheffleri; assembly: GCF_002077135.1. Classification (NCBI taxonomy): domain Bacteria; kingdom Pseudomonadati; phylum Pseudomonadota; class Gammaproteobacteria; order Lysobacterales; family Rhodanobacteraceae; genus Metallibacterium; species Metallibacterium scheffleri. Next base: position 1,755,797 of record NZ_LDOS01000002.1, on the reverse strand, counting down.
GCAGGTCCGGCAGCAGCGCGGCGTGCGCGGCCGCGTCCAGGTTGTGCTGCAACCAGCCGCGCAGCACGCGGTCGTGGTGCAGTGGATGCGCGAGCTGCGGACCCTGCTGGATGAAGCCCATGGCGCGCTCCAATATCGCGGATGCGCACATGCTAGGCCGCATCGCCCGCGACGGCGAGGCGCGGCGCACAAGCGGCGTTGCGCCCATGGCCGCCGTGTTGCCAGTGCGTGGCCGATCGATCCGCGCACCTGCCTGGATCGCATGATGGTTGCGCCGCGCTCAGCGCGCGCGTCGCCCCGCCGCTCCGGTGGCACCGATCAGCAGCACGGCCAGCAGCAGTTCGCTGCAACCCAGGGCGCGTGGCAGGCCATGCATGGCCCAGGCGACCATCACGCCGTGGCTGAAATACAGCAACGCCGCCACCGCCGCCCACCACAGCCGGCGCGCGGCGCTGCGCGCCAGCAGCGGCAGCGCCAGCGGCAACAAGGCCAGCGCCAAGACCACGGGGATCAGCTCGGGCGGCGCCGCGCGCAGCCAGCCATGCCACAGCACTTGCAGCAGCGCCAGCGACAGCCAGGCCAGTTGGCCGACGCGCAAAGCGCTCATGGCGCCGCCGCCGGGCGCGCATGCCCCGGCGCGCTCATCGCGGCGCGAGGCGCATGGCGACCTGCGCCAGACGCCGCCCCAGCGCGCGCGCCAGCTCCTGCTCGTGCGCGCTGAGCGCGCGTTCACCCTTGAGGCCGGCGACATGACTTGCACCGTAGGGCGTGCCGCCACTTTGCGTCGCGTTCAAGGCCGGCTCGGTGAACGGCAGGCCGAGGATCAGCATGCCGTGATGCAGCAGCGGCAGCAGCATGCTGAGCAGGGTAGATTCCTGCCCGCCATGCAGGGTGCTGGTGCTGGTGAACACGGCCGCGGGTTTGCCCACCAGCGTGCCCGAGGCCCACTCGGCGCCGGTGCCGTCGAGGAAATGCTTGAGCGGCGCGGCCATGTTGCCGAAGCGCGTGGGGCTGCCCAGCGCGAGACCGTCACAGGCGCGCAGGTCGTCCAGCGTGGCGTAGGGTGCGCCGTCCGCGGGCACCGGCGGCGCGGCCAGCTCGGTGATCGGCGCCACGGGTGGCACCTGGCGCAGGCGCGCGCTGCAGCCGGCGACTTCCTCGACGCCGCGCGCGACACGCCGCGCCAGATCCGCGGTGTGGCCGCTGCGACTGTAGTAAAGCACCAGGATTTCGCTCATGCGGCCGTGCTCCGGGTTGGGTGGTTGGGTGCGCGTGAATCACGCGGGCAAGGTGTTTTCGGGCTTGCATGTCGATACCCTGCACGCATGAAACCGATCGATCGCGAACGCGTGCGTGCCTTCATCGCCTTCGCCTGGCAGCGGTTGCGCGAGGACCGGCTGCTGGAGACCGCGGGCGCGCTGTCCTACACCACGGTGTTCGCTCTGGTGCCGCTGTTGGCGACGACGCTGGGCATCGTATCGATGTTTCCGGCCTGGGCGCACTGGAGCGATACGATTTCAGCATTCGTGTTTCGCAATCTGGTACCGGCCACCGGCGCGGCGGTGGAAAAGGAACTGTTGCGTTTTGCCGGCAATGCCAGCCGCATGACCGCGGCCAGCGCCGCCATCCTGTTGTTCACTGCCTTGCTGATGATGGCGGCGATCGAGGAGCGCTTCAATCGCATCTGGCGCGTCACCCGACGGCGGCGCGGCGTGCTGCGCTTCCTCACGTTCTGGGCGGCGCTGACGCTGGGGCCGTTGCTGGTGGTCGGCGGTCTGGTGGTCAGTTCGTACCTGCTGGCGCTGCCATGGCTGGCGCAGGCCAACCAGCATCTCGGACTGGGCGGATATCTGCTGGACCTGGCGCCATTCCTGATCACCTGGATCGGGTTGCTGGCGATGTATCTGCTGATTCCGAATCGACGCGTGGCGCTGCGCCATGCACTGGGTGGCGCGCTGCTCGCGGCGCTGGCGTTCTCGGCGGCGCGTCACGGGTTCGCCTTGTACGTGCTGCACATGAGCTCCTATCGCGCCATCTACGGCGCGCTGGCGGCATTGCCGATTTTCCTGATCTGGGTCTACGTGTCGTGGGTGATCGTACTGGCTGGCGCCTCGCTCACTGCCGCCTTCGCCGCATTCCAGTATGTGCCGCAGGCCATGCGTCTGCCGCGCGGAACCGAGTTCGTCGGCCTGCTGCGCGTGCTCGCGGTGCTGGCCGCCGCACAGCAGCGCGGGGCGCCGCTGGACAACGCCGCATTGCGTCACGCGCTGCCGTTTCTCACCGAGGACACGCTGACGCGTTACCTCGACGAGCTCGAGCAGGCGCGCCTGCTGCAACGCTCGGAGCTGGGTGACTGGTTGCTCACGCGCAGCCTGCATGGCGTGCACCTGGCCGATTTGTACGCCGCCGGACATTACCGTCTGCCAGCCTCGGCGGCGCTGCTGGCCAGCGCCGCGCAGGACCTGCCGCCGGCGCTGGCCGCGCAGCTCGCCGCGCTGGGGCAGGCGCTGGAGGCGGGGCTGGGCGCCGATCTCGCCAGCCTGCAGCCGCCGACGGATACTTCACGCAACGCGGCGCAGAGTTCCACGACATGAATATCCCTGCACAGAAAATCCTGCGCGCGCTCGCGCTGCTGGCCTTGCTGGCTGTCGCGCCGACGTGGGCGCTGCCCGCCGCGGCGCCGCTGCAACTGAACCTGCGCACCCTCGACGGCAGCACCTTCAACCTCGCCGCCGAGCGCGGCAAGTGGGTGGTCCTCAATCAATGGGCGACGTGGTGCGGCCCGTGCCTGCGCGAGATGCCGCAGATCTCTGCGTGGGTGCAGCGGCATGCCGCGCATGTCGCCGCGCTGGGCATGGCCTACGACGGCATCACCGCGCGCGAATTCGCGCAGTTCATGCGCAAGCACCCGGTCAGTTATCCGGTGGTGCTGATCGATCTGGAGTCGCCGCCCACGGCCATGCCCGAGCCGCAGGAATTCCCATCGACGTATCTGCTGGCGCCCGATGGCACGCTGGTGAAGCATTTCATTGGCCCCATCGACGGCGCCAAACTGGATGCCGCCATCGCCGCCGCGCGCACGCTGCACCCGCAATGGCCCGCGCCGTGAGCGCACGCCGCTGGCTGATCGAAGGTCGCGTGCAGGGCGTGGCATTTCGCGCCAGCACGCAGGCGCGAGCGCTGGCGCTGGGCCTGGATGGCTACGCGTGCAACCTGCCCGACGGATGCGTGGAGGTCATCGCGCAAGGCGATGACGCGGCGCTGGATCGGCTCGCGCAATGGCTGCGACAGGGTCCGCCCGCCGCGCGCGTGGCAGGCGTGCAGGAAGCCGCTGCGACAGCGGACGCGGCGATCGGTAGCGGCTTCGGCGTGCGCTGAGAGGCTGTGAATTTTCCGGCCTCTCAGCCCGGCCATGGATGGCCGGACGCGAAGCGGTCACGCGAGTGGCTGCTTCGCGGAGGCGCGTACGGACCTGTGCCGGACGCGCCGATGAAAAATTCCGCACGACGCGGAATTTTTCACAGACTCTGAGCGGTGCCGCCTGCCGGCCATGCGCGGCTGTGCAACACTGCGCCGAAACGACGAAGCCGCGTGCGGCGCCGCTGGCCAGTGCGCGGCCGGCGGCCGGGGTTCAACGCAAACAGGGTTCGCGCATGAAAAACACCAAGCTGCGCCTCATCGCCATGAACTTCCTCGAGTACTTCGTCTGGGGTTCATGGCTGACCACCTTTGGCGCGTACTGGTTCCTCACCCGACATTGGTCGGCCAGCGAGTTCGGCGCGGTGTTCTCGACCATGGGCATCGCCTCGCTGTTCATGCCCTCGCTGATGGGCATCGTCGCCGACAAGTGGATCAATGCCGAGCGCCTGTACGGCATCCTGCACCTGCTCGGTGCCTGCATGCTGTTCATGGTGCCGCTGATCGACAGTCCCGCGGCGCTGTTCTGGGTGATGCTGCTCAACGTGTGCTTCTACATGCCGACGATCTCGCTGTCGAACACGGTGTCCTACAACGCGCTCAAGGACGAGGGCGCGGACGTGGTCAGGGATTTCCCGCCGATCCGCGTCTGGGGCACGATCGGTTTCATCGTCGCCATGTGGACCATCAGCCTGCTGCATATCGAGAAGAGTGCCAGCCAGTTCTACGTGGCCGGCGCATCCGCCGTGGTCCTCGGCCTGTACGCGTTCACCCTGCCACGCTGCCCGCCGCGCTACGTGCGCCATGACTCGCTGATCGATGCCTTGGGCCTGCGCGCGTTCGCGTTGCTGAAAAACTACAACATGGCCGTGTTCTTCCTGTTCGCCATGGCGCTGGGGGCTTCGCTGCAACTGACCAACGCTTACGGCGACACCTTCCTGCACAGCTTCGCCAACGTGCCCGCCTATCGCGACCTGCTCACCGTGCGCTACCCGAACATCGTGCTGTCGATCTCGCAGATGTCGGAGACCGCGTTCATCCTGGCCATCCCCTTCGTGCTGCGGCGCTTCGGCATCAAGACCGTGATGCTGATCAGCATGTGCGCCTGGGTGCTGCGTTTCGGCCTGTTCGGCTATGGCAATCCCGACGGGCTGCTGTGGATGATCATCCTGTCCAATCTGGTGTACGGCATGGCCTTCGATTTCTTCAACATCTCCGGCTCGCTGTTCGTCGAAGGGCAGGCGCACCCCGGCATCCGCGCCAGCGCGCAGGGCCTGTTCATGATGATGACCAACGGCTTCGGCGCGGTGCTCGGCAGCTCGATCAGCGGCGTGCTCATCAACGATTACTACACGCGAGCCGATGGCAGCATCGCGTGGCACGGCGTCTGGCTGATGTTCGCCGCCTATTCGCTGGTCGTGACGGTGCTGTTCGCGATCCTGTTCCGCTACAAGCATGTGCGCAGTGATTCGGTGCGTCGCGTGGCGACACAGACAACGTCGTGACGCCGATCTGGTCGAGCGCGGTGGTGCTGCCCGACGCGGATCATCGATGTGATGCATCCGCAGTATCGCGTTGACGCCACCCGCGCTGCGGCCGCGCTGCGGCGCTGGGTGCGCGCGGTGATGTGGCGAGTAGCACAAGGGTCCGGAGGAACGACCGCATGACCGCGAAGTCGATTTCATCGGCTCCACGCAACAGACATGCGCGCGCACAGGTCCTGTCGTTGCCGTTCGCCCTGTTGCCATCTGTCCATGCGGCAACGCTGGCATACCCAGGCGCATCGCTCCGTGCCGGGCTTGCAGCGACCTCGACCCCCGCCGCGCGGCTGCAGCCGAGCACCCAGAACCTGGCAAGGAACCGCGTGCGGCCGCCGCATTACCCTGCCGATGCGATCGGCACCCTCGCATATCCCGGCACACGGATCTGCGCATGACCCATGGCAGGCGGTGCGACACGGTTCAAGCGCGACCTCATTGCCTGTAGAGTAAATGCGGCGCCGTGCACGACAAGGCTGCTCTAGAGACGCCTGGGCGATTCACGGCGCAGCCGTGCACATGGCGCAACGGGGAGGAGTTGATGCAGCGCTTTGCATTTGCCCACTGGTCCGCGCTGCGCCTGATGATAGGCGCGCTGGCCGTGGTGGCTATCGCATTGACCTGGTCGGCGCCGCGCCGCGAGCTGCCGTTTCACCTGAAACCTGATGCCGCGGGCAGCGTGATCGAAGCACGCGGCTGGACGCCCCTGCCGGCAGGCCTGCAGGCAGGCGACCGCGTGGTGCTGGCCGAACAGACGGCGCGGATGCGCGCCGTCCTCGCCGACGAAAACGTGCCCGGAAGTCGCACTTATCGTCTGTGGGTGCAACGCGCTGGCAGCGTGCTGCCGGTTGCGGTGCGCAGCGTGGTGCAGAAGCAAACCGCTGAATCTGGCCGCATCCACTGGGTATCCTGGGCAGAGCAGGTCATGCTGCTGGCGCTTGGCCTGTTGACCCTGTGGCGCGGCCGTGACTGGGCGGCATGGGGATTGGCGATGTTCGCCATCAGCATCCTGTTTGCAAAAATCCTCGTCGGGCTGCCCGCGCCGCCGTTCCCGGGTCTCGCGCTGCACATGGTGGCGCAATGGCTCGGCGGACCGATGGCGTTTCTGGGGCTGTATCTCACCGCCACCGCTCTGGTGGGTTTGCGGCCGCGCTTGTTGCATGGCCTCGGGATTGTCTATCTGCTGCTGTTGCTGCTGCTGTTCGCGCTCGAGGCCGGCGGCAGCGTGGCGTTTGTCGCTTTTGCGGTATCCGGAGAGTCTGCCGCGTTCAACGACATCATCATCGCATGCGGGATTGCGGGACTAGCCGTGCCGCTATGGGTCTTGCTGCGTGGTTACGTGGATGCCGTGGCCGCGGCGCGCCTGCGCATTCGCTGGATCCTCAGCAGCACCGGCCTGCTGTTGCCGGCGATGCTGATCGAGATCGCATTGCAGAACGCGGCCGTCCAGCAGTCGCCGGCACTGATGTGGCTGCGCTGGATCGGTACCGCGCTGACCATCGCCGTGCTCGCCCTGTACACCTATGCCGTGCTGCGTCAGCGCCTGGTCGAGGTGCGCGTGGTGGTCAACCGTGCATTGGTGTTTGCCTTGCTGATGGGCGTGGTGGTGGGCCTGTTCGCACTGATGGAGAGTCTGATCGAGCGCAGCGCGATCGGCGAGAGCGCCGGCCTGGCACTCGAGATTGGCGTGCCGTTGGCGCTGGGCATCCTGTTTCACCAGCTGCATCGGCGCGTGGAGGCGCTGGTCGACCGCGTGTTCTTCCACCGCGAACATCGTGCGCGTGCGGCACTGAGTGATTTCGTGCGCGACGCGGGATTCGTCGAATCACCGCAGACGCTGATCGCGCGCACGGTCGAGGCGTTCAGCCGCGATGCGGGCGTTACGGGCGCCGCGCTGTATGAAGCGCGCGAGGGAGGGTTCGACTGCAGCGGCCGCGATGGCGCAGGCTTCGCATGCCCGGATCGTCTCGACCAGGACGACCGCGCGCTGGTGCGCCTGCGCGCGACGCTGGCACCGCTGGACCTGCATGGGGTGGGCAGCGCACTGGGTGCCGAGGGCCTGGCGCTGCCGCTGGCTCTGCGCGGACACCTGTTCGGCGTGCTGGTGTGCGGCCCACGTCCGGCCGGACGCCATGCCCAGGCCGACATCGAGCGCTTGGGGCATGCCGCGCACGAGATCGGCGCCTCGTTGTTCGCGCTGCGTGCGCGTGCCAACGAAAGTCTGGTCGAGGCGCTGGCGCGCGGCGTGTTGCCGCCGGCGCAGGCGATATTGCAGGCCCGCGCGCTGGCTGCAGCTCCCCTCGCCACCCAGGCGGGACAGTAGTCACTTGCGAGCACCCTGGTCAGCGTCGGGCACGCGGGCCTGGGCACTCTCGACGCATCCCAACACACGCTGACACGATTGCCGAACACCCGCGCGATCTCGATGACGGCGTGGTCTTGGCAGCCGGCGCGACGGAACCTTCACGGACATTCGGATATCTCTGCAGCATGGCCACGTCATGCTGCTTGCTTCGCGATGCGGCCTGCCCACGGGTGTTGCCAAGGGGCAGCCAAATGACTTTGCTTGATCAACCAGAGCTTTCGACGAAGTCCGCGGCTGTCAACGAGCCCGGATTGGATCTCGTGCCGATCGCCAATGGCCAGCTCCGGCTTGCCGAAGTGATTGGCGCGCTCAGCCATGCCCTCGACATCACCGAGGGCCAACCCCCCGGGCATTGTCAGCGCTGCTGCTGGATAGGATTCCACATCGGATGCGAACTCCGGCTCACTGAGACCGAACTGCGGGAGCTCTACTACACCTTGCTGCTCAAGGATGCCGGATGCAGCAGCAACGCCGAGCGTCTGTGCGAGCTATACGCGCACGATGACCTGCGCACGAAGCATGATTTCGCGCAGGTTGATACCAACAGCCTGAAACAGCTTGCGAGCTTCGTGTTGACCCACGCCGCACCCGGCGCGGGGCTTGGCAGCCGGTTATCGCATGTCCTCAACCTGATGCGCCATGGCGAGCAATTGGCTGACGAATTGGTCATGGCTCGCTGCGAGCGGGGTGCGCAGGTGGCTCGCCAGCTCGGCTTTCCAGACACCGTCGCTGCCGGCATTCAGAGCCTGGATGAGCACTGGGATGGCCGCGGCAGGCCTCAGCGTCATCGCAGCGACGACATTCCACTGGGTTCGCGCATCGCGCTGGTAGCTCAGGTGGCCGATGTGTTTTACCAGGTCGGCGGCGCATCAGCTGCGCGGAACGAGGTGCTTCGACGCAGTGGATCCTGGTTCGACCCTCGCGTCGTGGATGCATTTCTTCGCGCCGCGGAAGAACCGGGTTTTTGGACGGTCATGGCTGCCGAAGATTTTGAGAGTCGACTGTGGGCGCTGGAGCCCAGCAGGCAAATCCTTGACCCCACCGAGACGCGCCTTGATGCAATCGCACTGGCCTTCGCGCAGATCGTCGATGCGAAGAGTCATTTCACCTTCGGCCACAGCGAGCGGGTAGGCAACTACGCTGCGATCCTGGCGACCTCGATGGGATTCAGCGCCAGGCGCACCGCATGGGTCCGCCGGGCGGGCTTGTTGCATGACCTGGGCAAACTCGGCGTCAGCAACACGATCCTGGACAAGCCCGGTCGACTGAGCGCCGATGAATGGGCGAGTGTCAAGCGTCACCCGACTCTCACAGAGGAAATACTTGCACGGATCGGTCCGTTCAGAGAGCTCGCACGCGTGGCCGGCGCCCATCACGAGCGATTGGATGGATGCGGCTATCCCCGCGGTCTCAACGACATCGATATCAGCCTGGAAACGCGCATGATAACGACGGCAGATATCTTCGATGCTCTGACTGCCGCCCGCCCCTACCGAGCCGCACTGTCGATCGATGAAGCCCTGATCATCATGGAGCGAGAGCGTGGGCGCGGCATCGACTCGCTGTGCCTCGATGCGCTCGTGAGCGCCATCGCGAAGTTCGACATTCAAGCCGCGGATTCGGTGTCAGGGGCGTGAGCGGGTTGCACGTGACGCGCATGGCAGCTGCATCGCATCACAAGCCGCGCCCAGACGCAGACCCGCTGTGAGATGGAATCGGCTGATCCCCGAACACCGACGACACCGATGAACGAACGAGGTCTCCGGGCGCGGTTGATACCTTGGTCCGAGCCGGCGGCGATGGCTCAACAAGACCGTTTACGACCGCAGGAAGTCCCTGTGGGACGGAAATGCAGTCCGGCAACGTTGAACACCGCATCGCACTGACACAGCAGCACCCCGCAACCTGGACAGCGCGACCACCAGCAAAAGCCTGAAAGCTCAAGGCAAGAGCATCAATCGGGCAGTATTGAAGGGAAGTCTCTTACGAGTAAAAAGAGACTTCCCGCTTCCAACGGCCTCGAGGGCCATGATGGTTTTTACAACCGTCAGCAGAAGGGGAAGTCTCGATGAGCACTATAACCATGGGCGTGGATTTGGCGAAGAACCTGTTTTCCGTATGTGCGGTGGATGGCGCCGGACACGTGCAGCGGCGGCAGGATCTCGGGCGTGAAGCGTTTGCGCTGTGGCTGGCGCAGGTGCCGGCCGGCACCGTGGTGGCGATGGAGGCATGCAGTGGCGCGCACCATTGGGCGCGGCGCTGTTTGGAGGTCGGTCTGCAGCCGCGCTTGATGGCGGCGCAGTTCGTGACGCCGTTCCGCAAGAGCCGCACACTGAAGAACGACCGCAACGACGCCGAGGCGATTGCCACGGCGGCACGCCAGGGCAACATGCGCTTTGTGCCGGTCAAGTCGGTCGAGCAGCAGGCGCGGCTGGCATGGCATCGCGTGCGCGAGGGCTACAAGACCGAAGGGCTGGAGATCAGCAACCGCCTGCGCGGTCTGCTGGCCGAGTTTGGCATCGTGATGGCGCAGGGTGACCGGGCGTTGCGCATCGCCTTGGCGGATCTCGACGCAGCGGCATCGTTGCCTGCGGAGCTGAAGGAACTGCTGCGCGATCTCAGCGCGCACTGGGCGCAGGTGCGCGACCGCATCGCCGCGTGCGATGCGCGCATCGAAGCGCACGCCAAGGCGGATGAGCGCTGCGTGCGGCTGCGCGCGCTGATCGGCATTGGCCCGCTCACCGCCGATGCGATGGTGGCGAGCGTCGGCTCGGCCAAGGAGTTCAAGAACGGCCGGCAACTGGCCGCATGGCTCGGCCTGGTGCCGACCCAGCACTCCAGCGGCGGGCACACCCGCCTGGGCACGATCAGTTGCCGCGGCGATGCCTACCTGCGCACGCTGCTGATCCAGGGCGCGCGCAGCAGCCTGCAGCGCGCCAAGGTGACTGCACAGGATCGGGCCACGCCCGAGCAGATCTGGATCCGCCAACTGGCGTGTCGGATGCCGTTCGGCAAGCTGCTGGTGGCGATTGCGAACAAACACGCGCGGCAACTGTGGGCGATGCTGGCGCGCGAGGAAGCCTACGACGCCGAGGCGTGGCTGAAGCACCCGATGGTGCAGCGCCCGGCCGGCAAGCGCGCGGTGAGGATCGCCGGCATGGCATGACACGAACGCACATCCTTTCACGTCAGCGCGAAGTGGTCGACAACGGTCAGACCGACCCGGAGAGAACCTGACTAACCTGCCGGACGTCACCCCGTGTTTCGGCTGATCCCCGAACACCGACGATACCGAAAGACGAACGAGGTCTCCGGGTGCGGTTTATACCCTGGTCCGCGCCAGCATCAGCGGCGCAACAAGACCGTTTATGGAAATGCAGTCTGACATTCGTTGCATCACCACGCAGCACTGACACGCACGACGCAGCAAAGAGGACAACACGATGACCAGCCATGGCCCGAAAGCTCAAGGCAAGAACCTCAAGCGCGCGGCGTTGACGGGAAGTCTCTTATGGGAGGGGTTAGGCGGCAATGTCGACGTACTCGACCCGGCTGACAGGCGGCGGGATGGCAATGCCGTCCTCGCGAAGCCCCTCCAGGTGGAATGCGATGGCCTCCCGCAGTTGCTGCTCAGCTTCCTGCGGGGTGCTGCCGGTTGTTACACAGCCCGGAAGATCGGGGACGTACGCGGAAAAGTTGTCGACCGCCTGTTCAATGACGATTGCGTAGCGCATGACGGTTACCTCTTGAGGTCGGCCTGCTTGTAGATACTGTTGAGTGTACCCGGGGCCAAGTCATCCCCGGGCTTGCCCGGAACCGTAACCCGCCCGGGCTTGGAGGGGTGTTTGTATTGACGATGGCTGCCGCGGGTGGCGACGAGGGACAGTCCCCCCTGTGTGTATCCGGCTAACCGTTTGAGTTCAGCGGCTGCCGAAGGCAGTCCGCTGGAACGAAGGGTTGGGCGTCAGTAGCACGGCCCGTGTGCCAGTGTTCGCGAGCAAATGCCGCTACGTTCGATGCCGCTCACACTAGTCCAACGTACCTATAGCCAACGCTGTACTGCCGCAGTTGTATCGCTCGGCATCGTGTTGAAGCACAGTTTGGCTTGTGGTGCGTGTTCATGCACCACGTTGATTAGCTTCTCGAACAGGATGAAATTGCTTGGATTCGCTCGCACACCTGCCCCGATAAGGATGCAGTCGAACTGCTTCTGCTTGAGTCGACTTTGAAGAACAGCCTCCGCGGTTTCGCCAAAGTCGGTTAAGCACATTTGCACGCTGTACCCGAGACGCGTCAATTCCTCTTCCGAGGACTTGAGACCGGCAAGTACCTTCGTTGCATCCATGCCTGGTGCGTACCCGGGCTGTGAGAAATCGATCAGAGCTGGATCCAGACCAATCACGAGCACACCTTTATCGTTTGCCATCGCTGCCTCCATGTAGTCAGGGCTTGACGGAAGTCAGCCATAGCTTCAATTCTACTCCCAAGCGCGCGAGGGAGGGCGGATTCAACTACGAAGTGCACCACGGTTGAAGGAACGTCGAAAACTTGCTGTGGCGTACGGAAGTCTCCCAAGGAATTGTTAGGCCTTGACCACGAAGTGGCAGTCCTTGGTCGCATCTTGCGATGCGTAAACAATGCGGATTGATTTCCCTTTCTTGATCTTCTTGGCCTCAGCTTGATAGCCAAGCTTAAGAGTGGCGCAATCGTATTTTCCCGTAAGGTCAAGTAAGAGTAAGAATCTGGTCTTGCCCTTTGGTTCGAGCATGAGCTTCCGCAGCTCAGGGCGATTCTGACTGGGATACAGTGAATTCTTGGCGCTGTGACCAGGGAATTTCAGAGATGGGCAGTTCGCATCAACAATGGTCCTCGGCTGCACCGCCAGCTCTAGCCAGGTTGGATTGTTACCCTTGAGCTGAAAGTCGATAACACCTTCAGATGATGCGACCTCTGCATTGACCGAAGGAATGCGGCCAGTCAGATACGTAATTACAAGAGGGAAGAAGTCTCGCTCGGTCAGGTAACGAGTTGGATATATGTTGGCTACGGTGACCAACGTTCGCCCAAGATCTTGGACGTCGGCTATCGTCAGCTTTTTATGTGCAACAGGTTTCGACATGGTTTTCCAAGGCCTAACGTCTGAATTCACCGGCCTGCGCGGGCCTTTCGCACAGATCCGGTGGAATGGTGGGTTGGGGGCAAACTACTACGCACTGAGCATTTCTTTCAGCAGTGGACGCCAACTACCGAATATGTGGCCTTGCCCCTCTGCATAGAAGTCGCGGTTTTTTCCTACAAACCCCGGAACAGTTAACGCCCTGTAGAACTCGGATGAATTGAGACGAAGTGACTCTTTCATCGTGGCCGAAGTCATCATGTAAATGATGTGCTCAACCTGGTCGTTGGGAAGCAACCGAACTATACCAATGCCATTTGCGCGCGCGTACTTCAATGCCCCCTGCTGCAATGCCCCAGTAACGGCCATGACGCCTTTCTTGTTTGCACCTGCGATTTGGTCAAGCTTTGCCTTGAATTCTTCGACGTCGTCAACAGGAATGGCTCCGCTGTAGTCTTTGCATTCGCAAACCCAAAGTAACGACCATTGGTCGGCATTGGGAAGCCAAATCTCAATGGAAATATCGACGATGATGTCGGAGTCTCTATCGCGCGAGTAGTAGCCCTTCTTTTGAAACGGCGAAGCCGCCTTTGGCGATAGGCCGAGGCGCTCACCGTTGAGTTCATCGGTGACTGCGGCAAACACTCGGTTTTCAAATGCGTTACCTCTCGCGGCAGTACTCATTGAAGCCCCCAACGTTTGAAATAACCGGCGCGCGTAAGCGCGTCCGTGTTGATTGATTTGTTAGGCATTAAATGCGTTTCCCTTGCCAAGGTTGCATTGTTTGCACTTGGTTTCAAGGTTGTCGTCGGCTGTCTCTCCGCCTTTTGACCAAGGCAGAATATGATCAACGTGCAATTCGACACCTGGCTTCATTAATGGACTAGCACCACAAGATTTGCACCGAAAGCCATCCCTTACGAGAATTCTGAATCTTTGACGATCTGATATTTCACGGCGTGTGCTGCGCTTGGCCGAGGCAATTTGCACAGTTGACCCTGCTGCACTTTGCTCTTCTTCTACGTTTTGTTGAGGCTGATCTGGGGAGTCTGAGTTGACCCACGCAACAAACCTGCCAAGTGCCTTTGACCATGAACCGAATCGTTTTTCATATGTTCCAGCAGAGAACTTGGAACTGGGCGCTTTTACCTCGTCGTATCTTGGTTGGCGTCCAAGACTTATCCATAGTGTCTTAATGTTTTCGAAGAGCTCATCATCGGTAATTCCTATTTTTGACCTGCTTGGTTGCAGGCCCGCCAGCTTTAATGCCTTAGTCCACGATCCAAATCTTCGCTGAATAGTACTTGGATGGGCTTTTCCTCTTTCCTCGTATTCGGCAATTGTGATTGTCTCTCTGCCAAGTGCTTTAGCGCTGCGACGCATGTCTTCCAACAGTTCCTCGTCGAGTATGCCTCTGTTACTTTCTTCTAATTCAAACTTCATGTTGCCTCGGCTTGCCTAACTGTCAAGACCCGTCTGGTTCTTTAATTGCCTGACGAAGATTTCGGGATGATTCTTGCGCCACAGGTCCATGGCTTGTCGAGGCGTGCGGTGACCCAGCGCGCGTTGCGGGAGGTGGTCGTTGTAGAGCTTGGCGTAGCGTTCGAGCGTGGTCTGCAAATCCTCGCGCGAGCGGAAGTGCGTGGTCGCCAGGATGTCGCTGATGCGCCCATTGAAGCGCTCGACCATGCCGTTGGTTTGCGGGTGACGCGGCTTGGTGAGCCGGTGCTCGATGCCGAGCAGGGCGCACTCACGATCGAAGGCGTGCTCGCCCGTGGGTTTCTTGCTCTTGGCGGTGAAGCGGTCGGTGAACTGGCTGCCGTTGTCGGTCAGCAGCTTGACGATCTTCATCGGTGCGGTCGCGTACAGGCGGCGCAGGAAGTCGCTGCTGCTGGCCTCGCTCTGGTCGGCGTAGATGCGCAGGAAAACCCAGCGGGTGGCGCGGTCGATGGCGACGAACAGGTAGCGCCTGGCGCTCTCGTCGGCCATCTGTGGCAGGTACTTGATGTCCATGTGCACGAAGCCCGGCGCGTAATCCTTGAAGGTCTTGCGCACGATCGGCGCGTCCTTGTCCTCCACCGGGCGCCGGTTCAAGCCGTGGCGCGTCAGGCAGCGCATCAGGCCGGAGCGCGACACCGCCGGGTTGAGGAATTCACGCACCACCACCAGCAAGTCGTCCAGCGGCAACCACAGGGTGCGACGGATCTCCATCGCCACCGCCTCCTGGGCCGAGGTCAGCGTGCAGTGCAGGGTCTGCGGGCGGTGCGAGCGGTCCGCCGTCGCATCACGCTGGCGCCACTTGCGCACCGTGGGCGGCGTCAGGCCGTAGCGGCGCGCCAGTTCGGCATCGCTCAGGGCCTGATCGGCAGCACGCAGCTCGGCGCGTATGCGCGGCGTGGTGCGGGCCAATGGATGTAGCGTCAGCGGCATGCGATGGCTCCAAGCACGTGGTAAAGATGACTCATCGCATCACGCGCAGCGCTCAGACGCCAGACACGCTGCAAGATAGAATCACACGGAGCCTGACAGGGATCGGGCGCCGGCAAGTTGTTGCGTTGCCGAGCCGATCGATTGCCGCATGCGCGGGAATGCCGAGCCCATGCGGGTCATTCGGAGTGTCCGCGAGTCGGCCGCCGCCGTGACGGGAAGGCGTGGTTTCCGCCGGCTCAATCCGGCGCCGGCAGCAGCGCGTGCAGGCGGTACAGCGCCTCCAGCGCGGCGCGTGGGCTGAGGGTGTCGGGATCGGCCTCGCGCAGGGCGGCGAGCAGTTCGTCGATTGGCGGCGCGGGCGGCGCGGTGTCGGGCGTGGCAAACAGATCGGGTTGCGCGGGAGCCGCGCCGCCGCGCCGCGTGCCGCGCTCCAGCTCCAGCAGGGTGCGCCGCGCCTCGGCCAGCACCGGTTTGGGAATGCCGGCCAGCGCGGCCACGGCCAGGCCATAACTGCGGTCGGCGGGGCCGTCCTTGACCGCGTGCAGAAACACCAGTTGCTCGCCGTATTCGACGGCGTCCAGATGCACGTTGGCGATGCCGTCCTCGGCGCTGGCCAGTTCGGTCAGCTCGAAGTAGTGCGTGGCGAACAGCGTGTAGCTGCGGTTGACGCGCGCCAGATGCAGCGCGCTGGCGCGTGCCAGCGCGAGGCCGTCATACGTGGAGGTGCCGCGGCCGATCTCGTCCATCAACACCAGGCTGTGCGGCGTGGCGTGGTGCAGGATGTTGGCCGTCTCGCTCATCTCGACCATGAAGGTCGATTGCCCGCGCGCCAGGTCGTCGCCGGCGCCGATGCGGGTGAAGATGCGGTCGATCGGGCCGAGGCGCGCATGGCTGGCGGGCACGTAGCTGCCGATGTGCGCCAGCAGCACGATCAGCGCGGCCTGGCGCATGTAGGTGCTCTTGCCGCCCATGTTCGGGCCGGTGATCACCAGCATGCGGCGGGCCGTGTCCAGGTGCAGATCATTCGGCTCGAACGGCTCGCTGCGCGCGGCCTCGACCACCGGATGGCGTCCGCGCGCGATGTGCAGACCGGGCTCATCGACGAGTTCCGGACAGCACCAGTCCAGTGCCTCGGCGCGTTCGGCCAGAGCCGCCAGCACGTCCAGTTCGGCCAGCGCGGCGGCGGCGGATTGCAACGCTGCGAGCCGCGCGTTGAGCGTGTCCAGCAGCAGTTCGTACAGCGCGCGCTCGCGCATCAGCGCACGCTCGCGCGCCGACAGCACCTTGTCCTCGAAGGACTTCAGCTCGGGCGTGATGTAGCGCTCGGCGCCCTTCACCGTCTGCCGGCGCGTGTAGTGCACCGGCGCCTTGTCGGCCTGGGCCTTGCTGATCTCGATGTAATAGCCGTGCACGCGGTTGTAGGCCACGCGCAGGGTGGCGATGCCGGTGATTTCGCGCTCGCGCGCTTCCAGTTCGGACAGGAACGCATCGGCATCGGTGCTGAGCAGGCGCAGTTCGTCCAGCTCGGCATCGAAGCCGGGCGCGATCACGCCGCCCTCGCGCAACAGCGCGGGCGGCTGCGCGTGCAGCGCGGCCTGCAGCCGCGCGGCGCAGTCCGCGTGCTCACCGAGGGCATCGAGCAGGCCGGCGAGCCGCGGACTGTCCAGCGCGGCCAGCAGCGCGCGCAGCGCCGGCGCGGCCAGCAGCCCATCGCGCAGCGTGGCCAGATCGCGCGGTCGTGCCGAGCGCAGCGCCACGC
Source organism: Metallibacterium scheffleri (assembly GCF_002077135.1). Taxonomy (NCBI): domain Bacteria; kingdom Pseudomonadati; phylum Pseudomonadota; class Gammaproteobacteria; order Lysobacterales; family Rhodanobacteraceae; genus Metallibacterium; species Metallibacterium scheffleri. The sequence goes on along the minus strand of NZ_LDOS01000002.1, from coordinate 1,739,172 downwards.
GCGCGAGGATGCGCTCGAGATCGCCGATGGCGCGCAGCGCCTCGCGCAGCGGCGCGTGCTGGCCGCTGTCGAGCAGCGCGCCGATGGCCTGCTGACGCAGCCGCAGCGGGTCGCGCGCGCGCAGCGGGCGCTGCAGCCAGCGTCGCAGCAGGCGTCCGCCCATCGGCGTGATCGTGGTATCGAGCACGCCGAGCAGGCTGGCGCCGCCGCGCGCCTGATCCAGTTCCAGATGCCGGCGCGTGGCGGCATCCAGCAGCACCGTGTCGGCGGGTGATTCCTGCGCCAGCGCGGCAAAGTGCGGCAAGTGCGTGCGTTGCGTGTCCTCCAGGTAGGCCAGCAGCGCGCCGGCCGCGCCCAGCGCCAGCGTCAGCGCAGCGCAACCGAAACCGGACAGATCGCGCACGCCGAAGAAACGCAGCAGCGCATCGCGCCCGCTGGCATTGTCGAAATGCCAGGGTGGTCGCGCGCGCAGGCCGGCGGCCGCGCCGCCGAGCGCGGCGGGCAGGGTGAAATTCTCGGGCAACAGGATCTCGGCCGGCTGCAGACGCGCCAGCTCGGCGGCCAGCGCCTCGGCATCGGCGACTTCGTTGACGCGCAAACGCCCGGCGGCGACATCGGCCCAGGCCAGGCCAAACCCCGACTTGCCCGCGGCGATGGCCAGCAGCAGCGTGTCGCGACGCGCGTCCAGCAGCGCCTCGTCGCTGACCGTGCCGGGGGTGACCACGCGCACCACCTTGCGCTCGACCAGGCCCTTGGCCAGCGCCGGGTCGCCGATCTGCTCGCAGATCGCCACCGATTCGCCCTGGCGCAGCAGCCTGGCCAGATAATTTTCCAGCGCATGCACCGGCACGCCGGCCATCGGGATCGGCGCGCCGGCCGACTGGCCGCGCTGGGTGAGCGTGATGTCGAGCAGGCGCGCGGCCTTGCGCGCGTCGTCGTAGAACAGCTCGTAGAAATCGCCCATGCGGAACAGCAGCAGCACGTCCGGGTACGCGGCCTTGGCGGCCAGGTACTGGCGCATCAGCGGGGTGTGGCGCTGGAGTTCATCCGCGGTCATTGCAGCGCGCAGGGCAGGGAGTGGTCGCGCAGTTTCGCATGCCGGCGCGTTGCGCTGACCTGCGCGTTCGTTGGGCCTACGCCGTAACCAGCACGGGAGTGCGGGTGATGCGGCAAGCCATCCATGGCTTGGGAAGGTCTGAGCTTGCTCAGACCTTGGCTCAACGCACGGCGCGACCGCTGCCGCCACCGCCGCCACGTCCACCGCGCTTGCGGCGATGCGGCGCCGCGGGCGCCGCGGGGTGCGCCGCCTGCTTGCCGGGGCTGGCGTGATGGGCCTGGTTGCCGCGCGCGTGGCCGGGCTTGGCGTGGCGCCGCGCTGGCGCGGGCGCGACGGGTTCGGCGCGCGCCGGGGTTTCGAAGCCGGGGATCAGCACGCGTTCGATGCCACGCCCGATCAGGCGCTCGATGTCGCGCAGGTAAGCGTTTTCCTCGCTGCACACCAGCGAGACCGCGCGACCGCTCAGACCCGCGCGGCCGGTGCGGCCGATGCGGTGCACGTAATCCTCGGGCACGTTCGGCAGTTCGTAATTGACCACCACGGGCAATTCGCTGATGTCGATGCCGCGCGCGGCGATGTCGGTGGCGACCAGCACCTGCAGTTTGCCGGATTTGAAATCGGCCAGGGCCTTGGTGCGCGCGTTCTGGCTCTTGTTGCCGTGGATCGCCAGCGTCTGGATGCCGGCGGCATCGAGCTGCGTGACTAGGCGATTGGCGCCGTGCTTGGTGCGCGTGAACACCAGCGCCTGCGTCCAGCGCTGGTCATCGATCAGATGCACCAGCAGGTCGCGTTTGCGCGATTGCGGCACCGGGTGCATGGTGTGGCTCACCGTCGCGGCGGTGGCGTTGCGTGGCGCGACATCGATGCGCTGCGGATTTTTCAGCAGTTTCTCGGTGAGCGCGCGGATGGCATCGGAGAACGTCGCCGAGAACAGCAGCGTCTGCCGTGCCTTGGGCAGCAGCGCGAAGATCTTTTTCATGTCATTGATGAAGCCCATGTCGAGCATGCGGTCGGCTTCGTCAAGCACCAGGATCTCGATCGCGGACAGATCGAGACTGCGCCGTGCCAGGTGATCGAGCAAGCGCCCCGGCGTGGCCACCACGATGTCCACGCCGCGCGCCAGCGCATCGAGCTGCGGCTGCATGCCGACACCACCGAACATGGCCATGGCGCGGACCGCGGTGTGCGTGCCGTAGCGGCGCACGCTGTCGGCAACCTGCGCGGCCAGCTCGCGCGTGGGCGCGAGCACCAGCACGCGCGGCAGCACGCGACCGTTGCGGCGCGGCGCTTCCGTGCCCTGCAGGCGTTGCAGGATCGGCAAGGTGAATGCAGCGGTCTTGCCGGTGCCGGTTTGCGCGGCGGCCAGCAGATCGCCACCGGCCAGCACCACCGGGATGGCCTGCGCCTGGATCGGCGTGGGCACGGTGTAGCCGGACTCGCGCACGGCGCGCGCCAGGGCTTCGGTGAGCCCGAATTGTTCAAACGTCATGGATAAATGCCTTCGTCGCCCGCACCAGCGGGCATGGGTCCGCGGCCGTCGCACGAGGCGACTCCAGTCCGCAGCGGAGGCGAGTCGGCGTGGCCGACACGGGGAGATCAGAATGAGCGCGAATCGAAGACTGGAACACCGATCCGGCCCGCGCAGCATAGCAGGGCCGAGCCCCGATCGGCAGCGCGCGCTGTTCAGCGGCGCGCCCGCGGAGTAGAAAGCTCGCTTTTTGACGGGAGTTGCGCATGGGTACCGTGCTGGCTGTTCCGGACGATGCGCAATTGCAGCGTTCCGCTGCGGCCGTGGCCGAACTGCTGCAGGCACGCGGCCAGATGCTGATCACCGCGGAATCCTGCACCGGCGGCTGGATCGCCAAGACGCTGACCGATCTGGCCGGCAGCTCGGCATGGTTCGAGGCCGGCGTGGTGGCCTACAGTTACGAAGCCAAGGAGGCGCTGCTGGGGGTCAACCCGCGCACCCTGGAGCGCACCGGCGCGGTCAGCCAGGAGACGGTGATGGAGATGGTCTCCGGCGCGTTGGCGCGCTTTGGCGCCGGTGTCGCGGTGGCGGTGACTGGGATCGCCGGCCCTGGCGGTGGCACCGCGGACAAACCCGTGGGTACGGTGTGGATAGGCTGGAAGCGGCGCGGCGGTTACGCCCATGCGCAGTTGTTCCAGTTTGCCGGCGACCGCGAGGCGGTGCGCCGCCAGACCGTGGCCGAGGCCCTCGCCGGGATTCGGAAAATCCTGACATGAGCGCGCGTGCGGGGCCGGCAGCACGGCGCGGCCGGCGTGGGATAATGAATCGTCGCAGTCGCTGAGACGGTGACCCGGCAAGCTCGCTCCACTCCCACAGCAGAGGCCATCCCGATGGACGACAACAAGCGCCGCGCGCTCACATCCGCGCTCAGCCAGATCGAAAAGCAATTTGGCAAGGGCGCGGTCATGCGCATGGGCGACCGCACCGACGACGTCATCGAGGCCGTCTCCACCGGCTCGCTGGGGCTGGATGTCGCGCTGGGCATCGGCGGTTTGCCGCGCGGGCGCGTGGTCGAGATCTACGGCCCCGAATCCTCGGGCAAGACCACGCTGACCCTGCAGGTGATCGCCAACGTGCAGCGCGCCGGCGGCACCGCGGCATTCGTCGATGCCGAGCACGCACTCGATCCCGGTTATGCCGAAAAACTCGGCGTCAACGTCGACGACCTGCTGGTCAGCCAGCCCGATACCGGTGAGCAGGCGCTGGAAATCGCCGACATGCTGGTGCGCTCCAACGCGGTCGATATCGTGGTGGTCGATTCGGTGGCCGCGCTCACGCCCAAGGCCGAGATCGAGGGCGAGATGGGCGATTCGCACGTCGGTCTGCATGCGCGCCTGATGTCGCAGGCGCTGCGCAAGCTCACCGCCAACATCAAGCGTTCCAATTGCCTGGTGATCTTCATCAACCAGATCCGCATGAAGATCGGGGTGATGTTCGGCAGCCCGGAAACCACCACCGGCGGCAATGCACTGAAGTTTTATGCCTCGGTGCGCCTGGACATCCGCCGTATCGGCGCGGTCAAGCGCGGCGAGGAAGTGATCGGCTCGGAGACGCGCGTCAAGGTGGTCAAGAACAAGGTCGCGCCGCCGTTCCGCCAGGCCGAGTTCGAGATCCTCTACGGCGAGGGCATTTCGCGCGCCGGTGAAATCATCGAGATGGGCGTGACCGCCAATCTCATCGAGAAATCCGGCGCCTGGTACAGCTACAAGGGCGAGCGCATCGGTCAGGGCAAGGACAACGCGCGCCTGTATCTCAAGGAGCACCCGGAAATCGCCGCCGAGCTCGAAGCCGAGTTGCGCGTGCGCCTGCTGCCGCAGCCCGCCGCCAGGGGCAACACCGAGACCGCCGAGGCCTGAGCCGATCGCCCGCGCCCGGTTTCGCTGCCGGGCGCGGCATGGGCGGCGCCCTGTCGATGCGCAAGAAAGACCCCGCCACGCCGCGCAGCGCCTACCAGCGTGGCATCGATCTGCTGGCGCGGCGCGAGTATTCGCAGCGCGAGTTATGCCAGCGCCTGGCCGCGCGCGGCCACGACGCCAGCGAAGCCGAGGCGGCGCTTGGCGAACTGACCGCGCACAACTATCAATCCGACGCGCGCTACGCCGAGATGCTGACTCGCGGCCGCGCCGCGCAAGGCTACGGCCCGCGCCGCATCCGCATGGAGCTGGCCGCGCAAGGCATCACGCGCGCGCGCGCGCAGGCGGTGATGGATGCCTTGGATCACGACTGGGCGCAGGCCGCCGCCGATCTGCTGCGGCGTCGTTACGGCGCCAGCCTGCGCACGGCGGACGGCCGCGCGCGCGCCGCGCAGTTCCTGCTGCGGCGCGGATTCGACGCGGCCACGGTAAGATCGGCGACCCGCACCGAACTCGATGAGGCGGCCGACGGCGACGATTGAATCCCCGGCGCCGGGCCGCATCCTCGCAGCGTGCCCCAGCAGCCCACAGCCCGCGCATGAAAACCGCCGAAATCCGCAGCCGTTTCCTCGAATTCTTCCGTCAGCGCGGGCACAGCATCGTGCCCTCGGCCACGCTGGTGCCGGCCAACGACCCGACGCTGCTGTTCACCAACTCGGGCATGGTGCAGTTCAAGAACGTGTTCCTCGGCAGCGAGAAGCCCGGCTACGCGCGCGCCGCCGATGTGCAGCGCTGCCTGCGCGCCGGCGGCAAGCACAACGATCTCGACCAGGTCGGCTACACCGCACGCCACCACACCTTCTTCGAGATGCTGGGCAACTGGTCCTTTGGCGACTACTTCAAGAAGGAGGCCATCGCCTGGGCCTGGGAGCTGCTCACGCAGGAGTTCGGTCTGCCGCCGGAACGCTTGTGGGTGACCGTCTATCACGATGACGACGAGGCTTACGCGATCTGGCACGAGCAGATCGGCGTGCCGGCCGCGCGCATCGTGCGCATCGGTGACAACAAGGGCGCGGCGTACGCATCGGACAATTTCTGGCAGATGGCCGATACCGGCCCCTGCGGCCCCTGCACGGAGATTTTCTACGACCACGGCCCCGGCGTGGCCGGTGGTCCACCCGGCTCGGCCGACGAGGATGGCGACCGCTATATCGAAATCTGGAACCTGGTGTTCATGCAGTTCGACCGCCAGCCCGATGGCACGCTGGCGCCGCTGCCCGCGCCTTGCGTGGATACCGGCATGGGTCTGGAGCGCCTGGCCGCGGTGCTGCAGCACAAGCATTCCAACTACGAGATCGACCTGTTCCAGCACCTGATCCGCGTCGCGTCCGAGCTGACCGCCACGCCGGATATCGAAAACAAATCCCTGCGCGTGATCGCCGACCACATCCGCGCCTGCGCCTTCCTGATCGTCGATGGCGTGTTGCCATCCAACGAGGGCCGCGGCTACGTGCTGCGCCGGATCATCCGCCGCGCCCTGCGCCACGGCTGGATGCTCGGCACCCAGGGCGAGTTTTTCTGCAAGATGGTGGCGCCGCTGGTGGCCGAGATGGGCGCGGCCTACCCCGAGCTGGCAGCGAAGCAGGCGTTCATCGAAGACGCGCTGCGCGCCGAGGAACAGCGCTTCGGCGAAACCCTGGAACACGGCATGAAGGTGTTCGCAGAGGTCGCCGCGCGCGCGCAGGGTGGCCGCATCGCCGGCGCGGATGCCTTCCGCCTGTACGACACCTACGGCTTTCCGGTGGATCTCACCGCCGACATCGCACGCGAGCGCGGTTTGACGGTCGATATGGCTGGCTTCGAGCAGGCCATGGACGCGCAGCGCGCGCGCGCGCGCGCCGCCAGCGCCTTCGAGTCCAAGGGGCAGCTTCCCGCCGAGTTGGTCAGCACCTTGCAGCCGACCGTGTTTCTCGGCTACGAGGCGATGGACGCGGATGCCTGCCGCGTGGTCGGCATCCTGCGCGATGGCGTCGCCCTGCAGCAATTGGCGCCGGGCGAGGCGGGCGTGGTGATCCTCGAGCGCACGCCGTTCTATGCCGAGTCCGGCGGTCAGGTGGGCGATACCGGCGCACTGACCCATGCCGAAGGCCGTTTCGAGGTCAGCGACACACGCAAGCTGGGCGGCGTGTACCACGGTCATGTCGGTCAATGGCAGGGCCGCGCACCGTTGAAGCTGGGCGCCAGCGTGCGCGCGGGCATCGATGCGGCACGGCGCCAGGCCATCGTGCTCAATCATTCCGCCACGCACCTGCTGCACGCCGCGTTGCGCGCGGTGCTGGGCACGCACGTGCAGCAGAAAGGCTCGCTGGTGGCACCGGACCGGCTGCGCTTCGATTTCGCGCACGGCGCGCCCATGAACGCGGCGGAAAAGACCGCGGTCGAAACGCGCGTCAACGCTGCCATCCGCGCCAACCATGTGGCCGAAGTGCGCCAGATGGCATACCAGGACGCGCTGGATTTCGGCGCCATCGCCCTGTTCGGCGAGAAATACGGCGACGAGGTGCGCGTGCTGCGCATGGGTGAGGTGTCCACCGAACTGTGCGGTGGCACGCACGTGGCGCGCACCGGCGACATTGGTGTGTTCAAGATCGTCAGCGAGACCGGCGTGGCCGCCGGTGTGCGCCGCATCGAGGCGTTGACCGGCGCCGCGGCGCTGGCCTGGATCGAACAGGAACAGCAGCGCCTGGATACCGTGGCGCACCTGCTGGGCAGCGCGCAGGGCGAGGTCACCGCGCGCCTCGAGGCCTTGCTCGAGCGCCAGCGCAAGCTGGAGCGCGAGATCGATTCGCTCAAGGCCAGGGCCGCCGGTGCCGCGATCGAGGATTTGCCGGCGCAGGCGCAAACCATCGCAGGCATCCGCGTGCTCGCCGCGCGTATCGACGGACTGGATGCCAAGGGTCTGCGCGAGGCGTTGGACCGGCTCAAACAGTCATTGGGCGACTGCGCGGTGCTGCTTGCCTCCACGGCCGATGGCAAGGCCAGCCTGGTGGCCGGCGTGCAAGGCGCCGCACAGGCGCGACTCAAGGCCGGCGATCTGGTCGCCCATGTCGCGCGGCAGATCGGCGGCAAGGGCGGCGGGCGCGCGGACATGGCGCAGGGCGGTGGCAATGCCGGTCCCGAGCTGGATCAGGCGCTGCAGGGCGTGGCCGCGTGGGTCGCCGCACAGCTTGCCGCCGGCACCTGAACCGGGGCCGCGGACCCGCATGAACGCTTTTCGCGCCGTTTCCGCGCGCGTTGCCCCGACGCGGAATCGTCGGCTAGTATGCGTGGACGCGCGTGGAGGATGTTGCATGGTGGGGACGCGCGGCACAACCAGTAACGGCACGCAACCAGTGACCGCACAAGATGTTCGTGGACGAAACCTGGGTGAGGGTGGAGTCCCCGGCATCGACGATAATTTGGAGCTTGGACATGTTGATACTGACCCGCCGGGTCGGCGAAACCCTGATGATCGGTGATGAAGTGACCGTCACCGTGCTCGGGGTCAAAGGCAATCAGGTGCGCCTGGGGATCAATGCCCCCAAGACCATCGCGGTGCACCGCGAGGAAATCTACCAGCGCATCAAGGCCGAACAGGCCGAAGGCCTGGAGCCCAAGAGCGAGTAAGGCACGCGCGCATCAAGGGTTTCGCGTGCAGCGGCAAACCGTTATCCTTGCGCGCTTGGCCTCGACATGCCCGTCCGCTCGACAGGCCAACGCGACCGTGGAGAGATGCCCGAGAGGCCGAAGGGGCTCCCCTGCTAAGGGAGTATAGGGTCAAAAGCTCTATCGAGGGTTCGAATCCCTCTCTCTCCGCCACATCAAAAAGCCCTGTGAATTCAGGGCTTTTTTGTTTGCAATCCAGGCCGTTTCGAACTGTGTTCCGCGCCTGATCAGATTGGCGCGTGCTTGAGGAACTCGGGATCGCGGCGTGCGTGGGTGGCCTGCTCGAAGCCGTAGGCGATCTCGATCAGCGTCGGCTCGCTCCACTTGGTGCCGAAGAAACTCACGCCCAGCGGCAGGCCGTGCACGAAGCCGGCGGGCACGGTGATGTCCGGATAGCCCGCTACCGCGGCGGGGCTGGAGCTGGACACGCCGCCGCGATCGCCGTTGACCAGATCAACCACCCAGGCGGGACCGTTGCTGGGCGCCATCAGCGCATCCAGGTGATCCTTCTGCAGCACGGCATCGATGCCCTCGGGGCCGGACAGGCGCTTGGCCGCGGCCAGCGCCTTGAGGTAGCGCGGGTCGGTGAGCGGGCCGCGCGCCTCGGACTCGATCATGATGCTCTGCCCGAACCAGGGCATCTCCTGCGCGGCGTGGGCCTTGTTGAAGGCGATCACGTCGGCCAGGGTTTTCACCGGAATGCCGTGGCGCGTGGCGAGGTAGGCGTTGAGATCGGCCTTGAACTCGTAGGACAGGGTCAGGTTTTCGTCCTTGCCGTAGGCATCGACGTGCGGAATGACCACCGGGTCGATCACGATCGCGCCGGCCTTGCGCAGCGCGGCGACGGCGGCATCGAGCACACGCAATACGGCGGGGTTGCCGTCGGCGAAGGCGCGCACCACGCCGATGCGCTTGCCCTTGAGGCCGTCGGCCTTGAGGAACTTCGTGTAATCGACCTTGTGCAGGTTGGCATTCTTGGTGGCCGGGTCGGCGGGGTCGCTGCCGGCCATCACGGTCAACAGCAGCGCGGCATCGGCGACATCGCGCGCCATCGGCCCGGCGGTGTCCTGGCTGTGCGCGATGGGCACGATGCCGGTGCGCGAGATCAGGCCCAGCGTGGGCTTGATCGCGACGATGCCGTTCATCGAGCCGGGGCAGACCAGCGAGCCATCGGTTTCGGTGCCCACCGCCAGCGTGGTCAGCCCCGCCGAGACCGCCACCGCCGAGCCCGAGCTGGAGCCGCAGGCGGTGCGATCCAGCACGTAGGGATTGCGCGTGAGCCCGCCGCGTCCGCTCCAGCCCGAGCTGGAATGGTTGGAACGGTAGTTGGCCCACTCGCTGAGGTTGGTCTTGCCCAGGATCACCGCGCCGGCCGCGCGCAGACGCGCCACCAGCGGCGCATCGGTGGCCGCGGGCGCACCGACCAGCGCCAGCGAGCCGGCCGTGGTCATCATCTTGTCGCCGGTGTCGATGTTGTCCTTGAGCAGCACCGGGATGCCGGCCAGCGGACCCAGCGGCTTGCCGGCCTTGCGCGCCGCGTCGATGCGGCGCGCCTCGCGCAACGCGTCGGGATTCAACTCGATGATGCTGTTGAGCCGCGGGCCGGCACGATCGATGGCGGCGATGCGCTTGAGGAACATCTGCGTGAGCTGCACGGCGCTGAGCGTGCCGGCGCGCATGCGTGCTTCGAGCTGGGCGACGCTGGCGTCGTACAGCGGTGTCGAATGCGGCGTGGATTTCTCGGCGCCTTGCGCGGCCGCGAAGGGCAGCAGGGCGATGAGGGTCAGCGGCAGCGTGGCAAGTCGACGGCGCATACGGGTTCTCCCGGGTGGATCGCAATCATGCCAGCACCCTGCGTGCCTTGCGTCAACGCTGCGCGTGCATGGCCTGCGCCAGCGCGCGCCACGGCCCGACATTCCAGAAGCGCCGCGCCTGGCCGGACGGCGAGGGCAGCACCCACAGGTGCGTGCGGCCCCAAGCTTCGGGCTGCGCGCCGTAATCCACGCCATGACCGAGCGCGGCTTGCGCGGCGTTTTTGCTGGTGAAGGCCAGCAGGCGTGGCGCGTGACGCGCGATCTTGCGCTTGAGCGCGGACACATCGAAGGCGTCGGCGGGCAGTTCGTCGTCGTTGCCACTGTGCCGTTTGGCCAGATCGGTCAGGCCGATGCCGAACTCGGGCAGGCGGCGGAATTCGGCGGCGCGCAGCGGCTGCGCAATCAGCCCCGTGGCCGCCAGCGTGCGCCAGAAATAATTGCCCGGATTGGCGTAATACGCGCGCGCCGCGGCCGAGGCGCGGCTGGGCGCGGTGCCGCAAAACACCAGCGCGAGGCCGGGGCGCAGCACATCGGGCAGGATCGGGCGGCGCGGGTTGGCGGCGGCCATGCGCGGATCGTCGCACGCGAACTTGTTGCGCTGCTTCGCGGTCATATCACGGTCACCTCTCATTGCCCTGGGGAATCCGTCATGCCTGCCATCGCCTCGGGCGCGCCGCGCCGCGCCGCACTGCTGCTGATTCTGCTCGCATCCGTGTTGCCGCTGGCGGCCGCGGCTGCTGTCAGCGCGCTGCCGGCCACGCTGATGCCGCAACTGCACTGGCGCCTGCTGGGACCGTTCCGCGGCGGCTGGGCGACGATGGGCGTGGGCATTCCGACGCAGCCCGACGTGTACTACATCGGCACCGCGGGCGGCGGCGTCTGGCGCACGCAGGATGCCGGGCGTACCTGGCAGCCGTTGAGCAACCACATCGGCGCGGCCTCGATCGGCGCCATCGCCATCGCGCCATCGAATCCGCGGGTGATTTATGCGGGCAGCGGCCAGGTAGCGCCGCGCTACGACATCGCCGCGGGTGACGGCATATACCGCTCAAGCGATGGCGGCGCGCAGTGGACGCACATCGGCCTGGCCGCCACGCGCCATATCGGCGCGATCTGGATCGCGCCGAAGAATCCCGACGAGGTCGTGGTCGCCGCACTGGGCAAGGTGTTCGGCCCCAGCCACGCGCGCGGCATTTACCGCAGCAGCAACGGCGGCAAGACCTGGCAACACGTGCTGTTCGTCAACGACAGCACCGGCGGCGTGGATCTGGCCGCCGACCCGGCGCATCCCGACACGTTGTACGCGGCGCTGTGGAGCATCCGCAACTACCCGTGGCTGAGCTATTTCAAGCCCATCGTCGGCACGGGCAGCGCGATTTATGTCTCGCACGACGCCGGCCTGCACTGGCACAAGCTGGGCGGGCAGGGCTGGCCCGCGGCGCCGCTGGGGCGCATCGGCCTGGCGGTGACCGACACCGCGGCCGGCACGCGCATCTATGCCACGATCGACGGCGGCAACGACGCTGCGGCCACCGGCCTGTGGCGCTCGGACGATGGTGGCGCGCACTGGCAGCGTGTGAACGCGCACACGCAGGCGGCCAACTGGTATTTCAGCCGGCTCACGGTGATGCCGGGCCAGCCCGATACCGTGTTCACCACCGGCCAATCGGTGCGCGAATCGACCGATGGCGGCAAGGTGTTCCATGTCGTCAAGGGCTCGCCCGGTGGCGACGATTACCATTTCGTGTGGATCAATCCGCTGCATCCCGAGGACCGCATCGTGGCCAGCGACCAGGGCGCGGTGGTCACGCTGGATGGCGGCAAGACCTGGTCGAGCTGGTACAACCAGCCGACCGGACAGTTCTATCACCTGGCCGCCGACAATCGCTTTCCGTACTGGATTTATTCCGGGCAGCAGGACAGCGGCACCGTGGCCATCGCCAGCGCCAGCGACTATGGCGCACTGAGCTTTCGCGATTGGCATCCGGTGGGTGGCGACGAGCGCGATTACGACGTGCCGTATCCGGCCGATCCGCACATCGTGTTCGGCACCGGACTCGGCGGGCGCGTGTCGCGCTGGGACGCGCGCACCGGGCAGGTGCAGAACGTCTCGCCATGGCCGGTGATGAGCTATGGCGCGCGCCCGGGCACGGTGAAGTATCGCTACACGTGGATCACGCCGCTGGCCATCGGCCAGCAGGCGCCGTATCCGATTTACGTGGGCGCGCAGGTGTTGTTCCGCAGCACGGATGAGGGCGCGCACTGGCAGGTGATCAGCCCCGATCTCACCGGCGCCGTGGCCGGCACCGGGGGCTGCGACCACACCGGCGATCTGGCGCATGCGCGCGCCTGCGGTTATGGCGTGATCTACAGCATCGCGCTGGCGCCTTCCGATCCGAGCACGATCTGGACCGGTAGCGACTCGGGCGTGGTCGAGGTCACCCATGACGGCGGCGCGCACTGGCGCGACGTGACGCCCAAGGGCGTGCCGCTGTGGGCGCGCATCGACAGCATCGATGTCGCGGCCAGCAACCCCGACGTGGCCTATCTGGCGGTGGACGATCACCGCGACGGCAACGACACACCGTATGCCTTCCGCACCGAGGATGGTGGCACGACCTGGCAGGCGATCACGCACGGACTGCCGGCGGGTCATTACCTCACCGTGCTGCGCGCCGATCCGGTCAGGCCCGGGCTGCTGTATGCCGGCACCGATGCCGGGGTGTACGTGAGTTTCGACAATGGCGATGCCTGGCAGTCGCTGCAGTACAACCTGCCCACCGCATGGGTGCGCGACCTGCTGGTGCACGGCAACGACCTGATCGCGGGGACTCAGGGCCGCGCGATCTGGGTACTGGACGACATCACGCCCCTGCGCGAGGTGAACGCAGCCATCGCCACCCAGCCCGCGCATCTGTTCGCGCCTGCGGTCGCCGTGCGCCTGTACGCCGACAACAACAAGGACACGCCGCTGCCGCCGGAAACGCCGATCGGCCACAACCCACCGAATGGCGCGGTCATCGACTACTGGCTGGGCGCGCGCACGCACGGCCCGGTGACGCTGAGCGTGCTGGATGCGCAAGGCCATGTGCTGCGGCGTTTCGTCAGCGACGCCCAGGCGCCGGTACGGCTTGCCGATCGCTACTTCGCGGCCGGCTGGATCAAACCCGCGCCGCAACTGCAAGCCACGCCCGGCATGCATCGCTTCGTCTGGGATCTGCGCCTGCCGCGCCCGCAGGCGATCCGCTACAGCTACAGCATCGCCGCGGTATGGGGGCGCGACACCCCGCTCGAGCCGCGCGGCGCGCGCGTGCTGCCGGGCCGCTACACCGTGGAGCTGCAGACTGATGGCCACACGCTGCGCCGTGATCTGCTGGTGACCGAGGATCCGCGCGTGCGTGCCACGCCGGCCGCGCTGCGCGAGTTGTTCGACTTCCAGCAGCAACTGGGTGGCGCCATGGCGCGCTCCTATGCGGGTGCCGGACAGGTGCAGGCGTTGCAGCGTGAACTCGACACGCTGCAGCCCGGGCTCGCTGGCCATGCCGGCGCGCAAGCCGCGGCGCGCCGCCTGCGTGATGCACTCGCGCCGCCGCACGGCACTGCGTTGCAAGCACGCTACGTGCGCGCCAATGCCGAGTTGGCCGCGCTGGCCACCGACGCCGGCAGCGCCGACCGCGCGCCCACCGCCGCGCAGCACGCCGTGTACGCGCAGGCCAGCGCCGCGATCGCGGCCACGGATGCCGCATGGACGCAGGCGCAGAACGGTCCGTTGCAGGCACTCAACGCGGCGCTGCATTCCGCGCAGCTGCCGCCATTGAGCGTGCCGCCGGCGGCATCGGTGCGCGTGACCCCGGGACCGGAGGGCGCCGATTTGCCGTGAGCGGCGTTGCAGCAGCCCGGCGCCTCGCGCGGGGCTGCGCTCAGGCCAGCGGAAACAACTGCGGCGTGATCCATGCCGTGACCACGCCGATCAGCGCGGTCAGCGGCAGGCCGAGCAGCAGGAAATCATGGAAGCGATAGTTGCCGGCGCGCAGTACCAGCAGGCTGCCGTGATGGCCGATGGGCGTGAGAAACGCGGCCACCGCGCCGGTGGTCACCGTCACCGCGGCGGCGCTCGGGCTGACCGCGACCGCGCCGGAAAACGCAATCGCCACCGGCACCAGCAGGGCCGCGGTGGCGGTATCCGACAGCAGCTGGGTGAGCAGGGCGGCGGCGGCAAACAGCAGCAGCAGCACTGCGAACGGCGGGTAGCCTTGCGCGAAATGGCCGAGCCCATGCGCCAGCCAGGCCGCGGTGCCGCTGCGCTCCATCGCCACGCCCAGCGGAATCGCCGCGGCGATCATCAGGAACGGACGCAGGTCGATGGCGCGGTAGCCCTGGTCGGCGGGCACGCAGCCGCTAAGCACCATCGCCAGCGCACCGCTCATGAAAGCCAGCGCGGGCGGCAGCAGCCCGCTGGCGGCCGCGGCCACCGACAGCGCGAGAATGATCAGCGCGGTGCGTGCCTTGTGGCGCTGGCGTGCATCGGCCTTGAACGGGCTGAGGGTGAGAAAGCCGCGGTATTCGGCCACGCTGCGGAAGTGCTCAGGTGGCCCCCACAGCACCAGCAGATCGCCGGCCTCGAGCGGGCTCTGCGCCAGTTCACCCCTGAACCAGCCATCGCGCCGCCACAGCCCCACCGCGATCACGCCGAAGCGGGCGGGGAAATCCACGCCGGTCAGGGTCTGGCCGATCAGCGCCGACTGCGGCGCCAGCATCGCCTGGAACAATCGCGCCTTGCCTTGCGCGCCCTCGTTGAGGCCATGCGGCAGGGTTTCGCCGGCCTGCGCGACGGCGTGCAATTGCAGGTCGGGCTGCGCGACGAAACTGGCGATTTCCTCGGGGCTGGCCTGCACCAGCAGCACATCGCCGGCCAGCAGCGCCAGCGGCAGGTGGGGACGCGGCAGCGATACGCCGTTGCGCAGCCAGTCGGCCACCTGCAGGTGCGAGCCGTATTGCGCCAGGAATTCTTCCATGGTGCGCCCCGCCCAGCGTGAACCATCGGGCAGGGTGATCTCGGTGAAATAGCGCGCCAGACCATCGATCGGCATATCGGCCTCGGCGTCGGCGCGGCGCGGCAACAACCAGCGCAGCAGCAGCATATAGAGCGTGCCCAGCGCGGTCAGCGCCAGGCCCAGCGGCAGGATCGAGAACACGCCCAGCGGCGTCTGCCCGTTCTGGTGCAGCAGGCTGGAGGTGAGCAAGAAGGCGGGTGCGCCCAGCACGGTGAGCGTGGTGCCCAGCGAGGCGGCGAAAGCCATCGGCATCAGCAAGCGCGACGGCGACAGTCCGCGCGCGCGCGCCAAGTGCAGCAGCACCGGCAGCATCATCGCCACCACCATCAGTTGATGCGTGAACGCGGCGACCAGGGCGACCATGGGCATCACCACCAGCAGCGTGCGCCATTCGCTGGTGCCCGCCAGCGCGCCGATCCAGCCGCCGACGCGATCGGCCAGGCCGGTGGCTGCCAATCCCGCCGAAATCACGAACACGCTGGCGGTGATGATCGCCGCCTCGCTGGAGAACCCGGCCAGCGCCTCGCGCAGCGGCAGCAGTCCGCTGAGCGCCAGCGCCACGATCACCAGCAGCGCGGCCAAGTCGATGCGCACGCGCCCGCTGAGGAACAGCGCCAGCGCGCCAGCGGTGATGATCAGGAACAGGGCGATCGATGCGGTCATGCTGCGCTCATGGCCGTGCGGCGTTCGACTATGCGAACTGCGCGCGCGCAAGGCAAGCCTGCCGCATGGCATGCGACGCCGGCGGACGCTGGCGCTCGTTAGAATCGCGTTTTATCCGGCAGGTGGGACGCGGCGATGGATCAAGTCATTTTTCAGGCCTGGGGGCTGGTGGTCACGCCGTGGAAGCTGATCGGCTACCTCGGCACGTTCCTGTTCGCCGGGCGCTGGTTCGTGCAGATGGCCGCCACGCGCAAGCACCGGCGCGTGCACATGCCGCTGGCGTTCTGGTGGATGTCGATCATCGGCAGCCTGATGGCGCTGAGCTATTTCGTGTTCGGCAAGAACGACTCGGTCGGCATCCTGCAAAATGCATTTCCCGCGCTCGTCGCCACCTACAACCTGCTGGTTGAGTACCGGACCCGGCGCCAGCACGCCGACGCACCACCGCGCAGCGACTGAATGCAAAAAACCGCAGCCCAGGAGCTGCGGTTTTTCGTGTGAGGGGCGCCCGTTCAGCCCTTCGGCGGTGGCGGCGGTGGCGGCGCGGGTCGCACGATCACCACCGGCCCCGGTGCATACCAGAACGGATCATAGCCCCAGGGTCCGCCCCAGCCGCCGCCCCAACCCGGGCCCCAGAACGGGTCGTTCCAGCTGTTGTAGTAGCCGCGGTTGTACATCACGGGCAGTGACCACAGATGCACCGCATTGGCCTCCACGCGCGGGTAGGGGTACTCGTAATCGCCGATCTTGCGCGTGACCACGCCTTGCAGCATGCCGGTCACGGTGATTTCGCGGCCCTTGGCGTACACCTCGGGATCGTAGAAGCCGCGCTTGCAGGCGACGAAGCGGCCGATCGAATCGCTGCTCGAGCGCGGCCGCGCATCGTTGCTGGCCAGCGGCTTGCCGAGCACATAGAAGCAGGTGTCATTGCGGCCCGGTTCGGTCTGGATGATGTCGCCACCCCAGCGCACCGCGGTACCGGAAACGCCGCCGTTGCTGGCCTGCTGCGGTGTGATGTCGGCATACGTGCCGGCGAGCTCCTTGGGTACCGTGGCACACGACGCCAGCAACACGGTACCGAGGGCAAGGGCGAGCGGTTTCAACATTCGCGTAGTCATGACAGCCTCGAAAGAGAAATGTTTCTCCGGCAACGCCCATTCGACCACAACTCAGGGCTTTAATTCCTGCGCACGGCGTATCCAGTCACGCACCGCTAAGCGAGGCGCAGGCTGTGTGGATGCGTAACGCAATCGTACGAATTGCGTTGACAATGCGCGCAGCGCCGCGGCTTGCTCCGCAGGCAAATCGGCGGCGACACGGGTCAGGTAATGCGCCGGTGCCTCGCCCGACAGGCGCGGATGATCGCGCCGCGTCAGGCGCCGTTGCAGACGATCGAAGGCGCGGCCCAGCGCATCACGCTCGCCAGCAGGCTCGCGCAGCGCCAACGCCAGTCCGAACGCCAGCGCCACGGCCAACGCGCCGCCCAGCGCCAGCGCCACCGATTGCCAGCGCTGCGGGTCGACGCCGAAGCGCGTCAGCAGGCCGCGCTGGCGCAGCGCGTTGAAGCCGACCACGGATTGGTCCCACAGCCGGTTGAGCACGTCGATGCGATCGCGCAGGCCGACCAGCCAGGCGGCCTGGTACCAGCGCGCGCCGGCGCCCTGCGCGGCGGCGATGGCACCCAGGCTGATGCGGTCTGGACGTACCGCGGCGGTGGGGTCCACGCGCACCCAGCCGCGCCCGCGCAACCACACTTCGGCCCAGGCATGGGCGTCGGCCTGGCGCACCAGCAGGTAATTGGCGGCGCGATTGGCATAGCCGCCCTGGTAGCCGGCCACCACGCGTGCGGGAATGCCGGCGGCGCGCATCAGGAACACGAACGCCGAGGCGTAGTGCTCGCAGAAGCCGGCGCGCGTGTCGAACAGGAAATCATCGACCTGCTGGCGTCCCAGCGGTGGCGGCGTCAGGGTGTAGCGGTAGCCATCGTCGTGAAAGCGGCGCAACGCGGCGTCGATGATCGCGACCGGATTGTCGCCGTAGCGCGTGCGCCAGCGCAGGGCCAGCGCGCGCGCGCGCGGATCGTCATCCCCGGGCAATTGCAGCCCCAGCGCGCGTTCGTGCGCGCCGAGGCGCGGCTGCAGGCGATAGGCCGTGGCCGAACTCACCGTGTAGCGCAGGCCATGGTCGACGGGCCTGTCCGCCAGCAGGGTGCGCGCGGCGGTGAAGCGCGTAGCAGTCGGCGCCTGCAGCGGCATGTCCAGCGCCGGCAGCAGGGTTTGCCGCGTCGTCTCCATGCTGATCGTGTAGCGCTGCGTCGAGCCGAGCGCCTGCAGCGGCTCCAGCGGCAGGTGCCGCGCGGCGCTGCCGGAGGTCCAGGTACGGCCATCGAAGTGCCACAACACCACGGCGCGGAAATAGCGCTGCGCGCGCGGCGGGATCGGTCCGTCGAAACCGACACGGAACGCCGGGCTGTCGTCCACCAGCAACTGGCCGATGGCGCCCGGCGACATGCTCGCGCTGATCCCGGTGCGCGCCTGCTGCATGCCCGGCGCGCCCCACAGCGGCGTGGCCAGGCGCGGGATCAGCACGAACGCGAGCAGCGTCACCGGCAGCGCCGCGGCCAGGCGCAGCGCGGCGGTTTTCAGGATCGCGCGCGTGGCGCCGGCGCTGGGCTGCAGCGCCAGCAGCGTGGCCAGCGCCGGCCCCAGCGCCGCGCACACCAGCAGCGTCTGCAGCAGCGATTGGCCGAACAGCAGCGCGCTCATCAAGGTGAAGGCGGCGAAGGCCACGGCGATGTGCACATCGCGGCGGGTCTCGGTTTCGGTGAGCTTGAGCACCAGCAATCCCACCGCCAGCGCGGCACCGGGCAGGCGCCCGAACAGCGTGCCATACGTGGCGATCACGCCCAGCGGCAGCATCAGCACCAGCGCGTAGCGCAGCAGCGCCGGAAAACGCCGGCCACGGCGGAAGCCGAGCCAGCGCAGCGCCAGCAGCAGGGCCAGCGGCGGGCTCAGCCACAGCGGCAGGTGCGTGGCGTGCAGCGCCAGCGTGGTGGCCACGGTCAGGCTGAGCAGGCCGAAGCTGCGCGCGTCCGGGCGTGGCGCGGGAACTCTGGCCGCGCTCATGGCAGCAACGCCAGCGCGCTCATGCAGGCGTGGTAATGCGCGCTGCCGGCATCCGGGCCGAGGCTTTGCGCGGGCAGGTCCAGTTGCCAGCGCTGGCCGCCGCGTTGCGCTTCGTCCACCCAGCGCGCCAGGCGCATGATGCGGGTTTCGGAGTCGAGCCCGCGCAGCGCGTTCCAGCGCAGATGCCATAGCGCCTGCGCATCCGGCGGTTCGTGCAGGCGCAGCAGCAGGGTGGCGTTGCGCGCGCTGGCCTTCCAGGCGATGCGGCGCGGCGAATCGCCGGGCTGGTAGGCGCGCAGCCCGGCGTAATCCTCGCCCAGTTCATGGCTGCGCGGCGCCGGCATGGACTCCGCGCCACTGCCCAGCGGCGGCGGTCCCGCGGCTTCGCGCGCCGGATACACCAGCACGCGCCCATCCGGGCGCAACCAGCTCCACGCGCGAAACAGGCCGAATGGCCAGGTGCTCTCGAGTTTGAGCGCGGGCAGGTCCAGCCAGCCGCGGCGCCCGGTGTGCAGGTTGATCGGCAGGCTCAGCGCGGTGTCGGCCGCGATGCTGAAATCGTGGCGCGTGGCGTCGACATGCAGGCACAGACCGGCGTGCGCGCGCCGTGGCGCGGTGAAACGCAGTTCCACGCGCAGCATCTGTCCGGCTTCGGCATACCCGGCACGGATCGCCTCCAGGCGCAGGCCGTGCAGTGCGCGAAACGCGCCGTACATGCTTTGCGCACAAGCCGCGCCGAGCAGACAGGTGAGCAGCAGCGCGGCGTTGTTGTTGTAGTTCAGCGCGCCCAGCAGCATGACGATGAGCATGGCGCCGAAGCCGATGCCGAAGGTCGTGGGCACCACGTAGATGCGGCGCTGGCCGAGTTCGATCGGCAGCGCCTCGCGCGGACGCTGGCGCAGCAGGCTGGGGTGACGCCGCGCGAGGCGCGCGCGCAGCGACGCCAGCAGGCTCATGCGCGCACGCTGACCTCGGCCAGCAGCGCGCTGGCCAGCGCCACGCGCTCGGCATTGCGCTGCGGTTGCAGGCGATGCGCGGCCACCGCGATGAACACCGCCTGCACGTCCTCGGGCATCACGTAGCTGCGTCCGCCGAGCAGCGCCCAGGCGCGCGCCGCGGCCAGCAGCGCCAGTCCGGCGCGCGGCGACAGGCCGACGCGAATCTCGGGATGATCGCGACTGGCGCCGAGCAGCGCCTGCAGGTATTCGAGCACGGCGGGGCTGGCGCCGACCGCGCGCACGCGCTCGCGCAGCGCCAGCAAGTCGGCGGCGGTGAGCACGGACCTGGTTTCGCGCAGCAGCACACGGCGCTCGCCGCCGGTCAGCAGCGCACGCTCGGCCGCGGCATCCGGATAGCCCAGGCTGAGACGCATCAGGAAACGGTCCAGTTGCGAGTCCGGCAGCGGAAACGTGCCAGCCAGGTCCAGCGGATTCTGCGTGGCGATCACCGTGAATACCCCCGGCAGCGCACGCGTTTCACCCTCCACGCTCACCTGACCCTCGGCCATGGCTTCGAGCAGCGCGCTTTGCACCTTGGGCGTGCCGCGATTGATCTCGTCGGCCAGCAGCAGCTCGGTGAACAGCGGCCCCGGGTGGAACTTGAAGCGGCGCTGCTCCTGCTCGTAGATGCCGACACCGATGATGTCGGCCGGGGTCAGGTCGCTGGTGAACTGCACGCGCTGGAAGCCCAGCCCGCAGGTCGCCGCCAGCGCGTGCGCCAGCGTGGTCTTGCCGACGCCGGGGATGTCCTCCAGCAGCAGATGCCCGCCGGCCAGCAGACAGGCGAAGCCCAGGCGCACGACATGCGCCTTGCCCAGTACCAGCGCGTTGACCTGCGCCAGCGCAGGTGGCAGTCGCGCGAGCGGTGCCAGGTCGGCTTGTGGGCTGGAATCGGGCATGCGGGCGATCCGGGAGTGCTGGGAAGATCGAGTCTAGCGGTGACCGCGCGGTGTCGGGTGTGCTGCGCGTGAGGATGCGGGCGTGCGGGCTCAGTGGCTGGGAAAAATTCGACCGCCGTCGGCATGGGCGTTTGGCGACGGTCGCAGCGGGTGGGCGATTTGTTCCCAGCCGCTCAGGGCACCGGCAGGCCCGCCGCGCGCAGCGCCGCCGCCAGCGCGATCAGCGGCAGGCCGATCAGCGCCGTCGGATCGCTGCTGTCGATGCGCTCGAACAAGGCGATGCCCAGACCTTCGCTCTTGAAGCTGCCGGCGCAGTCGTAGGGGCGTTCGCGCTGCAGATAGCGCTCGATCTCGGGCGCTGCCAGCGCGCGGAAGTTTACGCGGGTCACATCGCAGCCCTGCCAGCGCTGGCCGGAGGCCGCGTCGAGCAGGCACCACGCGGTATGAAACCGCAGCGTGCGGCCGCTGGCGGCGGCGAGCTGCGTGTGCGCGGCAGCATGCGTGCCGGGCTTGCCTACGGCTTGGCCATCCAGTTCGGCAAGCTGGTCCGAGCCCAGCACCAGCGCATCGGCATGGCGTGCGGCCACGCTCGCGGCCTTGGCCGCGGCCAGACGCTGCGCCTGCGCGGCCACCGCCTCGCCGGGCAGGGCATGCTCGTCGCAATCCGGCGCGATCTGCTGGAAGTCGTCGAGCAGCCGGCGCAGCAGCATGGCGCGATAGGACGAGGTCGAGGCGAGGATCAGGCTGCGATTCATGGGCTTGGAGAGATGCCTTGGTGACTGGCGCGGGTCAGTTCGTGCTGCGCGGCGCGCAGCGCGGCGGCATCCTCGCTGAGCGCGCGCGCGCTGCCACGCCAATCGCGCAGCGCCTGGCGCAACTCGGGCAGCGGTGCGCGCGCGGCGTGGTCGCGCAGCCAAAGGCGATGCGCCAGTTGCTCGCGCAGCGCGGCGGTGAACGCGGCCGCGTCGGCGTACGGCGCAGGTTGATCGGTGAGCGTGATGATCTCGGCGTGTGCCGAGGCCAGTTGCGTGCGCAGCGCGCGCAACGCGGTTTCCTGCGCATCGGCCAGCGCGTGCAGATCCTGCAGCAGCGCACCGCGGCGGCGCAGCCGCAGCAGTTGCAACATGGCGCCAAGCGCGAGCAGCAGGAGTGCGCCGGCGCTGGCAAGCAGAATGCTGGACGACGACACGCGGGCCTCCTCGATGAGCCGCGAGTCTGCCGCAGCCGCCGCTGCGGGTAAACCCGCGCTGTGCGCTGCTGCCGGCGTGCCTTGAGCGCGACCGCCGCCCTCGCCGATAATGGCGGGCTGTGCGGGCGCATATGTGCCCCGAGGTGCATTCCATGAGCAAGACCATTGCGGTGATTCGCGGCGACGGCATCGGCCCGGAGATCGTGCAGGCCACACTGCGTGTGCTCGACAGCCTGCGCTGCGGTCTGGACTACCGTTTCGCCGAAGCCGGCATGGCCGCGCTGGAAGCACAGGGCGAGCTGCTGCCGCAAGCCACGCTGGATGCGATCAGTGCCTGCGGCGTGGCCTTGAAGGGTCCGCTGACCACGCCCATCGGCGATGGCTTCTCGTCGCTCAATGTCGAACTGCGCCGGCGCTTCGACCTGTATGCCAACGTGCGCCCGGCGATCAGCTTCCCCAACACCAAGGCGCGCTACAGCGGCATCGACATCCTCACCGTGCGCGAGAACACCGAGGGTGCCTACCTCAGCGAGGGCCAGACGGTGTCGGCCGACGGCGAAACCGCGCAGTCGATCATCCGCATCACGCGGCGCGGCTCCGAGCGCATCGTGCGCTATGCCTTCGAGCTGGCGCGGCGCAAGGGCCGCAAGAAGGTCACCGTGGTGCACAAGGCCAACATCATGAAGACCACCTCGGGCCTGTTCCTCAACGTGGCGCGCGAGATCGCCAGGGATTACCCCGAGATCGCCTGCAACGAGATGATCGTGGACAACACCTGCATGCAACTGGTGATGCGCCCCGAGCAGTTCGACGTGATCGTCACCACCAACCTGTTTGGCGACATTTTGTCCGATCTCTGCGCCGGCTTGGTCGGTGGCCTGGGTCTGGCGCCGGGCTCCAACATCGGCAGCGGCGCGGCGATTTTCGAGGCCGTGCACGGCTCGGCGCCGGACATCGCCGGCAAGGGCATCGCCAATCCCTGCGCGCTGCTGCTGGCCGCGGCCGACATGCTCGATCATCTCGATCTAGTGGCGCAGGGCACGCGCGTGCGCGCGGCGATCCGCGCCACGCTGGCGGCGGCCGACCCGCGCATGACCCCGGATCTGGGCGGCAGCGGCAGCAGCGAGCGCTTCGCCGATGCGCTGATCGAACGCCTGCAGACGCGCGCGGCGGCCTGAGTTTCGGCGCGCGTTGCCGATGATGGGTGCATGGCGCGGCTTGGGGGTATGCACTTGCCTGAGCGCGTGTTGCGCGTGAGCGCCTGTTCTTGCGTGGCGCCTGGCAAGGTTGCCCTGTTCCGTGTCGCTGCCGCGGCGCGGGTTCCCATTCACGCAGGACGTGCGATCAAGCAGGGTGAACCACTGGCGCGCGAACTCAGCCTTCGCTGTAGGCGCCGTAGCCGCGCAGGCGCTGGTAGCGGCGCTCGAGCAACTCCGTGGTGGGGATTCGCATGACTTCGCGCAGCGTATCCAGCAGCACTTTTTTCAGTGTCGCGGCCATCGCCTCGGGGTCGCGGTGCGCGCCGCCCAGCGGCTCGGGGATGACGGAGTCGACCAGGCCCAGTTCGAGCAGGCGCGGCGCGGTCAGGCCCAGTTGTTCGGCGGCGTCCCTGGCCTTGTCGGCGCTTTTCCACAGGATCGAGGCGCAGCCTTCGGGACTGATCACCGAGTAGGTGCTGTATTCGAGCATCAGCGTGCGGTCGCCGACGCCGATGGCCAGCGCGCCGCCGGAGCCGCCCTCGCCGATCACCGTGCAAATGATCGGCACCTTCAGTGCGGCCATTTCCAGCAGGTTGCGCGCGATCGCCTCGGACTGGCCGCGCTCCTCGGCGCCGACGCCGGGGTAGGCGCCGGGTGTGTCGATGAAGGTCAGGATCGGCACGCCGAAGCGCTCGGCGGTCTGCATCAGGCGCAGCGCCTTGCGGTAGCCCTCGGGGCGCGGCATGCCGAAGTTGCGGCGGATCTTGGTGCGCGTGTCGCGACCTTTCTGGTGGCCGATCACCATGACCGGAGTGTCTTCCAGCCGTGCCAGACCGCCGACGATGGCGGCGTCGTCGGCGTAGAAGCGGTCGCCGGCCAGTTCGTGGAACTCGCGCATGATCGCGCCGAGATAATCCAGCGTGTACGGCCGCGCCGGGTGGCGCGAGAGCTGGGTGATCTGCCACGGCGTCAGCTCGCGAAAGATCTCCGCGGTGCGCTTGCGCAATTTGTCCTCGAGCTTGACCAGGTCTTCATCCAGATCCAGCGCCTGCCCCGCGCCGGTCTGGCGCAAGGCCTCGATGCGCGACTGCAACTCGGCCAGCGGCTGCTCGAAATCGAGGAAGTTCGGGTTCATTCGAGGCCGTTCGACAAGAAAGGCCGGTAGTATAACGGCAGGTCCCGCATCGAAGAATCAACCTTCGGTGCCGCGCGCGAGCAGCAACTCGCATTGCATCACGCCCGGCATCTGCGCCAGCGCACGCAGCAGATCCGGGTGCGCGGTCACCGCCCAGGTATCGTCGAGCAGCACGTCGGCCTGGCCTTGCGCATTGCGATAGCCGGTGAGCAATACGCGCGCGCTGCCGCCGCGCCACGCCGCCAGTGCGCTGGACAGCGCCGCTGCGAAACCGCGCTGCACGTCCTGCACCTGCACGCGCAGCAGGCGGCCACGGCGCCGGCAGATGTCGTCCAGCGTGTGCACGCGCCGCGCGCGCAGGCCGAGACCGAAATCGCTCATGCGCAGCCCACCCTCGACCACCAGCAGCGCACCCGGCACCAGCAGCGCCTGGGCTTCCTGCAGAACTTCCTGCGCGACGATGACCTCGAGGCTGCCACTGGCGTCCTCCAGTTGCACGATGGCCAGGTCGTCGCGGCGGCGGCGCACGTCGACGACTTGCCCGGCGGCGGTCCAGGCGACATCCAGCGGACGCCCGTTGCGCGCCTCGGGTGGCGGCTTCCACTCCCTGGCGATGTCACCCAGCGCGCAGGGCACCAGTTGCGCGAACAGGCTGCGCCAGGCATCGGTGGGGTGACCGCTGAGATAAAAGCCCAGAATCGCGCGCTCGCCGTTGAGGCGCTGCTCCAGCGTCCACGCCGGCACGCGCGGGCGCGGCAGCGGCTCGGGCGCATCGTCATCGCCGCCGAACAGGCCGTGCTGCCCGGCGCTGGCGGCGCGCGCATGCTGCTCGGCGGCTTTCAAGGCGTCGGGGATCTGCGCCCACAGCGTGGCGCGATCGGCGTCCAGCGCGTCGCAGGCGCCGGACTGGATCAGCGCTTCCAGCACACGCTTGTTGACGCGCGTGCTGCCCACGCGCCGGCACAGATCACCGAGATCGCGAAATGGCTGGCGCGCGGCCTCCGCCGCGATGGCTTCGCTGACCGCGCGGCCGACGCCCTTGAGCGCGCCCAGGCCATGGCGAATGTTGCGCGCATCCACCGCCACGAACATCCACGCCGAAGCGTTGACATCCGCCGGCAGCATGCTCAAGCCCAGCGCGCGCGATTCGTCGAGGAAGGTGACGATCTTGTCGGTTTTCTCCATGTCCGAGGACAACGTCGCGGCCATGAACTCGGCCGGGTAATGCGCCTTCAGCCACGCGGTTTGGTAGCTGACCAGCGCATAGGCCGCGGCGTGCGACTTGTTGAAGCCGTAGCCGGCGAACTTCTCCATCAGGTCGAAGATCGCATCGGCCTTGTTTTCCTCGACCCCGTGCGCGGCCGCGCCGGCGATGAACTTGGCGCGTTCCCTGGCCATCTGCTCGATGTTCTTCTTGCCCATCGCGCGGCGCAGCAGATCGGCGTTGCCCAGCGAATAGCCGCCGACGATCTGCGCCATCTGCATCACCTGCTCCTGGTAGACCATGATGCCGTAGGTCTCGCGCAGGATCGGCTCGACGCGCGCGTCGGGATAAGTCACCGGCTCGCGGCCGTGCTTGCGCGCGACGAAGCTGGGGATCAGGTCCATCGGGCCGGGGCGGAACAGCGCGCCCAGCGCGATGATGTCCTCGAAGCGGTCCGGCTTGGCTTCCTTGAGCATGCGCTGCATGCCCGGCGATTCGAACTGGAACACCGCGACGGTGCGCGCGTGCTTGAGCAGCTCGTAGGGCGCGGGGTCATCCAGCGGCAGTCGCGTGATGTCCAGCGGCGCTTCGCCGGACCCGGTGCGACGTCCATTGATGGCCTTCACCGTCCAGTCGATGATGGTCAGCGTGCGCAGGCCGAGGAAGTCGAACTTGACCAGGCCCACGGCCTCGACGTCGTCCTTGTCGAACTGCGTGACCAGGCCGCCGCCGCCCGGTTCGGCGTACAGCGGCGAGTAATCGGTGAGCGGGCCCGGCGCGATCACCACGCCGCCGGCGTGTTTGCCGGCATTGCGCACCAGGTCCTCGAGCGTGCGCGCCAGCCGCAGCAGCTCGCGCACCTCGTCCTCGTCGCGGTTGCGCTGCACCAGCTCGGCGGAAACCAGATCCGGCCTTTTCGCGGCTTCATCGGATTCGCCCAGCGCATCGGCCAGACAGATGCCCAGTGCGTTGGGGATGAGCTTGGCGATCGAATCGACGAAGGTGTAACCGTGACCAAGCACGCGCCCGGCATCGCGCACCACGGCCTTGGCCGCCATGCTGCCGTAGGTGATGATCTGGCTGACCTGGTCGCGGCCATAGCTGCGCGCCACGTAATCGATCACCTCGTCGCGGCGGTCCATGCAGAAGTCCACGTCGAAATCCGGCATGGATACGCGTTCGGGATTGAGGAAACGCTCGAACAGCAGCCCGAACTGCAGCGGGTCCAGGTCGGTGATGCCCAGCGCCCAGGCCACCACCGAGCCGGCGCCGGAGCCGCGCCCCGGACCCACCGGGATGTCGTTGCGCCTGGCCCAGTTGATGAAGTCGGCCACGATCAGGAAATAACCGGCGAAACCCATGCGCACGATCACGTCCAGCTCGGTACGCAGGCGCGCGTGGTAATCGGCCTCGGTGTGCGTGCCGGCCGCGCCGTGGCGCGCCAGGCGCTGCGCCAGGCCCGTGCTGCTGCTGGCGCTGATGTGTTGCTCCAGCGTGACCCCCGGCGGGGTCGGGAACGCGGGCAGGTGATAGGTGCCGAAGTGCAGTTCGAGGTTGCAGCGCTTGGCCAATTCGACGCTGTTGTCCAGCGCCTCGGGCAAATCGGCGAACAGCGCGCGCATGTCGCGCGTGGATTTCAGGTACTGCTCGGGGCTGTACTCGCGCGGGCGTTTGGGATCGGCCAGCACGCGGCCCTGCTGGATGCACACGCGCGCCTCGTGCGCCTCGAAATCCTCGCGTTCGAGAAAACGCGCGTCGTTGCTGGCCAGCAGCGGCAGGTCGTGGCGCGCGCTCAGCGCCAGCGCGGCGCCGATCCAGTCTTCTTCGTGCGCGCGTCCGCAGCGCGTCAGCTCCAGATACAGGCGCTCGGGAAAACGTTGGCGCAGGCGCTGCAGCAGCACGCTGTCGGCTTGATCGGTCAGTGCGCTTTGCGCCAGCGCGCTGGCATGGCCGGCGAGGGCGATCAGGCCGTCACTGGCGCCATCCAGCCAGTGCTCGGCGACGATCGCGCGGCCGCCCTGCTGGCCCTCGCGCCAGGCGCGCGAGATCAGTCGCGACAGATTCAGATAACCGGCGTGGTCCTGGCACAGCAGGGTCAGGCGCCGCGCCTCGCCGTGGCCGTCGTGGCGCAGCCAGATGTCGCAACCGGCGATCGGCTTGATGCCATTGGCCTGCGCCGCCTTGTAGAACTTGATCAGCGCGAACAGGTTGCTGTCGTCGGTCAGCGCCAGCGCCGGCAGGCCCAGCCGGCGCGCGTGGCTGATCAGGTTGGGCCGTGGCGCGGTGGCCGGATCGCCGTACTCGGGCTTGTCGGGAATGCGGATGATCGAGTCCGTCAGCGCGTATTCGCTGTGGACGTGCAGATGGATGAAGCCCGGGCTCATGGCGATCCGCGTGATGCAATCACGAGAGCCTAGCCAGCGCCCACGGGAGCGGCAAGCTTGACAGTGTCGCGCGCGCTGCGATGCGCCGCGGCGTTGGCTCGGGTCGTCAGCGCGGGTCGCGGTACAGCAGCAGCGCGCCGGCGCCGGGATCGCACACATATGCCTGGTGGCGCGCATCCGTGGTCACGCAGTGGGCGTGCGCGGCGGTGGGCACGCTGGCGCGGGCGGTGAACCCGTGGCCGTCGTAGCCCAGCACGGTCATGGTTGCGCTGATCGCGCCTGGCGCATACAGATGCCGGAGCAGCGGATTCCAGGCGATGATGTCCACGCCCGCGCCCACCGGCGCGCTGGCGATGATCCTGCCGTTGGCGTCGAGATCGAGCGCCACCACCTTGCCTTCCTGGCAACCGACGAACAGCGTGTGTTGCGCGGCATCCAGCGCCAGGCCGCGGCTGCCGGTGCAGGTATTGGGCCAGCGTGCGGCCACGTGCGGATCGCGCAGCGGGATTGCCAGGGTGTGGTCGCGCCACTGGTTGGTGTAGGCCATGCCCGTGCCGGCGTCGATCAGCAGCGACTCGGGGCCGCCCGGCACCGCGATCACGCCCAGCCGGCGCAGCGCCGGATGTGCGCCCGTGCTGACCGCGAAGCGCTCGATCTGGCGTGCGTGCGGCTCGCTCACCCACACCTGCCGGAGCGGCGCCACGTAGCGTACGTAGTCGGGCTGCGCGGCCAGCGCGGCGCGCGCAACGACCGTGCCGCTGACCGGATTCACCGCCAGCAGCGCCTGTGCGTCGTGGTCGCTGGCGAACAGCAGGCCCGCGCCATAGCTGGCCGAGGTGGTGCCGGCGTCGTGCCCCTTGCCGGCGCCACCGGCCGGGGTGATGCCGGGCAGCACACGCAGTGCGTCATCGCGCGGATCGATCAGCACCAGCGCGCCGCTTTGCGCGGCCGGCACCACGATGCGATCCAGCGCGGCGACGTAACCGATGTCGTCGAAACCCAGGCCCTGCGCGCCGCCGGGAATGCGCAGCAGCGTGGTGGCCGGCGGCGTCGCCGCGGCCGCCATCGGCAAGGCGAGCAGGCTGAGCAAAGCGAGGTGTGGGAGGCGCGAAACCAGGGCATGCATGGCGGGATTCCTCGGTAGAGCCGGACGTGGTGCGCAAGTCTGGCCTGCGCACGATGACAAGATCGATCGCCCGCGCACGCCGTAATGAACCGGTAAGGTTGCGCGGTGGCGGCGTCGCGGCGCCGGCCGCGGCGGTGCGCACCCGCCATGGCGTCGTCGCATGCGGCGGATACGGGATCGGGAGCGCTGGCCTCATGCCATGGTGCTTGCGTTCGTCATGCTGCCTGCGGATGCTTGCGCAGTGGCCAGGCCATGGCCCGCGCATGCGCGTCGGAGGAGTCGTGTCGGACGTCGTCGAACTTGCCCAGGAGCTCATCCGCCGTCGTTCGGTGACGCCGGACGATGCCGGTTGCCAGGCGCTGCTCGCGGCGCGGCTGGCGCGTGCGGGGTTTCGCTGCACGGCGCTGCCTTTCGGCGAGGTCGAAAACCTGTGGGCCACGCATGGTGGCGATGGTCCGGTGCTGGTGTTCCTCGGGCATACCGATGTGGTGCCCAGCGGACCGGAATCGGCCTGGGCGAGCCCGCCGTTCGAGCCCGTTGTGCGCGACGGCAGGTTGTATGGGCGCGGCGCCGCCGACATGAAAGGCAGCGTGGCGGCGATGTGCGTGGCGCTGGAGGATTTTGTCGCGCGGCATGCGCACCACGCCGGTAGCGTGGCGCTGCTGCTGACCAGCGACGAGGAGGGCATCGCCGAGCACGGTGTGCGCCGCGTGGCGCAGCATTTTCGCGAGAGCGGGCAGCGCATCGACTGGTGCGTGGTCGGCGAACCGTCCTCGCGTGAGCGCCTGGGCGATCTGATCCGCATCGGCCGGCGCGGTTCGCTCACCGGCACGCTGCGGGTACGCGGCGTGCAGGGCCACGTGGCGTATCCGGAGAAGGCGCGCAACCCCATCCACCAGGCCGCGCCAGCGCTGGCCGAGTTGGCCGCGATGCGTTGGGACGCCGGCAACTTGGCGTTTCCGCCGACCAGCTTCCAGATCTCCAACCTCAACGCCGGCACCGGCGCCGACAACGTGATTCCCGGCACGCTGCAGGCCGTATTCAATTTCCGCCACGGCACCGCCAGCACGCCAGAGGAATTGCGCGCGCGGCTGGAGTCGGTGCTGCGCCGGCATGGTCTCGATTACCAGATCGACTGGCGCCAGAGCGGCACGCCATTTCTCACCCAGGACGGCCCGCTGCGACGCGCGGTGTGCGCGGTGCTGCAGCAGCAACTCGGCATCAAGCCCGAACTGAGCACCGGCGGCGGCACCTCGGATGGGCGCTTCATCGCCCCGCTGGGCGCCGAGGTGGTGGAACTGGGCCCGCTCAACGCCAGCATCCACAAGGTCGATGAGCACATCGCACTGGATGAGCTCGAACGTCTGCCGGGACTGTTTTCCGCCATCGCCGAGCGGCTGCTGGTCACGCCCTGAGCGCCGCGGGCCGTTGCACGCGCGCCGCGGTTATCATGCGGCTTCCTTCGCCGCACACGCCGACGCGCATGAACATGCCGATGCTTCGCCGCCTGGTTCTGCTGACGCTGAGCGCGTTGCTGCTGAGTGGCTGCGGGTTTCATCTGCGCCGCAGCGCGCAACTGGCGCCGGCGCTGCAGCGCATGCATCTGGATGTTTCCGGTGACAACGCCTTGACCCGGCAACTGGCCACCGCGCTGCGCCTGTCCGGCGTCACGCTGGAGGATCACGGCGGTCCCGGCATCGCCACGCTGCGCGTGCCGGTGAACAGTTTCAACACGCAGGCGCTGACGCTGACCGGTTATGCCAGTGTCAGCGAGTACGTGGTGTATTACCGCGTCGAGTTCGAGGTGCTTGGCACGGATGGCAAGCTGCTGGTGCCGCTGCAGACGGTGCGCATGTCGCGCGATTTCAACTTCAGCCCGACCCAGGTCATCGGCAACGCCGGGCAGCAGGAGCAGATCCAGCGCAGCCTGGTCGACGACATGGCGCAGGCCATCCTGATGCGCCTGCAGGCGCAGGGTGGCAGCGTGGTCGGCACGCCGGCGGCGGCGTCCAGCGCAGCGTCGGCACCCGGACACGACTGAGATGCACGGCGCTGGCGACTGGTCGCGCGCGCTGGCGGCGGCGGATTTGCCGCCGGTCATCCTGCTGGCCGGCGATGAATTGCTGGTGCTGGAAGCCGCCGACGCCGCGCGCGCTCGCGCACGCGCGCTGGGATACAGCGAGCGCACGCGTTTCGATGTCGAGGCCGGCTTCGACTGGGACGACCTGGCACGCGCCGGTGCCGGCCTGTCGCTGTTCGCCACGCGCCGCCTGATCGATCTGCGTGTGCCGACCGGCAAGCCGGGCAAGGACGGCGCCGAGGCCATCGTGGCGTGGTGCGCAGCGCCGCCGCCGGACACCGTGCTGCTGATCAGCAGCCAGGACTGGAGCCGCAAGCACGAGGCCGCCTGGTCGCAGGCCATCGAACGCGGCGGCATCGCCGTGCATCTGCAGGCGCCGCGCGCGCAGGAGCTGCCCAACTGGCTGGGCCAGCGCCTGGCCGCGCGCGGGCTGTCGGCCGAGATGGAAGCGCTGGACTGGCTGGCGGCGCGCACCGAGGGCAACCTGCTGGCCGGCGCGCAGGAGATCGACAAGCTGGCGCTGCTGCTGGATGCCGGCACGCGCCTGGACCGCGAGACGCTGGAACAACTGGTCAGCGACAGCGCACGCTACGACGCGTTCCAGTTGATCGACGCGGTGCTGGCCGGTGCCGCGCCGCGCGCGCTGCATATCCTCGCCGGGCTGCGCGCCGAGGGCGAGGAGGTGCTGCCGTTGCTGGGCCTGCTGAATCTGCAGCTCGGCATCGCCGCGCGTCTGGCCGCTGCGCGCGATGTCGATGCGGCGATACGTGCCGAGCATTTGTGGCAGGCGCGCGCCGCGCAGTTCAAACGCGCGCTGGCGCGCGCGCCGCAGGCGCGCTTCTGGCAGCGCGCGCTGGTCTGGGCCGGACGCATCGAGCGCATGGTCAAGGGCCGCGAAACGGGCGACCCATGGCGCGAGTTCGAGCGCCTGCTGGTGGTGCTGATGCAGCCGCGCGCCGCGGCTGCGCTGGCCTGAGCCGCGGCGTGGCCACCCCCGCGCCGCGCCCGCTGGCGATTTTCGGTGGCACCTTCGATCCGGTGCATCTTGGTCATTTGCGCGCGGCCTGGGAAGCGGCGGAACAACTGGATGCCGAGGTGCGCCTGCTGCCGGCGCGCGTGCCGCCGCATCGTCCGCAACCGCTGGCCAGCGCCGCCGCGCGCGTGGCGCTGCTGCGCGCGGCGCTGGCCGGGCAGGATCGTCTCGGGCTGGACTTGCGCGAGCTGGCGCGGCCGGGCCCGTCGTACAGCGTCGATACGCTGTCCGCGCTGCGCGCCGAGTACGGCACGCAGCGTCCGCTGATCCTGCTGCTGGGCGAGGACGCCTGCGCCGGATTGCCGAGCTGGGATCGCTGGATGCAGTTGTTCGATCTGGCGCACATCGTGGTGCTGACGCGGCCGGCCAGCCGGCCGCCGTGGCCCGACAGCCTGCAACGGCAATGGCGGCAGCGCGCGGTCGCAGCGCCGGCGGCGCTGCGCGCCGCGGCGGCGGGCGCCATGTTCAGTCTGCGCGTCAGCGCGCTGGAGATCAGCGCTTCGCAGGTGCGCGCGCTGCTGGCGGCGGGGCGCGAGCCGCGCTATCTGCTGCCGGATGCGCTGCTGGCCGATGCCGCGCTGCTGGCGCCGTATCGCATGCCGCCGCTCTGACAGGCTGTGAATTTTTCACAGGCTCTGATGCCGGCCTATACTGGCCGCGCGCATTCCCGCGCCTGATCAGGATTTCCCGCATTGAGCACCGCCGCCGTTTCCGCCGTCATCGATGCCGCCCCCGATTCCGATACCCTGCGCGGTTATGTATTGCACGCGCTGGATGAGCTCAAGGCCAAGGAGGTGCGCGTGATCGACGTGCGCGGCAAGACCTCCATCGCCGACACCCTGGTGATCGCCTCCGGTACGTCCACGCGCCACGTCAAGGCGCTGGCCGACGAGGTCGTGCGCTTCGTCAAGAAGGCCGGCATGCTGCCGCTGGGCGTGGAAGGCCAGACCGAGGCCGAGTGGGTGCTGGTGGATCTCGGCGATGTGATCGTGCACGTGATGCTGCCGCGCATCCGCGAGTTCTACGGACTCGAGCGCATGTGGGGCGTCGAAGTGCCGGGCGCGGACGCCGCCGCGTCCTGACGCGCACGGCACCCGCCGTTCCGGCATGCGCGCCCACCTGCTCAGCGTCGGCGAGCGCATGCCCGACTGGCTGGCCCAGGGTTTCGCCGAATACCAGAAGCGTCTGGCGCCGTGGCTGCCGCTGCAGCTGCGCGAGATCCGTCTGGCGCGCGGCAAGGCGCTGAGTCCGGCACAGACCCGGGCGGCCGAGGCCGAGGCGCTGCTGGCGGCATTGCCCCGCGAAGCATGGATCATCGCTCTGGATGCGCGCGGCACGCCGTGGTCCAGCGAGCAACTGGCCGAGCGCATGGCCGCCTGGCGTATGGGTGGACGCGATGTGTATCTGCTGATCGGTGGCGCCGAGGGGCTCGACGACACGGTGCTGCAACGCGCGCACGCGCGCTGGTCACTGGGCCCGCTGACCTTGCCGCACATGCTGGTGCGCGTGATCGTGGCCGAGCAGTTGTATCGCGCCGCCAGCTTGCTGGCCGGGCATCCGTATCACCGGGGTTGATGGGTGTGGGCTAAATCGATTCGGTTTCAAGCAAGCTTTTTGCTGGCAAAAGTCTGGATAGATCTCGGAACTGTATAACAACGGCAGCGCGAGCCTCGCTAGCATTCGTGGCACCCCCGACAACGGAATTCCCCATGCGCCGACAGCTTGCGCGGACGCTGCATCTGCAGTCCCTGGGCTGCGCCATGGGCATGATCCTGTGCGCGGCGCAGGTGCAGGCGCAGGACGCCGGCCGGCGCCCGCACGCGGCGCGGGAAAGCGCGCCGCAACTGGCCACGGTCAAGGTGACGGCGGCGCTGGACCAGGCGCGCAACCAGCTTTCGCCATCCACCGGCAGCAGCCTGTACCTGTTCACCGCGCAGGCGCTGAAGGCGTTGCCGCTGGGCCGCGCCACGCCGCTCAACGAGGTGCTGCTGCAGGCGCCCGGCGTGGTGCGCGATTCGTTCGGGCAACTGCACATCCGCGGCAACATGGCCAACATCCAGTACCGCATCAATGGCGTGATCCTGCCGGAGAGCATCGCCGGGTTCGGCCAGACGCTGGACACGCGCATCATCAAGAGCGTCAGCCTGCTCGATGGCGCGCTGCCGGCGCAGTACGGCTTGCGCACCGCCGGCGTGATCAGCATCGACACGCGCTCGGGCGCGCAATTGGGCAACGGCGGCAGCGTGGGCGTGACCGCGGGCAGCAACGGTCACATCGCGCCGTTTCTCGATGTGCACGGCCACCGCGGACGCTGGAGCTGGTTTTTCTCCGGCAGCTATCTGCGCGATGACCTCGGCATCTCCGCGCCGACCGCGGCGCGGCACACGCTGCATGACCGCACCTGGCAGGGCAACGGGTTCGGCGATCTGACCTACCTGATCAACGCGCACGCGCGCATCAGCCTGCTCGCCGGCGTCAGCGACAATCGCTTCCAGATCCCGCCCAATCCGGGCCAGCCGGCGCTGTATCAACTGGCGGGCGTGAGCAGCTATCCCTCGGCTGACCTCAACGAGAACCAGAACGAACTGACGCGCTTCGCGGTGCTGTCGCTGCAGGGCAAGCTGGGCAACACGGATTACCAGATCTCCGCGGGACAGCGCTACAGCCAGGTCGATTATCTGCCCGATCCGATCGGTGACCTGATGTATCTGGGTGTCGCCGCCACGGTGATGCGCAGCAACCGCGCCGATACCCTGCAGGCCGATTTCGCCACCCCGCTGGGGCTGCGCAACACCGTGCGCTACGGTTTCTTCGGCGACTTCCAGCGCGGCGTGCAGGACAACACCGCGCGCGTATTCGCCGCCGATGCCGCGGGCAACCAGACCAGCGCTGTGCCGTTCACGCTGCTCGACAACCACGTCCTGCTGGCGCGCACCGCCTCGGCCTACGTACAGGATCAGTGGAATGCCAGCGACCGGCTTACCCTCAACGGCGGCCTGCGCTACGACCGCATCAGCGGTTTCCTGGACGAGAGTCAGATCAGCCCGCGCCTGGGTCTGGTGTATCAGCTCGACAACCAGTGGACGCTGCATGCGGGCTATGCGCGCTACTTCTCGCCGCCGGCGCCGGGGCTGATCACCACCACCGATCTGGCCGAGTTCGCGGGCACCACCAACCAGCAACCCGGCAACAGCAACACCGACGTGCGCGCCATGCGCGAGAATTACTACGACGCCGGCGTGCAGTGGGCGCCGGACGCGAATCTCACCCTCGGCCTCGACGCGTATTTCAGCCAGACCCGTGACACGCTGGACGTGGGCCAGTTCGGCACCGCATTGATCTTCGCCGATTTCAACTATGGCTACGGGCGCAATCACGGCGTCGAGTTCACCGCCAACTGGCAGCATGGCCCGCTGCATGCCTACCTCAACGCCGCGGTGGACATGGCGCGCGCCAAGGTCATCGCCTCGGGACAGTACAACTGGTCGCCGGCCGAGGTCAGCTACATCGCCGATCACTGGATCCTGCTCGACCACGCGCCGCGCCTGACCGGCTCGGGCGGCCTGGATTACCGCTTTGCCACGGGCACCACGGCCGGCTTCGATTTCATGTACAGCTCGGGGTTGCGCGCCGGTTTCGCCAACACCCAGACCATGCCCGGCTGGTTCCAGCTCAACCTCAGTGTGGGCCGGCGTTTCGACCTGCCGGAGCTGGGCACGGTGCATGCGCGCCTGGCACTGGTCAATGCGCTGGATCGCGTCATCGAGCTGCGCAACGGCACCGGTCTGGGCGTCGGCCTGGCGCCGCAGTATGCGCAGCGGCGCGGCGTGTATCTGACCCTGCGCAAGAACTTCTGAGTGCTCAGGCGATTGCGCGCAGCGCCGGATGGTCCCAGCCGGGGCGCGGCGCGAAGCGTGGGCCGTGCGTGGTCGCCAGCGCCTGCAGTTGCGCGTGCAGCGTGTCGGCGCCGATGCTGCGGATGTAGGTGATCGGGCCGCCGCGGAACGGCGCGAAACCGGTGCCGAAGATCACCCCGGCATCGAGCAGGTCGGCGTCGTCGACCACGCCCTCGGCCAGACACGCCACGGCCTCGTTGAGCAGCGGCGCGATCAGGCGCAGCTCCAGATCGTCCGGCGCCCGGTAGTCCTTGGGCACATCGGGCTTGACGGGTTTTCCATCCTGCCAGCGATAAAATCCTTGGCCGTCCTTCTTGCCACGCTTGCCGGCATCGAGCAGGCGTGACACGCCCTGCGGCAGCTCCAGGCCGAGAAACGGCGCCAGCTCCTGGCCCACCGAGGCGGCCACGTCCAGGCCCACCGTATCGGCCAGTTCGATCGGTCCCATCGGCATGCCGAAGCCGCGCGCGGCACGATCCAGCAGCGCGCCGGGGATGCCTTCGCCCAGCGCACGGATGGCCTCGAGCAGGTACGGCATGAGGATGCGGTTGACCAGGAAGCCGGGCGTACCCTTGACCGGCAGCGGCAGCTTGTCGATGGCACGGCAGAAGGCCAGCGCGCGTTGCTCGGTGTCCGCCGCCAGGCGCGCATGGCGCACCACCTCGACTAGCGGCATCTGCGCCACCGGGTTGAAGAAATGCAGGCCGATGAAGCGCTCGGGTGCACCCAGTCCGCGCGCCAATTCATTGAGCGGGATGCTGGAGGTGTTGCTGGCCAGCAGCGCGTTGGCGCGCAGGTTGGGCTGCGCGGCGGCGTACAGCGCGCGCTTGGCCTCGAGGTTTTCGTAGATCGCCTCCAGCACCAGATCGGCCGCGGCCACCTGCGTGCCATCCGGGTCGGCGTGCAGCCGGGCCTGCGCGGCGGCCACGCGCTCGGGTGTCTTCAGGCGCTTCGCGAACAGGGTCTTGGCGCGCGCCAACGCCGGCTCGATGATCTTCATCTCGCGGTCCTGCAGGCTGACGCTGAAGCCGCGATACGCGCACCACGCGGCGATGTCGCCGCCCATGACTCCGGCGCCGATCACGTGCACATGCGCGATGCCGTGCGCGGCGTCGCCGGCCAGCGCCTTGAGGCGTTCCTGCAGGAAATACACGCGCACCAGATTGTGCGCCGTGGGCGTGGCGGCCAGGCGCACCACCGAGTCGGCCTCGAGCCTGAGGCGCCGTTGCAGGTTGCCGCCGCCGCGCCGCCATACCTCGATCAGCGCGAACGGCGCCGGGTAGTGGGCCTTGCGTACCTTGGCGGCGGTTTGTCTGCGCATGATCGGCGCCAGGATCTGGCGTGCGATCCAGGTGTTGCTGGCCCAGGCGCGCAGGCGCACATCGAAGGCGCGCGCCGGGTGCTGGCGCAACATGTGGCGGGCGGCGTCCAGCAGGGCTGAGGGTTCGGCGACGCGATCGACCAGCCCCAGCGCGCGCGCCTTGTCGGCGGCCACGGTTTTGCCGGTCAGCATCAGCGGCAGCGCCTGCAGCGCGCCGATCAGTCGCGGCAGCCGGGCGCTGCCGCCCCAGCCTGGATGGATGCCGAGCATCACCTCGGGCAGGCCGATGCGCGTCTTCGGGTCGCTGCTGGCTACGCGATACGTGCACGCCAGCGCCAGCTCGGTGCCGCCGCCCATGCAGTGGCCGTGGATCGCCGCCACGCTGGGGCAGGGCAGGCTGGCCAGCTTCTGGTACACGCGCTGGCCGTAGCCGATCACCGCGCGCACCGCGCCGGTCTGTGCGTACTGCGCGAATTCGTGGATGTCGGCGCCGGCGATGAAGCCGGCGGTCTTGCCGGAACGGACGATCAGGCCCTTCGGCGGCTCGATCAGCAGACGATCGAGCGCCTGGTCGAGTTCCTCCAGCACCGCGTGCGCCATGGCATTGATGCTGGCGTCGCTGCGGTCGAGGGTGAGCGTGACGATGCCCTCGGCATCGGCTTCGGCACGCCAGTGGCGCAAACGCAGTCCGTCGAACATCGCGCGCTCCGGCTTGGAATCCGGCGATGATCGGTCGCGCATGCGGGCCGGTCAATGCGCCCGTGACACCGGGGTTCGCTGCGCTTCAGTCGATCGGCAGGCAGTGACCGTGCACCCAGATGCGCTAGCCGGCGTCCGTCCAGCGCCAGTGGCCGGGTACCCAGGCGCAGCGCAGTGGCGGCGGGCGCACGTACACCACGCGCGGTGGTGGCGCGACGACGCAGCCGCCGAGCGCCACCGCCGCGAGCACGGCGCAGAGAACCAACGGACTGGCGCGCATGGTGGCGGGCTCAGAGCCTGTGAAAAATTCCGCATCGTGCGGAATTTTTCATCGGCGCGTCCGGCACAGGTGCGTACGCGCCTGCGCGAAGCAGCCACTTGCGTGACCGCTTCGCGTCCGGCCATCCATGGCCGGGCTGAGAGACTGAAAAATTCACAGCCTCTCAGCGCGTCCAGTAGCCGGCGCGGAACACCCAGTGCGGGCCGCGCGGCACCCAGCGTGGACCGACCCAGCGCCAGCCGGGGCGCGCCGGCATCCAGTAGCCGCGCACCCAGACATAGCGCCGCGCGCGCGGCGCCCAGCGCCAGTAGCCCGGCGCCCACACGTGCCCGCGCCGCACGATCACGCGCTCGTAACGCGGCGGCGGCGGCGCAACGCCCACGCTCACGCTCACGTAGCCGCGCGCCTCGGCGGTCGGAGCAATCACCGCGCCCAGCGCGGCGAGGACCAGCAGTGGAACCAGGATGTGGCGGTGCAGTTGCATGGCAATCACTCGCGGATGACGCCGCTCGGTGCGGCTCGCATCGGAGAACGCAGCAGGCCGGGCGGCGTTGACCGGGGGGGCATGACGGGTGCCCGGCGCGGCCAGCGGACGGCGCGGCGGTGCCTGGGCGTAAAATGCGCGCATTCTGTCGCGGAGCCCAATCCATGAGCACTCCCGCCCCGCAGTGGCCCGAGCCGGCCACGGCCAGTGTCGCGCCGCTGCGCTTCATCACCGCCGCCAGCCTGTTTGATGGCCACGATGCGGCCATCAACATCATGCGCCGGCTGATCCAGGCGCAGGGTGCCGAGGTGATCCACCTTGGCCACAACCGCAGTGTCGAGGACGTGGTGCGCGCTGCGCTGCAGGAAGACGCCGACGCCATCGCCATCAGCAGCTACCAGGGTGGCCACGTCGAGTACTTCAAATACATGATCGACATGCTGCGCGAACGTGGTGCCGGGCATATCCGCGTGTTTGGCGGCGGCGGCGGCACCATCACCCCCGAGGAAATCGCCGCGCTGCAGGCCTACGGCGTCGAGCGCATCTACCACCCCAACGACGGCATGCACATGGGACTGGTGGCGATGATCGAGGATGTCGTGCGCCGCGCCGCCCATGCGCGCCAGCAGCGCGGGACGGCGCCCGCGCCAGCGGCCACCGGCGCGGGCGATGCGGGCGGCGCGCGCGCGGCGTCGATCGACGACACGCGCATCGGCCGCATGCTTTCGGCCATCGAAAGCGGGGCCTACACCGTGGCCGAACTGGCCGCGCTGCTCAAGCAGTCGAGCGCCACCGCGATGCCCGTGCTGCACGGTGCGCGCCATGCGGTTCCCGTGCTCGGCCTCACCGGCACCGGCGGCGCCGGCAAATCCTCGGTGGTGGACGAGCTGCTGCTGCGCTTTCTGCACGCCTTCCCCGAGATGCGTATCGCGGTGCTCGCGGTGGACCCCACGCGGCGGCGCAGCGGTGGCGCGCTGCTGGGCGACCGCATCCGCATGAACGCGCTGCGCAGCCCGCGCGTGTTCATGCGCTCGATGGCCACGCGGCGCCAGCACGCAGCCACCAGCGCGCTGCTGCGCGAATGCCTGATGTACCTGCGTGCGCAGGATTTCGACCTGGTCATCCTGGAAACCGCGGGCATCGGCCAGAGCGATTCCGAGGTGGTCGATCTGGTCGATTTGCCGGCCTACGTGATGACCAGCGATTACGGCGCCGCCAGCCAGCTCGAGAAGATCGACATGCTGGATTTCGCCGAACTCATCGTGCTCAACAAGTACGACCGCCGCGGCGCCGAGGATGCGCTGCGCGACGTGCGCAAGCAGTGGAAGCGCAACCGCGTGAAGTTCCAGCTGCGCGACGACGAAGTGCCGGTCTATCCGACCATCGCCAGCCAGTTCAACGACCCGGGCATGACCTGGATGTTCGTCGAGCTGTGCCGGTTGCTGCGCGAGAAAGGAAAAGGGGGTCAGAGTCACTTTTCGGACGAGAACGCGGCAGGGCGTGGCGGTACAGGGTCGAAAAGTGACTCTGACCCCTTTTTCCTTTCTTCCCCCGGCTGCGACTGGCAGCCCAGGCTCGACACCAGCCTGAAGGAGCCGCGCGCGACGCTGCTGATTCCTGGCGCCCGCGTGCGCTACCTGGCCGAGATCGCCGAGCAGGGCCGCGGCATCAACGCGCGCATCGAGCGCGAG
The DNA here is from genome assembly GCF_002077135.1 of Metallibacterium scheffleri. Lineage (NCBI taxonomy): Bacteria > Pseudomonadati > Pseudomonadota > Gammaproteobacteria > Lysobacterales > Rhodanobacteraceae > Metallibacterium > Metallibacterium scheffleri. The sequence continues at coordinate 1,698,755 of NZ_LDOS01000002.1, read as the reverse complement.
GCCGAGGCGGCGCGCAAGGCGCAAAGCTGCCACGCGGCGCTGCGCGAAATCGGCGATCCGCGGCTGCCCAAAGCGCTGGAGCCGTACGACGCGGCGGACCTGGTTGCGGACCAGCGCGCCGGCGCTGCGGTTGCGCCGGATTCTTCGGCTGCGCCGCAGAATGACAACGCAGCCTTGCCGCGGCACGAGGCGCCCACCGACCGCACCCTGCTGACCCTGCGCCAGCGCTACAACGAGGCGCTGAAGGCGTTGTCCAGCGCAGCGCTGCACCTGCTGCGCGAGTGGCCGGCGCGCAAGCAGGCGGTCACCGCGCCGTTCAACGAATACCAGGTGCGCGGCAAGACCATCCGCGTGGACAACTATCGCGAGTCGCTCAGCCACCAGCAGATCCCCAAGATCGCGCCGCCGCAGTACCGCGACTGGGGCGACCTGTTGCGCTTTCTGCTGCGCGAGAACCTGCCCGGCGCCTATCCCTACACCGGCGGCGTGTATCCGTACCGGCGCAGCGGCGAGGACCCCACGCGCATGTTCGCCGGCGAGGGCACGCCCGAGCGCACCAACCGCCGCTTCCATTACCTCAGCCTCGGCCAGCCGGCCGCGCGCCTGTCCACCGCGTTCGACTCGGTGACGCTGTACGGCGAGGACCCCGCGCCGCGCCCCGACATCTACGGCAAGATCGGCAACTCGGGCGTGTCCATCGCCACGCTCGACGACATGAAAAAGCTCTACTCGGGCTTCGACCTGTGCGATCCGAAAACCTCGGTGTCGATGACCATCAACGGCCCGGCGCCGATGATCCTGGCGATGTTCATGAACACCGCCATCGACCAGCAGGTGGAAAAATACCTGCGCGGCGATGCCGCGCGCTGGCATGCCGCCGAGGCGCACATCGCGCAGATGTACCAGGGCCGCAAGCGTCCGCAATACCTGGGCGCGCTGCCGGAAGGCAACGAAGGCCTGGGCCTGGGCCTGCTCGGTGTCAGCGGCGACGAGCTGGTGGACGCCGCGACCTACGCGAAGATCAAGGCCGAGACGCTGGGCAGCGTGCGCGGCACCGTGCAGGCCGACATCCTCAAGGAGGACCAGGCGCAGAACACCTGCATCTTCAGCACCGAATTCGCGCTGCGCATGATGGGCGACATCCAGCAGTACTTCGTCGACCACCAGGTGCGCAACTTCTACTCGGTCAGCATCTCCGGCTACCACATCGCCGAGGCCGGGGCCAACCCGATCTCGCAGCTCGCCTTCACGCTCAGCAACGGCTTCACCATCGTCGAGTACTACCTGGCGCGTGGCATGCGCATCGACGACTTCGCGCCCAACCTGAGTTTTTTCTTCAGCAACGGCATGGACCCGGAGTACACCGTGATCGGCCGCGTCGCGCGGCGCATCTGGGCGCGCGCCATGCGTGAGCGCTACGGCGCCAACGAGCGCAGCCAGATGCTGAAGTACCACATCCAGACCAGCGGTCGCTCGCTGCACGCGCAGGAGATCCAGTTCAACGACATCCGCACCACCCTGCAGGCGATGTACGCGCTGTTCGACAACTGCAACAGCCTGCACACCAACGCCTACGACGAGGCGATCACCACGCCGACCGAGGAAAGCGTGCGCCGCGCGGTGGCCATCCAGCTCATCATCAACCGCGAGCTGGGGCTCAACTTCAACGAGAACCCCTGGCAGGGCAGCTTCGTCGTCGAGGCGCTGACCGACCTGGTGGAAGAGGCCGTGTACAAGGAGTTCGAGGCGATCAGCGAGCGCGGCGGCGTGCTCGGCGCCATGGACACGATGTACCAGCGCGGCAAGATCCAGGACGAGTCGATGGTTTACGAGCACAAGAAGCACGACGGCTCGCTGCCGCTGATCGGCGTCAACACCTTCCTGCCGCGCGAACACGCCGGCGAGATCGCCACCCGCATCGAGCTGATCCGCAGCACCGAGGACGAAAAGCGCGCGCAGATCGCGAATGTGAAAACCTTCCAGCAGGCCCGCAACCCCATCGCCGCGTCATCCGCCAAGTCTTGTCATCCTGAGCGTCCCGCCGATTGTCATCCTGAGCGCAGCGAAGGATCTGGCTCCCTCGCCACCCTGCAAACCACCGCCCGCGAACGCCGCAACCTGTTCGAGCAGCTCATGCACGCGGTCAAGTACAACTCGCTGGGGCAGATCAGCCACGCCCTGTACGAAGTCGGCGGCGAGTACCGGCGCAATATGTAGCCGGCCCGGCGGCTGTTCGCTTCCTCGATGCCATGACGCCTTGCGTCATATGACGAACAACGTTATGGTTGCGTGGTGATCCGGGACTTCGCCGACAAGGAAGCCGAAAAGATCTGGGGCGGAACGCCATCCCGGCGGCTGCCTGCCGATATCCAGACCGTGGCGCGTCGCAAGCTGCGTATGCTCAACAACGCCACCACCCTGGACGATTTGCGGGTTCCGCCAGCCAACCGGCTTGAAGCGCTCAAAGGTGACCTCAAGGGCCAACACAGCATCCGGATCAATGAGCAATGGCGCATCTGCTTCCGCTGGATGGATGGTGACGCCCACGGTGTGCAGATCGTCGATTACCACTGACGCAATGGATCCGAACATGAAGGCTCTATCCAACATCCACCCCGGCGAAGTCCTGCTGGAAGAATTTCTCGGCCCGCTCGGCATCAGCCAGAACGCGCTCGCGCGCGCTGCCGCCGTGCCGCCGCGCCGCATCAACGAGATCGTGCTCGGCAAGCGCGGCATCAGCGCGGATACCGCGCTGCGCCTCGCTGCGGCGCTGGGCACCAGCGAGCGCTTCTGGCTCGGCCTGCAGGCGGACTATGATCTGGAAGAGGCGCGGCGCGCGCTGGGCAATGACGTCAAGCGGATTGAGCGGGTTGCAGCGTGATGGGCGCGAAACCATCACGGAGGAAAGGGGCTATGACCCGGTTTTTTGGAGCGTCCCACCGGTTGTCATCCTGAGCGCAGCGAAGGATCTGGCGCACCCAATGCCCCCGGCTCCCTCGCCACCCTGCAAACCACCGCCCGCGAGCGCCGCAACCTGTTCGAGCAGCTCATGCACGCGGTCAAGTACAACTCGCTGGGGCAGATCAGCCACGCCCTGTACGAAGTCGGCGGCGAGTACCGGCGCAATATGTGACCGTCAGGGCGGGCAATGAAAACCACGCGATACTTCCAGTTGACACGAACCCGCCCGGATAGACTGACGATTGCCGACGCGTGGATAGAGCGGGCGATGGCCCATCCGGAAAAGCGCGTCGTCCAGTCGGACGGCCGCATCCGCTGCTGGGCACGTGTTCCGGAGGCAGATGGTCGCTATTTGCGGGTCGTGCTACTGTCCGACGCGGAGACGGTGCACAACGCTTTCTTTGATCGAGGTTTCGTGCCATGAAGATCAAATATTTCCAGGACACCGACACGCTCTACATCGAATTCCGCGCCGACCATATCGTGGAAACACGCGATCTGGATGAAAATACCCTGCTGGAATTGGACGAACAGGGCCGCGTTTGCGCGATGACCATGGAACACGCGAGCCAGCGCACCGACGTCCCCGGATTCTCTTACGAGCAGATTGCGGCTTAAGCACAGACCGCCCAGCGCAAGCGCACTGGGTGACTTGCGCGCATTGTTTGTTTTACGGGGCGGCGAAATGGTGACCCCGTTTGCTCCGACATGAGCGCGAAACCATCACGGAGGAAATGGGCTCTGAGCCAGTTTTTCGTGGCGGGTCAGAAAGGGTACTCTGACCCCTGTTTCAGTTTCTCTGTGGAAAGGGGCTCTGACCCGGTTTTTGCAACAGCCTAAGCTACTCCCGCTTGGGTGTTGCACTTGGAGTTTGAGGCCGCCCTTCATTCAATGTGGCCGTGATCCACCACTTGGGTACCGGATGTGAGATGGGGAGCGGAACAGGGGGGCGGCATGATATTTCACAAGCACAAAGTTATCGCATTAGTAGGCGTGCTTTCCATGGTCGCGACGTCAGCGTGGGCCGCTGCAGCAGAGACGACGGCAAGCCGCGTGTTCGCCGCCGACTCGCCAAGCATAGTTGTAGTAAAGGCCATTGATGCTAACGATCATGCCCTGGCGTTAGGCAGCGGGGTAGTCATCGCGAAGGGCGTAGTGGTCAGTAATTGCCATGTTTTCACGGAGAATGGAACAGAATCAGCGAGCGTCTTGTACCGGAACAAGCGGTTTCCGGCGAAGTTGCGTTATGCCGACCCTGATCACGATCTGTGCTCGCTCACGGTCCCAGGCCTTGGTGCACCCCCAGTCAAGATGCGGGGCACCAATGCACTCGAGGTAGGCGAAGATGCTTACGCCATTGGCGCACCTGAAGGGTTCGTCCTTACGCTTTCAAGCGGCATCATTTCTAGCCTCCCATAAGAGACTTCCCGTCAACGCCGCGCGCTTGAGGTTCTTGCCTTGAGCTTTCGGGCCATGGCTGGTCATCGTGTTGTCCTCTTTGCTGCGTCGTGCGTGTCAGTGCTGCGTGGTGATGCAACGAATGTCAGACTGCATTTCCATAAACGGTCTTGTTGCGCCGCTGATGCTGGCGCGGACCAGGGTATAAACCGCACCCGGAGACCTCGTTCGTCTTTCGGTATCGTCGGTGTTCGGGGATCAGCCGAAACACGGGGTGACGTCCGGCAGGTTAGTCAGGTTCTCTCCGGGTCGGTCTGACCGTTGTCGACCACTTCGCGCTGACGTGAAAGGATGTGCGTTCGTGTCATGCCATGCCGGCGATCCTCACCGCGCGCTTGCCGGCCGGGCGCTGCACCATCGGGTGCTTCAGCCACGCCTCGGCGTCGTAGGCTTCCTCGCGCGCCAGCATCGCCCACAGTTGCCGCGCGTGTTTGTTCGCAATCGCCACCAGCAGCTTGCCGAACGGCATCCGACACGCCAGTTGGCGGATCCAGATCTGCTCGGGCGTGGCCCGATCCTGTGCAGTCACCTTGGCGCGCTGCAGGCTGCTGCGCGCGCCCTGGATCAGCAGCGTGCGCAGGTAGGCATCGCCGCGGCAACTGATCGTGCCCAGGCGGGTGTGCCCGCCGCTGGAGTGCTGGGTCGGCACCAGGCCGAGCCATGCGGCCAGTTGCCGGCCGTTCTTGAACTCCTTGGCCGAGCCGACGCTCGCCACCATCGCATCGGCGGTGAGCGGGCCAATGCCGATCAGCGCGCGCAGCCGCACGCAGCGCTCATCCGCCTTGGCGTGCGCTTCGATGCGCGCATCGCACGCGGCGATGCGGTCGCGCACCTGCGCCCAGTGCGCGCTGAGATCGCGCAGCAGTTCCTTCAGCTCCGCAGGCAACGATGCCGCTGCGTCGAGATCCGCCAAGGCGATGCGCAACGCCCGGTCACCCTGCGCCATCACGATGCCAAACTCGGCCAGCAGACCGCGCAGGCGGTTGCTGATCTCCAGCCCTTCGGTCTTGTAGCCCTCGCGCACGCGATGCCATGCCAGCCGCGCCTGCTGCTCGACCGACTTGACCGGCACAAAGCGCATGTTGCCCTGGCGTGCCGCCGTGGCAATCGCCTCGGCGTCGTTGCGGTCGTTCTTCAGTGTGCGGCTCTTGCGGAACGGCGTCACGAACTGCGCCGCCATCAAGCGCGGCTGCAGACCGACCTCCAAACAGCGCCGCGCCCAATGGTGCGCGCCACTGCATGCCTCCATCGCCACCACGGTGCCGGCCGGCACCTGCGCCAGCCACAGCGCAAACGCTTCACGCCCGAGATCCTGCCGCCGCTGCACGTGTCCGGCGCCATCCACCGCACATACGGAAAACAGGTTCTTCGCCAAATCCACGCCCATGGTTATAGTGCTCATCGAGACTTCCCCTTCTGCTGACGGTTGTAAAAACCATCATGGCCCTCGAGGCCGTTGGAAGCGGGAAGTCTCTTTTTACTCGTCAGGTCCCCGGTGGAACCATCATTCAAATGACCTCACCTATCTCGCCCGGATCTAGCGGTGGAGGGCTGTTCGACAGCGAAGGCCGTCTAATCGGCATTACCTCCTACTACGCAGCTAACGGTCAGCAGCTCAACTTTGCGCTACCCACAGAGTGGATTGAAGCGCTTCCCCAACGCAGCAAACCGCCAGAGGAACTGGCCCAAAAGCAATCCAAGTCCAGTGCCGACGTCCAACAAGGTGTTCGAGCGGCGTTGAGCGGCGACTACGCCACGGCGGTTGCGATATTGGGACCCCTTGCCGAACAGGGCAATGCAAGAGCGCAATTCGAAATTGGATTTATGTACTCTAACGCCCAAGGCGTCCCGCAGGATTATGCAAAGGCCCTTCATTGGTATCACTTAGCGGCGGCCCAGGGATTTGCGGAAGCGCAATACAACATCGGGGTGATGTACGACCAGGGTAAAGGCGTGCCGCAGGACGAAGCCGAAGCGATCGAATGGTATAGCAAGCCGGCGGCCCGGGGACTCGCGCAAGCGCAATACAACATCGGATTGGCCTACTTGCAAGGCAGACCTGGCATTATGTCGGACTACGCCAAAGCGTTTAACTGGCTTAGTAAGTCGGCCGCGGAGGGGTATGCTGACGCACAGCTGGCCCTAGGTACGATGTACGGAGGAGGCTTGGGCGTCCCGCAAAACGACGCCCATGCGGTCGAATGGTTCCGAACGGCTGCGGCGCAGGGAGTAGCGGGTGCGCAGGCCTTACTCGGAGTGAGCTACGAGTATGGCCGAGGCGTTCCGCAGAGCTATCTCAAAGCACTCGACTGGTACAACAAGGCCGCCGCACAGGGAAATGACATCGCCGAGACCAATCTCGGAAACTTGTACGGTGCTGGCCACGGCGTCCCGCAGGACGATACCAAAGCGGCTTACTGGTACGGCAAGGCGGCGGAGCAAGGCGTGGTCGTGGCGCAGGCTAACTTGGGAGCACGGTATGCCGCTGGCCGCGGCGTCCCGCAAGACTTCATGCTAAGCACCAAATGGCTCATTCTCGCGCACGCTGGCGGCGATGAGGAAGCAGGCAAGCTGGTGATCAAACTTGAGCAGATCATGCCAGCTGCGCAGGTCGCCAAGGCGCAACGTCTCGCGCAGGAGTGGTGGTCCGATCACCATAAGTGAGAACGGGGCCCACCCATGCCGTGCCGATTGCGCTACGTAACCGGGTCCGTAACCGGGTCAGAGCCCCTTACAGGCGCGATATGCGTCGGCTGACGTGATGAGGGGGGATGGCTGATGGGCGCGACGTGATCGGATGGGCAGACTGCAGCGGTGCCGAAGGAGACCGCGGATGCCGCGTCAGCCGAGACCCGATCTCGCCGCTGTGCCACAGCACGTGGTGCAGCGGGGGAATGATCGCCAGCCCTGCTTCTTCACGGCCGACGACTACCGCCGCTACCTCGCCGGACTGCGCGAGTCAGCAATGCGCTACGACTGTGCCGTGCATGCGTATGTGCTGATGACCAATCACGTGCATCTGCTGGTCACGCCGTCGTCGGCCGGGGCGGTGTCGCGGATGATGCAGTGGCTGGGTCGGCAGTATGTGGGCTACATCAACGGGCGCTACCGGCGCACGGGGACGCTGTGGGAAGGTCGCTACAAGTCCTGTCTGGTGGATGGCGAGCGCTATCTGCTGACGTGTTACCGCTATATCGAGCTGAATCCGGTGCGGGCGGGCATGGTGGCCGACCCGCTGGACTACGCCTGGTCGAGTTATCGCGCCAATGCCTGTGCCGTCGCCGATGCCGTGGTGATCCCGCATGATGAGTACCTGCGCCTCGCCGCCGATGCGGAGCAGCGTTGCGCGGCTTATCGGGCGCTGTTCAAGGATGCGCTGGACGCCGACCGGCTGACGGAGATTCGCGCCTATGTGCAGCAACAGCGCGCGCTTGGCACACCGCGCTTCCAGCGCGAGATCGAAGCCGTTATCGGCCGCTGCGCCAGTGTGCGCGCCGCACACCGGCCACGGCGGGAGTCGGGTGCTGCGTGAAGTGGCTCTGACCCGCTTTGATGTGAAGTGGCTCTGACCCGCTTTGATGTGATCGTGTGCTTCACCGATACTGCGGCCGCCGCGGTGTGGCTACGATCTGCCTGCGAGCAACTCATCCAGCTGCGCGAACTGTTCGGGCAGGCCTTCCGCCGAACCGGCGAGCGCGTCCTCGAGGGCCGCCGTGGTGGGATAGAGTTCGTGGAAGGTGACCAGCGTCTTGCCGTCATTTTCTTCGAACGTCACCGTGGTCACGGCCCCTTCGTCGCTTTCCTCATTCATCCAGACGATGCGCTGGTTCGGTGTCACTTCGCGGTACGTGCCGAAGAACGCCATCGGTTGATCGAAGGCCGGATGGCTGAACACGAGGCGATACGCGCCCCCGGTGCGAATATCCATGTCGCACGAGACCAGCGACATGCCAACGGACTTCGGAACCCACCACTGCTTGAACAATTCGGGTTTGCTCCACGCTTCGAAGACGATGTGCACCGGGGCATCGAACGTTCGCTTCACGACGAGTTCGCGGTCGGACTTGCGTTCCACGACGGTGCGGTTCATGACGGCGGAACTACCTTCTTTTTCGTTGGGCATCTGCCTTCTCCTTGTGTTTCAAGTGTTCGACAAGCTCATCCAGCACATCGAAGCGTGCGCTCCACAGTTGGCGGTGTTGCTCGATCCAGGCGGCCTCTTCTTCCAGCCGGCGCTGTCCGAGCTTGCAGGTTCGTACGCGCCCGACCTTCTCCGTGGTCACGAGCCCCGCCTGCTCCAGGATGCTGACGTGCTTCTTCATGCCCGTGAGGGTCATGTGAAACCTTTGGGCAAGGTCGGTGATTGAGGCGTCTGAACCTCCGAGCTGCTCCAGCACACCGCGTCGGGTGACATCGGAGAGCGCGGCGAACGTTGTGTCGAGGCGGGCTTGACAGTGAACCATATGGTTCACTGTAAATCACACATAGGGGATGTGCAAGCAGATGACCCCACGGGCGCAAATCGCACGTAGCTCCTCCACCGCCGCAACCTCGCAACCGGGCCAGAGCCCCTCACAGGTGGCGTCAGGACATGGCGGTGTTCAAGCGTGCTGCCGTGCAGGGCCAGTGTCGGTCGGGAAATCCAGCGCGGGCGTGACAGAAATGACGCCCTGGCCTTGGGGTTTCTTTGCCGCCCGTCGCAGCAGCGACAACATCAGCGCCAGCAGCAGGCACGAGGCGATGCCCAGGCCGGCGTCGGCGACAAAGGCGCCTGTCAGCCCGTAACCTGCATAGGCGTGGCCATCCACGGCCACCATGTAGTCGATGGGGAACGCCGCGGCGGCGGTGAGCAGGCTGAATGTGGTCGCCGCCAGCGGGTTGTCGGAGCCGATGGTTTCGAAGGTGATCGCGGTGCTGCCGGTGAGCGCCAGCGACTGGAACACGTTTTCGCCCAGCAGCGCCAGCACGAACACGGCGGGTGTGTGCGGCAGCAGCAGCAGGCTCAGCGTGAACAGGCCGCCGACGATGCCGATGGTGAGGTACAGCGGGCGCAGCGACAGGCGTTTGGCCAGCACGGGCAGGGCGAGGCAGCCGACGATGCCCGCCGCGATCATGCCGATGCCACCGGCGACGCTCACGACCTGCATCGAGGCATGGAAGTTGTCGCCCAGCCCGCCCAGCACGTTGGTCAGCGTGAAGGACGCCGACGGCAGCAGGAACATGGCCAGCGCGACCAACACTTCGCGGCGCTTGAACAGGCGCCCCACTTCGACGAAAAACCGCCCGAAGCTGTCGCGCGCCAGGCCGGCGTCGGGCGGCGTGGCCGGAATGAAGGGATAGATCGCCAGCGGCAGCAGTTGCACCGCGCCCAGCACGACCGCGGCCACCGGCAGCGACAGGTGCCGGATCATGGTGATCGCGGCCATGACGGTCAGCCCGCCGCCGCCGATGTTGCCGATCATGTACCACGCGCTGAGCCGGCCCTCGTCCGCACGCGAGATCACGGTCGAAAACCAGCCACCGAGCGCGTTCTGCATGATCGCGCTTGCCGCCATCGCCAGCAGCAATACACTGCTCAGTAGCGTGAAGTTGGACAGGTTCAGCAAGGCCAGCGGCGTCAGCACCGCGGCGATCACGGCACCGGCCGCGGCATAGGTGCGCCGGGTGTAGCGCACGTCGAGCAGCGGGCAGATCAGGAAAATCCAGAAGATCGGCGATATCGCCAGCGCGGTCAGCATGGCGATGCGGTCCTCGGGCACATGCCGGGCGGCCAGCAGCTGCGGGATGGTGACGATGATCAGGCCGCCGAGCATCCCGAACGGAAGCATCGTCATGCCCATCAGCCAGATCGGTGCGCGGCGGCGGTTGGCCATGGGTCTCTCCGGTTGGGGACATGTCGGGTCTGGGCCACGACGCGACCTGGTTGATTTCGTCGCCGCGGCGCATGCGCGCCACGCCGCGTGCCGCGACAACGCATTGACTCGGACCCCGTTCGTGGCGCATTCGTTCCATGCCGCCGGTACCTGCCCAGGCTCGGCCCGCACGTCTTCGGCGTGTTCGCCGCCACGGGTCGATGCCGTAAGCCGGGCGTGATTTCCGACGCAGCGCAGGAACTGCCGCCGTGGCGCGTTGTCTGCCATTCATCCTCGCAGCCACAGCAGACCAGGCCCATGAACCTCACGCACGCGGCACGACGCATCCATGCTGCCCGATTCTTCGCCCTCCTCGGGCTGGCCCTGCTGCTGGGCGCGCTGCCGCGACCCGACTATGCGCGGCAACTGACCGACGCCGACTACGCCCGCGCGGCGAAATTCCTGCTGCGCAGTACCGATCCGCTGGTCGGCCGCAACTATGACCCGCTGGTCGACCACGAAGTGCAACGCGTGCACTGGCTGGACGCCACGCACTTCTGGTATCGCGACCACGACGCCAGCGGCGACCGCTTTTTCGAAATGGACGCTCGCACCGACCAGCGCTTGCCCGCGTTCGACGAATCGAAGCTGGCCGCCGCACTGGGCAAGCCCGCGGGCAAGCCGCTGGACGCGAAGCACTGGCCGCACGCCTTCGATTTCAGGCGGCTGCCCGATGGACGACTCGCTGTCGCCATCGCAGGCAAGCACTACCGCTGCGACCTGTCCGGCGCGGGCCGCTGCACGCAGGAGAAAACCGGTTTGAAGGGCGTGGATGGGCACGCGGAACGCTCGTCCGACGGCAAATGGCTGGTGTTCGCGCGCGACTGGAACCTGTGGCTGCGCGACGAAGCCACCGGCAAGGTGACGCAACTCACCAGCGATGGCGTCGCCAACGATGGCTATGCGACCGAGTCTTTCGGGCCGATGACCAGCAACGGCGCGGTGGTGCGCTGGGCGCCGGATTCACGGAGCCTGGTCGCGTTCCGCCTCGACCTGCGCAAGGTCAAGGACATGTATGCCCTGGTGACGCGCGTGGGCCACCCGAAGCTGGAGTCGTGGCCGTATCCGCTGCCTGGCGACAAGCACGTGTTCATGGTGCGGCCGGTGGTGATCGACGTGGCCACGCGCAAGGTCACGCCGCTGCAGATGGCGCCCGAGCAGCAGCTCGGTTCGTGGAACGACGTGCAGTGGGCGCCCGACAGCAAGACCTTCGCATTGGTTTCGACTTCGCGCGACCGTCGCCAAGAGTGGTTCCGCATCGCCGATGCCGCAACCGGCGACGTGCGCACGGTGTTCGAGTACACCGCCAAGGACTTCTACCAAGGCTGGTACGGCCGCCCCGACTGGCAGTACCTGCCCGCATCCGGTGAGGCGATCTGGCCGACCGAGCAGAACAACTGGATGAACCTGTACCTGTACAGCCTGAAGACCGGGAAGATGCTGCACCCGATCACCACCGGGCACGGCGATGTGATCCAGGTGCTGCACCTCGACCGCAAGACCCGCACGCTGTGGTACGTGGGCGTGGGCCGCACGCCGGGCATGAATCCGTACTACCGGCAGTTGTTCAAGGTGAATATCGACACCGGCAAGACCACGCTGCTGACTCCCGAAGACGCCGACCACCGCATCACCATGGCGCCGGATGGGCGCTACTTCGTCGATTCGTATTCGACGCCGACCACGCCGCCGGTGACCGTGCTGCGCGCGGCGGATGACGGGCGCATCCTCGCCACCGTGGCCAGGACCGACATTGCCCGGCTGGTCGCCACGGGCTGGGTGCCGCCGGTGCCCTTCACCGTCAAGGCGCGCAACGGCACGACCACGCTGTACGGGCTGTTGTACAAGCCCACCAACTTCGACCCGCACAAGAAATACCCGATCGTCGATTTCGTCTATCCCGGCCCGCAGATCGGCTCCATCGCCACCTTCAGCTTCCGCTCCGAGCGCGGCAGCAACCAGGCGCTGGCCGAGCTCGGTTTCATCGTGGTGACGCTGGATGGCATGGGCACGCCCTACCGCTCGGCCAGTTTCCAGCGCGCCTGGTACGGCGACATGGGCGACGACACCATCCCCGACCAGATCGCCGGCATCAAGCAACTGGCGGCGCGTTATCCGTGGATGGACCTGGATCGCGTGGGCATCTGGGGCCACTCCGGCGGCGGCAACGCCACCGTGTCCGCCATGCTGCATGACCCCGACTTCTTCAAGGTGGGCTGGGCGGAAAGCGGCAACTACGACAACCGCGACTACTACTACGCCTGGGGCGAGAAGTGGGAAGGCCTGCTGGTGAAGCACAAGAACGGCACCAGCAACTACGACAACCAGGCCAGCGAACTGCTGGCGAAGAACCTCAAGGGCCACCTGATGCTGGTGCAGGGCTCGATCGACGACAACGTGCCGATCAGCAACACCTACCTGCTGGTCAGCGCGCTGATGAAGGCCAACAAGAACTTCGACATGCTCATCGTGCCCAACGAGCGCCACCACTACGGTCCCTACACGCCGTACATCACGCGCCGCATGTGGGACTTCTTCGTCCGTTACCTGGCGGGCAACACGCCGCCGCACGAGTTCGACGGCATGCCCAAGAGCCTTACCCAGTAGGAGGTCTCGAATAGCCGGGGCTCGTCATTCCCGCGAAGGCGGGAATCCAGTGACTCGGCACTTCACTCAATTACAGGCGCTGGATGACCAGCTTCGCTGTCGTGCAGCGACTCCCGTCCCCGACACAGGCGCTCGGGAACCGAAAGCACGGTGTCAGGTTTAGCTTCGCAGCATTCCTCGGCGTACGATCCGCAGGATGGTTCGCCCCGTTCGCCTCGAATTCGGTGGTGCGCTCTGCCACGTGACGGCGCGTGGTGATCGCCGTGAGGCGATCTATGAAGATGACGCGGATCGGAAGCATTTTCTGGAAGTGCACCGCTGCAGATCACGCAGCCGAGGATTGAACCATGGCCAGCAACACGAAATCCGGCATCGAACCGGGCATGCCGGTTCGCTACGATTCAACCACGATCGCCCTGCACTGGCTGACGGTCGTGCTCGTCATCGTGTTGTTCGCACTGGCGGAAACCTGGGGCTTGCTTCCGCGTGGCACGCCGCTCAGAAAGCAATTCCAGTCGCTGCATATCTCGCTGGGCATTGTGCTGGCCCTGGTGATCGTGGCGCGCCTGGCGTGGCGCGCCACGCGCGGCAGGCGCTTGCCCGCAGCGGCCAGCGGTGTGCAGGGATGGGCCGCGAAGGCGATGGACTACGCGCTCTATCTGCTGCTGGTCGTGCAAATCGTGCTGGGCTTCGTGTTGCGCTGGGCGCAGGCCGAAGCCTTCCAGTTCTTCGGACTTTTTTCGCTGCAATTCGCGACGGTCAGGCAGGCCGCCCTGGATCACACCATCGGCAGTCTTCATGACACGGTGGCATGGACCATCATCGTGCTCGCCAGTCTGCATGCCGCCATGGCGTTGATACACCACTACATCCTCAAGGACGGCCTCCTGAAAAGGATGCGGCCAGGCTGATGGTGGCGCAGCGGGAAGCCCCGTGCCGCCGCATAACCCGGTCGCAGCGCATACGACACGGGCACGATTGACCGGCAAAGGTCAGGCTGGCTTGTGGCTTGTGGCTTGCGGCGACCGACGCGGCGTTTTGGCTGCGCCCGATGAACATCCTGTGGCGAGCCCAGCGCCCGCTCCGCTTGGTTGTCCTGATCAGAGCTCTGGATAGGCTTCCAGGCCACAGTACGCGCATTTGCGGCCGCGGATATTGGCGCCCAATGGATGTTTGACGCCGAAGTGGTGGCCGCAGCGCGGGCAGGGGAAAGTCCTGATGCGGATGTATGCGACGACGAGCGCGCCGCCCAGCACGATGAAGATGCTGGAAGGCACGACGTGCTCCAGCGTCGTGCCGTAAGTGATGAAGCCGGCGAGGAAGGTTGCCGGCAGGGTGAAGATCAACGCGAACGTTGCAGTGCGCGTCCAGAATCTGAGCCGCAAGATCTGCCGGGAATAATCATTCATGTGGCCGACTATACGTGACGGGGGTTCTGCGCCGCGCCTGGCACGATGACCGTTGCGGCGTCCCTTACCTGGTTCCGGTTGCCCGAGTCTCGTTGCAGGTGTAGGTGGGCGATCTGGCGGCGACGTGTCGACTAGGTATCGACCGCGACATGAAAAAAGGCCCGGTATTGAAGCCGGGCCCTGGACAGAAAGTTACATAACTCATTGATTTATTGGTGGGCGGTACAGGGATCGAACCTGTGACCCCTTCCATGTCAAGGAAGTGCTCTACCGCTGAGCTAACCGCCCACGTGGGTTGCGAAGTGTAGCAATGCTTGCGCGGAAGGTGGGATTGCGCGGCGCATCCTGCACCGCGCCCCGCGCGCGGAGCGCTCGGGGCCACCTGCGGTGTCTGCGATTGCTCCGGCAATCGCGTCGAACCGCGTGGGCTCTCACCCATGCTCCGCTGCATGACCAGGCGGCGTCACGCTCCGGACTCAGCCGTTTCATTCAACTGGCGGAGAGGGTGGGATTCGAACCCACGTTACGGCATAACCGTAAACCGGATTTCGAGTCCGGCGCATTCGACCACTCTGCCACCTCTCCGCGACGCCTGTGCGGCGCGCTGCACAAGGCCGCGCATGATAAGCGCAGCGCTGCATCGTGACAACCGCAGCGGCTTTGGGCATGCTCGCCCGCTTTGGAAGGACGCCATGTTCGAATTCGGTCACGCCACCCATCCGGGCCGCAAGCGCCAGTTCAACGAAGACGCCTACGCGATCGATGCGGCGGCGGGCGTGTTCGTGGTCGTCGATGGCATGGGCGGGCCGGGTCATGGCGAGGCGGTGGCGGCGGTGGCGCGCGATGAAACCCTGCGCGCGGCGCGGCTGGGCGTGCCGCTCGATGACGCCGTGCGTCGCGCCGCGGCGGCGGTGGCGCGGTATCTGGCGCAGCATCCGGTCGCGCATCCGGCGGGTGCCGCCTTGGCGGTGTTGCGTCTGGCCGAACCCGATTTCGAGCTGGCCTGGGTTGGCGATTGCAGCATCCTGTTCGGCGGCAGTGATGCCGCACAGGTGGCCAACGCCGCCGCCCTGCCGTGCAGCGACGCGCATGCGGCGCAACGGCCCAGCGCGACCGCGCTGCTGGGACTCGGCGCCAGCGACGCGCTGTGCATCGGCCTGCGCAAGGGCACGCTGCGGCATCCGGTGGCGATCCTGCTGTGCAGCGATGGCGTGATCGAAGCGAGCACGCCGCAGGCGCGCCAGCAGGCGCTGATCCGCCATGACCTGAGCGCGCAGGAATCGGTCGAGCACCTCTTGCTGGATGCGCTCGCGCACCCTGCGCGCGACAACCTCAGCGCGATCCTGGTGCGCCTGCGCCATTGAGCGCGAGGCACGCGCCGTGCGCGGCGAGGCGGGGTCAGTCTGCAGCGCCGGCGTCGGCTTCGCGCTGGCGCCACAGGCATGTGCCCTTGCTGGCCTTGTCCAGCGCATCCAGACGCAGCGCGTGCGCGGCCTGTTCCTCGATGCTCGCGCGCAGCACGCGCGGGCGTTGCGCCGTGCCGGGCCCGGCACGCGCACGGCTTGGTTTGCGCGCGCCGGCCGCGCCCGCCGTTTCGGCATCGAAGGCGAAACTCAGCGCGCTTTGTCCGGCGGTGAGCGCCAGGTAGACATCGGCCAGCAATTCCGCGTCGAGCAGGGCGCCATGCAGTTTGCGGCTGGAGTTGTCGATCTCGAAACGCTTGCACAAGGCATCCAGCGAATTGCGCTGGCCGGGAAAGCGTTCGCGCGCCAGCAGCAGCGTGTCGGTCACGGCGAAGCGCTGCGCCAGCGGCACGTGCGCGGCATCGAGGCGCTGCAGTTCGGCATCGAGAAAACCCAGATCGAAGGCCGCGTTGTGGATCACCAGCTCGGCGCCGTCGATGAATTGCAGCAGCTCCGCCGCCACCTCGCTGAAGCGCGGCTGCGTGGACAGGAATGCATCGTCGAGGCCATGCACCGCCAGTGCGCCACGGTCCACCGCGCGCTCGGGGTTGAGGTAACGCTGGAAATGACGCCCGCTACGGCGCCGGTCGCCCAGCTCGACGCAGCCGATCTCGATCAGGCGGTGGCCCTGATTGACCTCGAGGCCGGTGGTTTCGGTATCCAGCACGACGATGCGGTTCATGCGCGTGGCTGGGCCTCGGCGGCGGCGCGCGCGGCCTGGTCCACGCGCTCGTTTTCCGGATGTCCGCTGTGGCCGCGCACCCACGACCAACGCACTTCGTGCGTTCGCGCCGCGGCGTCCAGGCGTTGCCACAGGTCCTGATTTTTCACCGGTGCCTTGCTCGCGGTGCGCCAGCCGTTGCGTTGCCAGCGCGGCACCCATTCGGTGATGCCCTGGCGCAGATACTGCGAGTCGGTGCTCAGCTCGACACGGCAGGGTCGCTGCAGGGCTTCCAGTGCGGCGATGGCGGCCATCAACTCCATGCGGTTATTGGTGGTCTGCGGCTCGCCGCCGCTGAGCACGCGCTCGTGCGCCTGCCTGCGCAGCAGCGCCGCCCAGCCGCCCGGGCCGGGATTGCCGAGGCAGGCGCCATCGGTCCAGATCTGCACGTCGACGACGCTCATGACGCGGCGCGCTGCGTGCCGCCGGGCAGGACCGGCACATGCCGACCGGCCAACACGCCGCGCGGCTCGCGTGTCAGCAGCAGGATGCGTGCGCTGGCGCGCCGTTTGCGCATGACCAGCAGATAGCTGGAGCCTTGCCGCTGCATCAATTCACGCTCGAATCCATGCGCGCGCAGCAGATTCGCCAGCGCCAGCGCCGAGCGCAGATGGCAGGGCATGCCGGCCCGCCGCGCCCGCTGCTGCAGCCACCATGCCTGCGGATGCCAGGCGGTGAAACCGCACAGCAGCACGCGCGCGCCCGGTAGCGTCACGCGCGCCAGCTCGGCGATCAGCGCCGCGGGCATGGGCGTGGCTTCAAGCACATGGCTGGCAACCAGCAAGGCGAAGCTGTCATCGGCGAAGGGCAGTTCGCAGGCCAGCGCGCGCACGCTGCCGTGCCAGGCCGCGCCGTCCAGATCGAGCCGCGTCCAGTGCCCCAGACCGTTGGCCGACTCCGGCAACGCGGCGCCCAGCAGGCCGGCGCGGCGCAGGTACAGCGCGTGCGTGCCGCTGCTGGTGCGCAGGAACGGCGCCAGCAGCGTGGCCTCCACGCGCTGCAGCGCGCGCGCGCGCGACTCGGTCAACACGGAGGTGCATTCAGGCATGCCGCGCATTGTGCGCGATTACGCGGTCGAGGTTAAGGCAGGCCGCGGCATAACCTCGCGCCAACCGTCGCGGGGAGATAATGGATGAATCGCCAGCAATGCGGAGCCCGCCCATGTCCAGCGTCAGTCTTGGCCGCACCGGCCCGCGCGTTTCCAGTTTCGGTCTCGGCTGCATGGGCATGTCGGGCATGTACGGGCCCGCGGATCGCGCCGAGAGCATCGCCACCATTCACGCCGCGCTGGAGTCCGGCATCACCCTGCTCGATACGGGTGATTTCTACGGCTCCGGCCACAACGAGTTGCTGATCCACGAGGCACTGCGCGCGCACCCGCGCGACGCGGTGCTGCTGAGCGTGAAGTTCGGCGCGTTGCGCGATCCGGCCAATGGTTGGGTCGGCAACGACACGCGTCCGGCGGCGATGAAGAATTTCCTCGCCTATTCGCTGCAGCGCCTGGGCGTGGACTACATCGACATCTACCGCCCGGCGCGGCTCGACCCGCAAGTGCCGATCGAGGACACCGTCGGCGCCATCGCCGAGATGGTCAAGGCGGGTTATGTGCGTTACATCGGCCTGTCGGAAGTGGGCGTGGATACCCTGCGCCGCGCCGCCGCCGTGCATCCGATTTGCGATTTGCAGATCGAGTATTCGCTGGTTTCGCGCGGCATCGAGGACGCGATCCTGCCCGCCTGCCGCGAGCTCGGCATCGGCATCACCGCTTATGGCGTGCTGTCGCGCGGCCTGATCAGTGGCCACTGGTCGCCGCAGGCTTCGCGCGCCGGCGATTTTCGCGCGCACAGTCCGCGTTTCCAGCCTGGCAATGTCGAACGCAACCTCGCGCTGGTCGAATCCTTGCGCGCGCTCGCCGCCGCGCGCGGGCTCAGCCTGGCGCAACTCGCCATCGCCTGGGTGACGGCGCAGGGCGCGGACATCGTGCCGCTGATCGGCGCGCGGCGCCGCGCGCAACTGCACGAGGCGTTGGCTGCGCAGGGGCAGCGGCTCGATGCCGAAACGCTGGCCGCGTTGGCGCGGGCCGTGCCGCGCGATGCCATCGCCGGCACCCGCTACGCGCCTGCGCAGATGGCGCTGCTGGACAGCGAGCGCGCCTAGGCGCGCAGCGCACGGTTGCGAGCCATGCCTCGAAATGCGCCACGCCGCTGTTCTATTCTCGAACCGGCATGACCGCGCCTGGAACCATGACGACCCCATCCATCCGTCTCGATAACGTGCTTGACCATCTGCTCGACGCGGTGTGTCTGGTCGATGCCGAGGGCCGCTTCGTGTTCATCAGTGCCGCCTGCCAGAGCATCTTCGGTTATGCGCCCGCGGAACTGGTCGGCACCCGGATGATCGATCTGGTGCATCCCGACGACCGCGCGCGCACCCTGGAGGCGGCCGCCGCGATCATGCGCGGGGTGCCCAATCCGCACTTCGAGAATCGCTACGTGCGCAAGGATGGGCGCGTGGTGCCCATCATGTGGTCGGCGCGCTGGTCCGAGGAGGATGGCGTGCGCATCGCCGTGGCGCGCGACATCACCGCGCTCAAGCGTGCCGAGTCGGTGCGCACCGCGCTGCTGGCCATCTCCGAGGCGGCGCACGTCGCCGCGGATCTGCACGAGCTGTTCCGCGACATCCACTCGATCATCGAAACCTTGCTGCCGGCGCGCAATTTCTTCGTGGCCTTGCTGGATGACGCGCGCGACACGCTGAGCTTTCCGTATTTCGTCGATGAGCACGATAGCGCGCCACAACCGATCAAACTCGATTCCGGTTCGCTCAGCGCGCGCGTCATCCGTAGCGGTACGGCGCTGCTGCTCACCGCCGACGGTAACGGCACGATCTGCGCAAACGGCGAGTTCGGCGCCGGCACGCCTTCGCTGGACTGGCTGGGCGTGCCGCTGATCGCGCGTGGCGACACGCTGGGCGCCCTGGTGGTGCAAAACTACTCGGGCGACGCGCGCTACACCGACGCGGACAAGCAATTACTGCAATTCGTATCCACCCAGATCGCCGCCGCCATCGAACGCAAGCAGACCGAAACCAGGCTGCGCCACATCGCCCAGCACGATGCGCTCACGCATCTGCCCAACCGCAAACTGTTCGATGATCGCCTGCAGGCGGCACTGGACCATGCACGCCGCGCGCATTCGTGCCTGGCCGTGCTGTACATCGATCTGGATCACTTCAAGCAGGTCAACGATAGCCTGGGTCACGCCGCGGGCGACCGCCTGCTGCATGAAGTCGCGCGGCGCATCAGCGGCTGCGTGCGCGAATCCGATACGGTCGGGCGCATGGGCGGCGACGAGTTCGTGGTGCTGCTGACCGGGATCAAGCAGGCAGCGCATGCCTTGCTGGTGGCCGAGAAAATCCGCGCCGGCCTGCAGCGGCCGTTCGCGCTGGATGCGCAGAACGTATCGACTATGGCCAGCATCGGCGTCGCAACCTACCCGGAGCACGCCGACGCGGGGCACGCGCTGCTGCGCGTCGCCGACCAGGCGATGTATCGCGCCAAGAAGCTCGGCGGCAATCGTTGCTGGATGGCGCTGGCCGAACTCGCGGAGTGATCGCCGCGGCCCGCTAGCCGCCGATGCGACGCACGCGGTAGCGACGGCCCTTGATGGTGCCGGCGCGCAGGCGCGCTACGGCTGCGTCGACCAGTGCGCGGCGAATGGCGACATAGGCGCGCGTGGCGAACACATCGATCTTGCCGACGTCCTCGGCGCGCAGGCCCGCGTCACCGGTGAGCGCGCCGAGGATGTCGCCGGGGCGCATCTTGTCCTTGCGTCCGCCATCGATGCAGACGGTGGCCATCGGCGCCAGAGCCAGTTGCTTGCCGGCGCCGCGCGCAGGTGGCAGCGTGTGCCATGCCAGCGCGCTGCCCGCCTGCGCCTCGATGGCGCTGGCGCGCGCGCGTTCGCGCGGTGTGCACAGGCTCAGCGCCAGACCCTTGGCGCCGGCGCGGCCGGTGCGGCCGATGCGGTGCACATGCACGTCCGCGTCGCTGGGCAACTCCCAGCTGATCACCGCGGCCAGGCCATGCACGTCGAGGCCGCGCGCGGCGACATCGGTGGCCACCAGCACCGCGCAACTGCGGTTGGCGAAACGCACCAGCACTTCGTCGCGGTCACGCTGCTCCATTTCGCCGTGCAGCGCCAGCGCCGAGAAGCCGCGCCGATCGAGTTCCTCGGCCACCTCGCGCGTGTCGCGCCGGGTATTGCAGAACACCAGCGCCGATTCGGGCTGCTCGCTGCGCAGCAACTGCGCCAGCGCGTCCATTTTCCGTGCGGGTTCGACTTCGAAGAAACGCTGCTCGATGTCGGGCAACGCGTTGACACTATCCACGGTCACGCTGACCGGATCGCGCTGGATGCTGGCGCTGATCTCGCGCATCGCCTGCGGCCATGTCGCCGAGAACAGCAGCGTCTGCCGCAGCGCCGGCGTCTTGCCGATGATCTCGGTGATGGCCTCGCTGAAGCCCATGTCGAGCATGCGGTCGGCCTCGTCCAGCACCAGCATGCGCAAGGCCGACAGGTGCAGGCTGCGCTTGCGCAGCAGTTCCTGCACGCGGCCGGGCGTACCCACGACGAGGTGCGGATCGTGCGCCGCCAGCGAGGCCAGTTGTGGCCCCAGCGCGATGCCGCCGCTGAGCGTGAGCAGCTTGATGTTGGGCGTGGCGCTGGCCATGCGGCGGATTTCCTTGCTGACCTGGTCGGCCAGCTCGCGTGTCGGGCACAGCACCAAGCCCTGCACCCGGTTCTGGCTTGCGTCCAGTCGCGCCAGCAGGCCGAGGCCGAACGCCGCGGTCTTGCCGCTGCCGGTGCGCGCCTGCGCGATCACGTCCTGCCCGGCCAGGATCGGCGGCAGGCTGGCTGCCTGCACCGGGGTCATGCGGGCATAGCCCATCGCCGCCAGGCTTTGCAGCAGGGCAGGGCTCAATGGCAGTTGCGCGAAGTCAGTCATGCGCCATGATCGCATCGAAGGCGCCGCGCGGCGCTCACCATGACGTGCGCTGCGGCAGCAGTCCGTGCAACTCGGCGTCGGTCAGGTTGCGCCATTGCCCCACGCGCAACGCGCCCAGCCGGATGTTGACGATGCGCACGCGGCGCAACTGCGTGACGCGATAGTCGAATGCCTCGGCCATCAACCGGATCTGCCGGTTGAGGCCTTGCGTCAGCACGATGGCGAAACCGAACTTGGCGATGCGCCGGGTCTTGCATGGCCGCGTCATCTGCCCGTGCACGCGCACGCCGCGCGCCATGCCGGTCAGGAATTGCGCCGTCACCGGGCGGTTGACGCCGACCAGATATTCCTTTTCGTGCGCGTTCTCGGCACGCAGGATCTCATTGACGATGTCGCCGTTGCTGGTCAGCAGGATAAGGCCTTCCGAATCCTTGTCCAGGCGTCCGATGGGGAAAATGCGCTCGGCGTGGTCGATGAAATCGACGATGTTGTCCTTGACCGCGTGCTCGGTGGTGCAGGTGATGCCGACCGGCTTGTTCAAGGCGATATACACATGCCTGCGCGCCGCCGCGCCGCGCGCCGCGCGCGGGCGCAGCGCCACGCCATCCACGCACACCACGGCGTCCATGGTCGCCACGGCGCCGATGGCCGCGACGGCGCCATCGATCGTCACGCGCCGCTGCGCGATCAGCGCGTCGGCCTCGCGCCGCGAGCACACGCCGCTGTCGCTGATGAGCTTGTTGACGCGCATGCCGGTGCCGATGCCCCGCGGAGTGGGCGCGCATGCTGGCACAGCGGCCATGCAGCGTCACCTGGCGCGCGCGGCGCGGCGGCGCGGCGCCGCGCTACAAGCCCCGCCGCGGAACATCAGCCAGCGCTGCTTGCGGCGCCTTGCCGAAGGGCTAGACTGCGCGCGACTTGGTTCGGGTCGCCCACCGTGGATTGCCTGGCGGGCGTGATCGTTGCTTCCAGTTGGAGGTACGTGGTGCAGCCCACCGATATCCGCAAACCCGAGTATTTTCACAAGGTCGTCGATTGCCAGTGGGCCTGTCCGGCCCATACCCCGGTGCCCGAGTACATCCGGCTGATCGCCGCCGGGCGCTACGGCGATGCCTACATGGTCAACTGGGAGTCGAACGTGTTCCCCGGCATCCTCGGGCGTACCTGCGACCGCCCCTGCGAGCCGGCCTGCCGGCGCGGCCGCGTCGAGGAAAACAACGGCAGCGTGCCCGAGCCCGTGGCGATCTGCCGGCTCAAGCGCGTCGCCGCCGACCACAAGGACGACATCCGCGGCCGCCTGCCGCAACCCGGCAAGCCCAACGGCCGGCGCGTGGCCTGCATCGGCGCCGGCCCGGCCTCGCTGACGGTGGCGCGCGACCTGGCGCCGCTGGGCTACCACATCAGCGTGTTCGACAGCGACGCCAAGGGTGGCGGCTTCATGCGCACCCAGGTGCCGCGCTTCCGCCTGCCCGAGGCGGTGATCGACGAGGAGGTGGGCTACATCCTCGATCTCGGCATCGACTTCCGCGGCGGCCAGCGCGTCGATTCGCTGAAAGCCCTGCTGGCCGAAGGTTTCGATGCCGTGTTCATCGGCTGCGGCGCGCCGCGCGGGCGCGACCTCGAGCTGCCCGGCCGGCGCGAGGCCGCCGCGCACATCCACATCGGCATCGACTGGCTGGCCTCGGTCTCGTTCGGCCACATCGACGCCATCGGCAAGCGCGTGATCGTGCTCGGCGGCGGCAACACCGCGATGGACTGCTGCCGCTCGGCGCGGCGTCTCGGCGGCGAGGACGTCAAGGTGATCGTGCGCTCCGGCTTCGAGGAGATGAAGGCCTCGCCGTGGGAGAAGGAAGACGCCCAGCACGAGGGTATCCCGATCCTCAACTACCTGGTGCCCGTCGCCTTCGAGCATGAAAACGGCCGGCTCACCGGCATGCGCTTCCAGAGCGTGCGCGCCGAACGCGATGCGCAGGGCCGGCGCGCGCTGGTGCCCAGCGGCGCGCCCGAGCAGCGCTTCGACTGCGACGCGGTGCTGATCGCGGTCGGCCAGGAGAATGCGTTTCCGTGGATCGAGCGCGACCTCGGCCTCGACTTCGACCGCTGGGGCCTGCCGGTGCTGGACAAGGCCACGCTGCAGTCGACGCTCCCTCGCGTGTTCTTCGGCGGCGATGCCGCGTTCGGCCCGAAGAACATCATCTGGGCCGTCGCCCACGGTCACGACGCGGCGATCTCGATCGACAAACTGCTCAACGGCGAGGACATCCGCGCGCGGCCCGACCCGCTGCTGCGCATGACCTCGCAGAAGATGGGCATCCACGAGTGGAGCTACGACAACGACATCTCGCCC
Organism: Metallibacterium scheffleri; assembly: GCF_002077135.1. Classification (NCBI taxonomy): domain Bacteria; kingdom Pseudomonadati; phylum Pseudomonadota; class Gammaproteobacteria; order Lysobacterales; family Rhodanobacteraceae; genus Metallibacterium; species Metallibacterium scheffleri. Next base: position 1,674,870 of record NZ_LDOS01000002.1, on the reverse strand, counting down.
GAGCAGCGCCACAAGGTGCCGTGGGCGGCCGCCGAGAAAGCGCTGAAGAGCATCAAGGTCGAGGTCGAGCTGGGCTTCGACGCCGCCAGCGCCTGGCAGGAAGCGCAGCGCTGCCTCAACTGCGACGTGCAGACGGTGTTCGCGACTAGCCTGTGCATCGAGTGCGACGCCTGCGTCGACATCTGCCCGATGGACTGCATCAGCTTCACGCAGAACGGCGAGGAGGCCGAGTTGCGCCCACGCCTGCACGCGCCTGCGCTGAACCTGACACAGGACCTGTACGTGTCCGACCCGCTCAAGACCGGCCGCGTGATGGTCAAGGACGAGGACGTCTGCCTGCATTGCGGCCTGTGCGCCGAACGCTGCCCCACCGGCGCCTGGGACATGCAGAAGTTCCTGCTCGAGATGACCCACGCCGGCCCCGGCTGTCACGCCAAGGCGGCGAAAAAGGAGGCCGCATGAGCGCCACGCGTCCAGCGCCAGTCCTTCCCCTCTCCTCGCGGGAGCGGGTGGCCGCAGGCCGGGCGGGGGTTTGCGCGTGCCGTAACGCCTGCATCTGCGGAGCCCGCGCATGAAGCCGATCGAGGCGGTCAACGACTTCGTGGTCAAGTTCGCCAACGTCAATGGCTCCGGCTCGGCCTCGGCCAACGAGCTGTTCGCCAAGTCCATCCTGCGCATGGGCGTGCCGGTCAGCCCGCGCAACATCTTCCCCTCCAACATCCAGGGCCTGCCGACCTGGTACGAAGTGCGCGTCACCGAGGCCGGCCATCTCGGCCGCCGCGGCGGCGTCGACCTGATGGTGGCGATGAATCCGCAGACCTGGGACGCCGACCTCGCCGAGATCGAGCCCGGCGGGTATCTGTTCTACGACAGCACGCGGCCGCTGCCGGCGGCGAAGTTCCGCGCCGACATCAGCGTGCTCGGCATGCCGCTGACCGAGATCTGCAACGGCACCTACGACGATCCGCGCCAGCGCCAGCTGTTCAAGAACATCATCTACGTCGGCGCGCTGGCGGCGCTGCTGCAGATCGATCTCGCCGTGATCGAGGCGCTGATCGCCGAGCAGTACAAGAGCAAGCCCAAACTGCTGGCGCCCAACGTGCACGCGCTGCACCTCGGCCACGACTACGCGAGTCAAAGCCTGCCGGCGATCGGCCTCGGCGTGCGCCAGGCCGACGCCGTGGGCGGGCGCATCTTCATCGACGGCAACAGCGCCGCGGCGCTGGGCTGCGTCTACGGCGGCGCCAGCGTCTGCGCGTGGTATCCGATCACGCCCTCCTCGTCGCTGGCGGAAGCCTTCCAGAAGTACTGCCAGAAGCTGCGCGTCGACCCCGACACGGGCAGGAACCGCTACGCCATCGTGCAGGCCGAGGACGAGATCGCCTCGATCGGCATGGTGGTCGGCGCCGGCTGGAACGGCGCGCGCGCCTTCACCGCCACCTCAGGCCCCGGCATCTCGCTGATGAACGAGTTCATCGGACTGGCCTACTTCGCCGAGATTCCGGTGACGATCATCGACGTGCAGCGCGGCGGTCCGTCCACCGGCATGCCGACGCGCACCCAGCAATCCGACCTGCTGGCCTGCGCCCATGCGTCGCACGGCGACACCAAGCACGTGCTGCTGCTGCCCGAGGACCCGCACGAGTGCTTCGAGTTCGCGGCGACCGCGCTGGATCTGGCCGACCGCCTGCAGACGCCGGTGTTCCTGATGACCGACCTCGACATCGGCATGAACCAGCGCTTGTGCGCGCCGTTCGCCTGGGACGATGCGCGCCGCTACGACCGCGGCAAGGTGATGACGGCGGAAGAGCTCGATGCCGGCAAGGATTTCGGCCGCTACAAGGACGTCGACGGCGACGGCATCCCCTGGCGCACGCTGCCGGCCACGCATCCGACGCGCGGCAGCTACTTCACCCGCGGCACCTCGCGCGACGCCTACGCGCGCTATTCCGAGCGCGGCCCCGACTACGTCTACAACATGCAGCGCCTGCTGCAGAAGTTCGACACCGCGCGCAGCCTGGTGCCGGCACCGATCCTGCGCGCGGCGCCGCGACCGACGCCGCACGGCGCGATCTTCTTCGGCTCCACCAGCCCGGCGATGGCCGAGGCCATCGATGCGCTGCAGGCGGACGGCATCGCGCTGGACACCCTGCGCGTGCGCGCCTATCCCTTCCCCGACGCGGTGCGCGACTTCATCGCCGCGCACGAGCGCGTGTTCATCGTCGAGCAGAATCGCGACGGCCAGTTGCGCAGCCTGATCGTCGACGCCTTCGGCATCGACCCGGCCAAGCTGGTTCCGGTGCTGCACTACGACGGCACGCCGATCACCGCGCGCTTCATCGCCGGCGCGATCGGCAAGCACGCCGGCGCGTACGGCGTGACCGCGCTGCACGCCGGCCGGGTGGCATGAACGTGGGCCGCATAAGAGCAGGTGACCCGAGATGACCTACATCGCCAAACCCAAGCTGCACCACCCGACCCTGGCCTGCAACGCCATCGGCTACACCCGCCGCGACTACGAGGGCAAGGTGTCCACCCTGTGCGCCGGCTGCGGCCACGACTCGATCTCGGCGGCGATCATCCAGGCCTGCTGGGAGCTGGACATCGAGCCGCACCGCGTCGCCAAGCTCTCCGGCATCGGCTGCAGCAGCAAGACGCCGGATTATTTCCTCGGCCAGTCGCACGGCTTCAACACCGTGCACGGGCGCATGCCCTCGGTGCTGACCGGCGCCAACCTCGCCAATCGCACGCTGCTGTATCTGGGCGTGTCCGGCGACGGCGACTCGGCCTCGATCGGGCTGGGTCAGTTCGCCCACGTCATGCGCCGCGGCGTCGACATGACCTACATCGTCGAGAACAACGGCGTGTACGGCCTGACCAAGGGCCAGTTCTCGGCCACCGCCGATCCGGGCTCGGTGTCCAAGAAAGGCGTGACCAACACCGACAGCCCGCTGGACATGGTCGGCATGGCGCTGATGCTCGGCGCCAGCTTCGTCGCCCGCGGCTTCTCCGGCGACAAGCGCCAACTGGTGCCGCTGATCAAGGCCGCGATCGCGCACAAGGGCGCCGCCTTCATCGACGTGATCAGCCCCTGCGTCGCCTTCAACAACCACGCCGGCAGCACCAAGAGCTACGAATACGTGCGCGAACACAACGAGGCCGTCAACCGCCTCGACATCATGCCGGCGCGCACGGAAATCACCGTCGACTACGCCGACGGCGACACCATCGAGGTCGAACAGCACGACGGCAGCGTCCTGCGCCTGCACAAGCTGCACACCGACTACGACGCCCACGACCGCGTCGGCGCGATGAACTACCTGCAAGCCCACCAGGCCAAGGGCGAAGTCGTCACCGGCCTGCTCTACGTCGATCCCGAAGCCCGCGACCTGCACGCCCACCTCGACACCGTGGACGCGCCGTTCAACACCCTGGGCGAGCGCGAGCTGTGCCCCGGCGCGGCGGTGCTGGAGAAGATCAATAAGGGCTTAAGGTGAGGGCGGCGTTGAGTTCAAAGCCATGGAGACAAAAGTGCACTCTGACCCCTGTTTTGATGTTCTCGCAGCGATGCTCGTTTATGTGTGGGTTGTCCGCGGATAGTACCGTCCAACTATTCGGTCGAGCGGACGCGCAAAAAACGCGCACCGCTTACCTCAAGCGTTATGCATCTTAGGATAAGTCATGGATTTCTACTCATTTGCCTCAGGTGCAATTACAGCCACTTTTCTACTTGGCATTATTGTATTTCTAACAAAAACTTGGATTGAGAAGCGTATTGAGTTATCAATCCAACATGAATACGACAAAAAATTATCCAAATTCGAAAATGATCTTGAAGTGCGTCTTAGAGCTGAGTTGGTAGCGGATCTAATGGCTGAATGGATCAAAGACACAAAAGATCTTGATTACCATCGCCTCAATCAACTGTCGTTTCAGGCCTTTCTTTGGTTACCGCCACAATTGGCTCGTGACCTGTCCAATACACTAGCCCATAAACCAGGCTCAGATAACCTACGGTCGATAATTAAAAAGATCAGAAAACATCTCTTGGGTGAACGTGATGACCTCGAAGCACATTACGTCAACGTCTTCGAAAATAAAACTAATGCATAACACTACGCTCAACCCCACTCCCTTCGGTCGCTGGATGCTGCGCGATAGAGCCGTGCAGTGCCGATTGACTCCACGTTAAGTTATATTTGGCCATGCGCGTCCATACTCATTACGATAACTTGAAGGTCGCACGCGATGCGTCGCCGGAAGTTATTCGTGCTGCCTACTTAGTACTTGTTGACAGGTATTCGCCGCGAAGATATCCGGAGAGCACAGAGGCTGCCCGGGTTCTCAAGCTAGTTAACATGGCATACGAGGTACTTTCAAACCCAGAAAGACGCACGCAACATGACCTCTGGATACATGAGCAAGAGCGCGGAAGCGCCCCAGATGCGGAGTTTAGTCGGCAACCGGGTACTGTACTGGTACCGAAGCTCGCTTGGTGGTTCCAGCTCGCGTCAAAAGTAAGTGCCGCGGGCGCTTATTTGCGCAGGCGCTGGAGTTTGTTCCTGCTAGCCGCGATCGCGGTTGGTGTGTGGGTAACGTACGAGCCCCAACCAACTCAGATGGAACCGGCAAAGCCCTATGTTCAGGATCTTGTAGTCGCGCCAGCGAGTGGGACGTCCGACACGCCGCAAGTCGAGCATACGGGCCAGGAACGTGCGGCCCAAACGCCAGTGCCCGCTGCTAGCTATGTCCGACCATCTCACGCACCCAACGGTGCCCCATGGCCGAACGCGGCCGGCTACGTTGACGGATACAAACACCTGCACATCAATGGGCTATCGACCGTGACGATAGATAACGGGCAAAATACCGCCGATGTCTTCGTAAAGCTAGTGTCGCTTGGTGGCAATACGGAACGCCCAGTTCGCGCATTCTACATACCAGCGCACGGAATCTTTACTCTTACGCATATCACGGCTGGCAGTTACGACATCCGCTACGATGATCTATCAAATGGAAGCTTGTGGCGAACCGACCCGTTCGAACTTCAAGAAACTCCAGAAGACGATGGTACACAGTTCAGCAAGATAACCATGACCCTATATAAGGTACCCAACGGCAATATGCAGATACATCCAATCTCAGCGTCGCAGTTTTAGCTTAATAATTGTCGGCTGCACACTCAAGCACAACACACTTGGCTTTGAGGACGCTAACGCCGACTCATGAGGGAGGGGCACTTCGATGATGGACAGGCCCGTTGAGGCAGATTACGTTCGTCTCGCTGTCGGCGCGCTTGGAAGACAGCGCGTTGCTCGACCGCCAGTGTTCGAATTGCCAGAACCTGCTGCACATGAGAAACCTTCATTCCGGAACTGGTCGCAAAATACAAGGGCTACGTGTCACGTGCGATATGCGATTCGCTTGGCTAGACTCACAGCTGAGCGGTATGGACTTGCGCTTGAGCACGGAGATTTTCGGTTCGTTCATTTGCGTGATGCAGCCGGGCGGGTGACCATTCGAGGACGTGCGTACTTTATCGAGATCAATGTGCGATATCGCGAAGATCCAGAAGGAGTTGCTTCCATAATGGCGCACGAGTTTGCCCATGTCTTTCTGGCGATGCGGGGCATCTGCTTGGCCCCTGACCGACGGAATGAGGAGCTTACTGACACGACAGCAATTCTGGCCGGTTTTGGCCCGATAATGAAGCGCACATGCGAGCGGACCCGCACTAAATTCTACGTTGTTGCATCTTCCACCGAGACTACCTATCTCGGGTATCTCAAGCGTCCAGCCGTCACCTGGTTAACAGAGCTTCAATACCGCATCGCCCTCGGGCAATTCGTTCGGGTGCGATCGCTCCTCGACCCAGCTGAGCGCGGCTATACCCTATGTCCTGGTTGCATGAGCAAACTCCGACTGCCGCAGCTGACCACTTGCATACTCTTGACGTGTCCGGTTTGCCACCTCAAACAGGAATTGAGGCTGAAACTTGGTTCGTCAAGGCACACAGGGTCATTCGTTCGAAGGCTCCGTAGCGTTGTCCTGCGATACCTTGATCGGCGCGATGGCATCCCGATCTGACGACTCATCAAAACCAAAAACAGGGGTCAGGTTGGACTTTTCCATAACTGGGTCAGAGCCCCTTACAGGCGAGCGAAGTGGCTCTGACCCGCTTTGTTCATTGCGCAGGGTGGCGTCGTAGAGCATTTCGTCTTGCGTCAGATCGCCACGTTGCTGGATACGCCGGATTTTCTCGATGGTATCGAGAACGTGTCGAGCGTATGCCTGCCAGGCCTTGCTCACAGCTCGATGGCTTCTTTCAGCACAGCTTCGCGCAGGTGACGGCTGAGTTCGTGTTCGGGAATCAGATCGAGCCGGCGGCCGGTGATCTGGGTCAGGCGCTCGGCAAGCGGCAGGCGCTGGGCGAACAGGTCGTAGCCGCGCGGGAAATCCACCAGGAAATCGATGTTGCTGTCAGGCCGCTCCTCGCCGCGCGCAACCGAGCCGAACACACGGATACGACGGGCGCCATACTGACGACACGCGGCGTGGATGGCGTCTCTTCGTGCGTGCAAGGTGTCCAGCAACATGGTCATGGCCTCACGGCGGGGTGATGCGCCAACGATCGGAGCAGCCCACGCTCCCAGTGTAACCGTGACATCGAGTGGCGGGCAGGGCCAAGCGAAACCGGGGTCAGAGTGCCAACGCAAAGCGGGTCCGCAAAGCGGGTCAGAGCCACTTCCGTTTGTTCTGGGCTTTGACTTCGCGAAGTACCCCGCAATGGGAACGGCCCATCAACCGGACTTGATCGCCTCTGCCCCTTTCGCAGCCAGCCGCGCCTCGGCTGCCGAAACCATGGCCTGGTAGCGCGGGTCGTCGCGCCAAAACAGGGGTCAAGTTGGACTTTTCTGAAATGGCGCCCTGCCAGCTTACAAGCATAACGCGACCCAAGCGGACCGGAGCCAGCCGGCGCGGTGTTTCACTGCGCTGCATGACCTCCGACGCGATGGCGCATGACGACAAAAACATGGGTCAGGATGCAGGCCGCTGAACACGGGTCAGCGGTCAGGTGGGCAAGCGAAATGCCGGACATCGATGCGCTGTGGCCGGCTATGCCGCCGTGCGCTGTCCCAGCCGGTGCACGGCCTCCACGAGCACAGCGACGCGCTCGGGATCGACTCCGGGGGTGATGCCGTGGCCGAGGTTGAACACATGGCCGGGATGCGGGCCGAAGGCCTGCAGCAGGGCGGCCACCTCGTGCTCGATCGCCGCAGGCCCGGCGTGCAGCGCGGTCGGATCGAGATTGCCTTGCAGCGCCACGCGCGCGCCCACGCGCTGGCGGGCTTCGCCGAGAGGGATCGTCCAGTCCACGCCCAGTGCGGTGCAGCCGGTGTCGGCCAGGGCTTCGAGCTGGCCGCTGCCATGCACGCCCTTGGCGAACAGGATCAGTGGCACGCTGCCGGCGTGCGGATGCGCGCGCAGGCGCTGGGCGATCTCGGCCAGGTAGCGCAGCGAGAACTCGGCGAACATCGACGGCGCCAGCAGCCCGCCCCAGGTGTCGAACACCATCAACGCCTGCGCGCCGGCGGCGACCTGCGCGGCGAGGTAGTCGGCGACGGCCTGCGCCAGCGTGCCCAGCAGGCGGTGCAGGCTGGCGGGGTCGTTCCAGGCCATGGCCTTGACGCGGGCGAAATCGCGCGAGCCGGCGCCCTCGACCATGTAGCAGGCCAGTGTCCACGGGCTGCCGGCGAAGCCGATCAGCGGCACGCGGTCGTCCAACTCGCGGCGGGCCAGGCGCACCGCGTCCATCACGTAGCGCAGCGGGCCCTCGGGATCGGGCACGCCGAGGCGTGCGATGTCGGCGGCGCTGCGCACGGGGCGCGCGAAATGCGGGCCTTCGCCCTCGGTGAAGCCGAGGCCCAGGCCCATGGCGTCGGGGATGGTGAGGATGTCCGAGAACAGGATCGCGGCGTCGAGGTCGTAGCGCAGCAGCGGCTGCAGCGTCACCGCGCAGGCCAGTTCGGGCGTCTTGGCCAAGACCAGAAAACTGCCGGCGCGCGCGCGGGTGGCGCGGTACTCGGGTAGATAGCGCCCGGCCTGGCGCATCAACCAGACCGGCGTGGTATCGGTGGGCTCGCGGCGCAGCGCGCGCAGAAACCGCGTGCGGCGCGGATCATCGGCGGCGACCGGCAGGGCCATCAGGCGCCCTGCGCGAACATCACGCGGAAGCCGCGCCGGATCTGCGCATCGCGCGCGGCCTCGAACGCGGCCAGGGCGGCGTCGCGCTCCAGATACACCTCGCGGCGTCCGCCGGGTTTGGCGCCCGGCGTGCCCCATTCGCGCACCAGCGTCCAGCCGCCAAGCAGATCCTGTTCCAGGGCAAGCTGGTAGTAGCGCTGCGGCGCGGCGCCATCGGGCAGGGTTTGCAGGTACAGGCGCATCGCATGGAGACTGGAAAGAGGGAATGCGATTGTAGCGGTTTGCCTGCCCGCGCCGAGGCGCGTCGCGCGCGGCAGGCGGTCGCCGGATGACGCAAGTGTGAGCGCGGCGCGCGGAACCCGGCGGCATGGGCGTTGTCCCAGCCATGCCGCAACGCGTCTCCAGGTGAGGATATGGATCAGTCTCGGGCACCGTCCCTGCTGGAGTTCTGGCGCCATCCGCAGCTTGCCAGCGACCCTTTCGCGCGCTTGCGCATCGGTGACTGGATCGGCTGGGTGTGCCTGATGCTGGTGCTGTCCTACATGGGAGAGGCGGTCAGCGTTGGCGCGCTGCATCTGCTCGGACATGCGCTGCCCGCGGACCGTTTCATCATGCACATGGTCAGTCATCCTTCGTGGCGGTTTGCGGCCCTGCTGCTGGTCGCGCCGGTGCTGGAGGAATTGACGTTCCGCTGTTTTCTGTCCACCTCGCCGCGTGCCCTCGCGATCGGGCTGGGCTTTGCCGGCGTGTTCGTGGCCGGGCAGGTGATCCAGGGCGTGCGGACGCTGGCGGGCACGCCTCCGCTGCTGCCGCACGACATCGCGCTGCATTACTTCCTCAACCTGCTCATCGGCTTGCCGATCGCGGCGCTGCTGGCGGGCGTGGCCTGGGTCGCGCGGCGCGGCTTGTTGCGCGGAATGCGCCGTTTCGCGCCATGGGCGGTGTGGACCAGCGTGCTGCTGTTCGCGGCCGCGCATATGTTCAATTTCGGCGTCGGCTACCAGTTCTGGCTGTTGTGGCTGACCCTGCCGCAACTGATGGCGGGCCTGGTGCTGACCCATCTGCGCGTGCAGTACGGCCTGCGCTGGAGCATCGCCGCGCATCTGGCTTTCGACTGGGCTCTGGTGCTGGTGGCGTGGACGCATCACGCCGCCGCGCTGGGTGTGCCGATGAAGATCCTGGCCGGATTGTTTTCACTGTTGATGCTGGCGATGATCGTGCGCGGGCTGTTTTTTCTGTTCCGGCGCGGCGTGCTGCGTCCACAGTCCGCGGTGGCTTGAGGTCGGCGATCCGGCCGCCGTGTTAGCGTGATGGCCAGGCTGCGGAGGCGCGGCCAACGCGGACAGGAACGAAGCCCCGATGCCGACCCGACGTCAATTCATGCAGGCGCTGGCCTTGGCGCCGCTGGCAGGCCTGTGGCGTGGTGCCGCCGCCGCCGCGCCGCCGCCGCTGCGTCTGCAACGGCAGTTCGCGCGCATCGAAGCGGCCAGTGGTGGGCGCCTCGGCGTCGCCATGCTCGATCTGCGCACGGGCCTGCATGCCAGCCATCGCGGTGGCGAGCGTTTCCCCATGTGCAGCACCTGGAAGGTGCTGGCCGTGGCGGCGATGCTGCAGCGCGTGGACGCCGGGCAGGAGCGACTGGATCGGCGCATCCGCTTCGACGCGCACCAGCTGGTGTCGTGGTCGCCGGTGACCGAACGCCACGTCGGCGGCGAAGGCATGCGCGTGGACGCACTGTGCGCGGCGGCGCTGGAAATCAGCGACAACACCGCGGCGAACCTGCTGCTCGAGGCGCTGGGCGGCCCCGCGGCGATCACGCGGTTTGCACGCGGCCTGGACGACCGCGTGACGCGACTGGACCGTTACGAGACGGCACTGAACGAGGCCACGCCCGGCGATCCGTGCGACACCACCGCGCCCGATGCGATGGCTGGCGATCTGCGCCGCTTGTTGCTGGGCGATGCGCTGCATGCGGACTCGCGTGCGCGCTTGCTGGCCTGGATGGAAGCCTGCAGGACCGGCGACGGCAAGTTGCGCGCGGGCGTGCCGGCGCACTGGCGCGTGGCCGACAAGACCGGCTCGGGTGGCTACGGCAGCAGCAACGACGTGGGCCTGCTGATGCCGCCCGGCCAGCGTCCCGTGGTGGTGGCCGTCTACCTCACGCAGACGCGGGTGGCCGAGGCGCAGCGCCATGCGGCCATCGCCGCGGTCGCGCGCGCCATCGTCGATACGCCCTGGGCCTAGGCGGGCAGCCCTCGCGACGAGGCGGCGGCGGATTCAGGCGTTGCGGACCCAGGATGCGCGCACGTGGTCCGCGTCGACATCGGCGGCGATGAAGGCCTGACCGGCGCCGCGCCACAGGATCAGACGCAGCGTGCCGGCGCGGTTCTTCTTGTCCAGGCGCATCGCCGCCAGCAAGGCATCGGCATCGAGGCCGGGCGGCGGTTGCGTGGGCAGGTCCAGCGCGTGCAGCAATGCGGCCAGGCGTTGCGCATCGGCCATCGGCGCGTGGCCCAGCCGCGCCGACAGCCGCGCCGCGAGAACCATGCCGATGGCCACCGCCTCGCCATGCAGCAGCGTGCTGTAGCCGGTGACGGTTTCCAGCGCGTGCGCGAAGCTGTGGCCGAAGTTGAGCAGGGCGCGCTCGCCCTGTTCGGTCTCGTCGCGCATCACCACGCCGGCCTTGTAGGCGCAGGCATGGGCGATGGCATGAGTCAGGGCCGCATCCTCACGCGCGTTCAAGGCCATGGGGTCATGTTCGAGCTGCGCCAGGAACGCGGCGTCGCCCAATGCGCCGATCTTGACGATCTCGGCCAGGCCGGCGCGGTATTCGCGCGGCGGCAGGGTGTCCAGCGTGGCCAGATCGGCCAGTACCAGGCGCGGTTGATGGAACGCGCCGATGAGATTCTTGCCGGCGGCGTGATCCACGCCGGTCTTGCCGCCCACGGCGGAATCGACCATGGCCAGCAGCGTGGTGGGCATCTGCACGCAATCGATGCCGCGCATCCAGCAGGCGGCGGCGAAGCCGGCCATGTCGCCGACCACGCCACCGCCCAGCGCGAGAATGCAGGCGTCGCGCGTGGCGCCGAGTTCGGCTAGCGCGTCCCAGATGCGGGCCACCGAGGCGAGGGTTTTGTGCGCCTCGCCGTCGGGCAGCGCCAGCGCGCGCCAGTGCAGGTCGGCCAAAGCCGGTTGCAACCGCGCCTGATACAGCGGCGCGACGCTGGTGTTGGTCACGATCAGCGCGTGACGGCCGCGCAGCAGCGGACGCCACAGCGTGGCATCGTCGAGCAGGCCGCGACCGATGCGGATGCTGTAGCCGCGCGCGCCGAGGCGCACTTCGATCTCGCGCACCGCGCTCATGCGGAGGCCGCCGCGCCGGCGCGGCGCTGCCAGCGCGCGTGCAGCAGCGCCAGCGCGCGCGCACCCAGCGCATCGGCGGGTTCGTCGGGGATTTCATCAAGCACCGCGTCGGCGCACTCGGCATACCAGGCCGCGCGCGTGGCGTCGAGTTGCTGCAGGCGCGCCAGCAGATCGGCACCGGCCAGCAGCGGGCGCGTGGTGTCGTCGGCCAGGCGCCGCGTGCGCGTGGCCGCGCTCACCTGCAGCCACAGCACGAAGCCGTGCGCACGCAGTCGCGCGCGGTTCTCCGCCTGCGTCACGATGCCGCCGCCGCACACCAGGAGCGCGCCGGCATGCGTGCTATGTTCGCGCAGCGCCGCGGCTTCACGGGCGCGGAAGCCGGTCTCGCCCTCGCGCGCGAAAATCTCGCGCACCGGCTGCCCGGCCTGCGCCTCAATGACGCGGTCCAGGTCGACGCAGGGCACGCCGAGGCGCGGGGCCAGCCAGCGACCCAGCGTGGTCTTGCCGGCGCCGGTCGGGCCGATCAGCAACAGATTCAGCGAGGGATTCATGGCCATGATTAGACCGCAAGCGGGGTGCCGGACCAAATGCCTGACGCAGCGCCGGTCCTGATCGCCGGCTGCGGCGATGTCGGCATGCGCCTCGCCGCACTGCTGCAGGTGCATGGGCAGCGCGTGCTGTGCCTGCGCCGCAACGTGGCCGCGCTGGCGCCGGGCTTGCCCGGATTCGCCGCGGATCTGGCGGATGCCGCGTCGCTGCGCGCGTTGCCGCGCGGCATCCGTCGCGTGGTGTTTTTGCCGGCGCCGCTTGCGCGTGAAGCGGTCGCATATCGAACGGTCTACCTTGCTGGATTGGCGAACTTGCTGGATGCGTTGGATGAACCGGCGCTGCAGCGCTGCGTGCTGGTCACCTCCAGCGCGGTGTACGGCGAGCACGCCGGCGCATGGGTGGACGAGGACACGCCGCCCGCGCCGCTGGGGTTCAACGGCGCGATCCTGCTCGCAGCCGAGGCGCTGCTGCTCGCGCGCCTGGGTGAGTCGCGCGGCGTGGTGTTGCGCCTGGCCGGCCTGTACGGGCCGGGACGCACGCAGTTGCTCGACGATCTGCGCAACGGAACCGCGCGCGTGCCGCGCGATCCACCGTTCTATGCCAACCGCATCCAGGTCGATGACGCCGCCGCGGCGCTTGCGCATCTGCTGGCGCTGCCAGACGCGGCATCGGTCTATCTGGGCGTCGACGACACGCCGTTGCCGCTGCACGAGTTGTACGCGGCGCTGGCGCAGCAGTTGCGCGCGCCGGCACCGGGCATCGGACCACCACCGCCCGGCATCGGCAACAAGCGTCTGCGCAACGCGCGCCTGCGCGCCAGCGGCTGGGCACCGCGCTGGCCGGATACGCGCGCCGGCTACGCCGCGTTGCGCGTCGATCCGGCGTGACAGTTTGTTACACTGCGCGCGCAAAGCCCTGCCGTGACTGCTGTTTTGTACGCAAGGGCGGTGGTCGTTGACGGGGGCCTGGTGGATGCCACACACAGAGGAACGCCACGGATGAACAAGCAGCACAGTTACGTGGTCGGCGTGCTTGAGGACGATCCCGAGCAGTCCGGTCTGGTGCAGATCTGGCTGGAAAAGTCCGGCTACGAGGCGTTGCTGTTCGCCAAGGCCGCCGAGTTTCGGCGCAGTCTCGGCCACGAGGCGATCGATCTGCTGCTGCTGGACTGGATGCTGCCCGATGCCAGCGGCCTGGAAGTGCTGGAGTGGATCCGCAGCGCCGGCAATCCCAACCTGCCGGTGGTGTTTCTCACCGTGCGCGCGGCCGAAACCGACATCGTGCGCGGGCTGGAGGCTGGCGCCGACGATTACGTGGTCAAGCCACCCAAGCAGGCCGAGCTGCTGGCGCGCGTGGCCGCGGTGCTGCGCCGCCGTGGCGGCGCCGAAATCGACGCTGCCGCGCAGTTGGACGTGCCGCCGTACACCATCGATTTCACCAAGCGCCGCGTGCGCATCGGCGCGGACGATTTCGACCTGACCCAGCGCGAGTTTGACCTGGCCAGTTATCTGTTTCGCCGCCACGGCCGCATCGTCAGTCGCGAGGCGCTGCTGGAACAGGTGTGGAATCTCAGTCCCGGCCTGACCACGCGCACCGTCGACACGCACATCAGCCGCCTGCGCAAGAAGCTCGCGCTCAGCGGTGAGCACGGCTGGAAATTGACCGCCGTGTACCAGCACGGTTACCGACTCGAACAGGTCTGAGCCATGGGCGCGAACATGATCCCGCACGGCGCGGTCACCACCGCCAACGAGCTGCACGGCTACCGCGTGCTGCGCACGCTGGGCATCGTGCGCGGGCTCACGGTGCGCTCGCGCAGCGTCATCGGCAACATCGGCGCGGCGCTGCAGACCCTGGTCGGCGGCAACATCACGTTGTATGTCGAGCTGTGCGAAAAAGCGCGCGAGGAAGCCTTCGAGCTGATGTGCCAGCACGCCGCGGCGATGGGCGGCAACGCCGTGCTGGCGATGCGCTACGACGCCAACGATGTGGCCGAGGGCGTCACCGAGGTGCTGGCCTACGGCACCGCCGTGGTGGTCGAGCCGGCGCCCTGAGAGGCTGTGAATTTTTCGGCCTCTGAGCCGGCCGCGCGCGCGGTTGCCGCGCCACGCGCAGCGCGCCCGCGCCGTGTGCCGCATCCAGATCCACGCGCACATCCGCCCAGCGCGGCAACGTGACCAGCGCGTGCTCGCTCAGGCGCTGGTAGTGCTGCATGAAGCGGCGCAATTGCGCGCTGCCCATCGCACGCGGTGCCGCGCGCGTGCGCAGTGCCGCCTCGGCCTGTGCGCGCCAGCGACTGGCGACGGCAAAGCCGGGCGCGTGCAACAGGATGCGCAGATCGAGCGCGTCCCACAGCGGCGCATAGGCCGCCAGTGCCGCATTGACCGCGCGCCGCCAGCGGCCGTCGCGGTCCTCGTGCCGTTCCAGTGCATTCAGCGGATGCAGCAGTTGCGCCGCTGATTGCGGCTGCACGCCCAGGCACCAGCCTTCCAGCACGATCAACGCCGGCACGGCGGTTACGCGCGGCCAGCGCGAAGGCGGCCGACGCGTGTCACGGCCCTTGTCGAAGCGCGGCAGACACGCCGGCTGCGCGACGCTGGCGTGGTGCAATGCGCGCAGCGTCGCGCGCAGCAGTGCCACGTCGTGCGTGCCTGGCGCACCGCGCGTGAGCCACAGCGGATGCCGCGTGCGCGCCATGCGCCGCCGCGCCGCGCGGCCCAGATACGCATCATCCAGCGCGAGCCGCACGGCGCCCACGCCATGCTGCCGCGCCACGCGCAGCAGCGCCGTCGCCAGCGTGCTCTTGCCGCTGCCCTGCAGGCCGGAGATGCCCACCCGCAGCGGCGTGCGCCGCGCGCGCAGCAGGGCTGCGACGTACGGCCACAGACGCGCGGCCAGCGCCGCGGTCGCCGTGTTAGCATCCCGCGCCTTCAATGCCTGAGCTCGCCGCGGGAACGGTCGGGCTGCAGCCGCACTCTTCAAGGACACCATGCTCAACCCCGAACTGTTGCAATACCTGCGCGACCTGCTCGATCAGGCGCGCGCCTGCGCTGACCCCGAGGCCACCGCGATGACCCTCGCCACCGTCAGCGGTGATGGCCGCCCCCACGCCCGTATCGTGTTGCTCAAGGGGATCGAGGCCGATGGTTTGCGGTTTTACACCAATTACCGCAGTGCCAAGGGCGAGGAGATCCGCGCCCACGCCGAAGTGGCGCTGTGCCTGCACTGGAAGCATCTGGGCGAGGTCAAGGCCGGCGGCGTGCAAGTGCGCGTGGAGGGTCGCGCCTCGCGTCTGCACGACGATGAATCCGACGCCTATTTTTCGACGCGGCCGCGCGGCAGCCAGATCGGCGCCTGGGCCTCGCTGCAGTCGCAGACGCTGCCCGATCGCGCCGCGTTCGATGCGCGCGTGGCCGACTATGAGCAGCAGTTCGCCGGCAAGGACGTGCCGCGCCCGCCGCACTGGGGCGGTTATCGCGTGCTGCCGGATGTGGTCGAGGTGTGGCATGGCCGCGAGTTCCGCCTGCACGAGCGCCGCCGCTGGGAGCGCTTCGCCGATGTCTGGCGCGAGCGTTTGTTGTATCCGTGAGCCGGTCGTGATCGGTCCACGCCGCATTGTCTGCCTGACCGAGGAGCCCACCGAGGTGCTGTACGCGCTGGGCGAGCAGGATCGCATCGTCGGCATCAGCGGTTTCACCGTGCGGCCGCCGCGGGCACGCAAGGAAAAGCCCAGGGTCAGCGCGTTCACCAGCGCGAAGATCGACGCCATCCTCGCGCTGCAGCCGGACATGGCCATCGGGTTTTCCGATATCCAGGCCGACATCGCGCAGGCGCTGATTCGCGCCGGGGTCGAAGTGTGGATCAGCAATCACCGCAGCGTGGCCGGCATCCTCGATTACATCCGCCGTCTCGGCGCGCTGGTCGGCGCTGGCGATGCCGCCGGACTGTATGCGCACCGCGCCGCCGCGCACGTGGACGCGGTGCGCGCTGCGGCGGCGGCCTTGCCGCGCCACCCGCGCGTGTATTTCGAGGAGTGGGACGATCCCATCATCACCGGCATCCAGTGGGTGGCCGAGTTGTTGCGCATCGCCGGTGGCGTGGATGTGTTTCCGGAGTTGGCCACGCAGCCGCTGGCGAAAAACCGCATCCTCGCCGATGCCGGCGAAGTGGTGCGGCGTGATCCGCAGATCATCTTCGGCTCGTGGTGCGGCAAACGCTTTCGTCCCGAACAGGTCGCCGCGCGTCCAGGTTGGGACATGCTCGGCGCGGTGCGCGCGCGGCAGGTCTTCGAGATCAAGTCGCCGATCATCCTGCAGCCCGGTCCGGCGGCGTTGTTCGATGGCCTGGATGCGCTGCATGCGCACATCCGCGCGTGGGCGCCGCGCGACGACTGAGGCGCGTCAGTGCGTGCTGGCCAGCGCGCGCGTCGCGCCGTTGGCGAAGTGCGGCAGGCAGTTCCAGCGCAGCAGTTGCCAGGCGCCAGCGTCCGCGCAAAATTCGCTGAGCGCGGTATTGTCCAGCCCGATATTGAGCGCCACCATCGCGGCGTCATCGAGTTGCAGCGCGGCCTGCGCGCAACGCGCGATCGCGCCCGCCGAGCTGACCACGATCACGTCGGTGGCGGCGTCATCCTGCATCAGTGCCTGGCGTGCGCGCGCGATGCGCGCGGCGAATGCGGCCCAGGTTTCCGGCATGTACGTATCCAGCGCGCCATCGCGCCAGGCCGCGAACACCGCCGTGAGCAGGGCGCGTGCCTGCGCCGGGCTGGCTCCCGGCGTAACCCAGGCCAGTTCCGGCGCCTGCGGTTGTGCGCGGCGAAACGCGGCCAGCAACGCGGCGGCATCGGCGTCGTCCCAGTCGCGCGCGATCTCGATGGCGGGCGCCGCGCCGCATGCCGCCAGCACGGCAGCACGGATGGCCTGCAGCGTCAGTTGATGGCGGCGGCGCGGACCGCCGATCAGGCGCCGCGGTCGCCAGCCGGATTCCCGCGCGAGCCACTGCGCCAGCGCCGCCGCCTGCTGCATGCCCAGCGCGCTGAGCTGGTCGTAGTCGGCGCCGCCCCATTCGGCCTGCGCGTGGCGGATCAACAGCGCGCGCATGCGCGTCAGGGGAAGTCGCGGCTGAAATCCACCGCGATCGGTGCGGCACCCGCCGGGGTCACCGTGAGCACGAAGCGCAGCGTGTCCGGGCGCGGAATATGCAGCGCGGCGAGGTAATACACCATGCCCGCATCATCGACCGCGCGAAAGCTCAGCGCGATGCGCTTGCCCAGCAGCGTGTAGGCCGCGCCGCGCACCGTGGCCGCGACTGGTGTGCCGCGCGCGGCATCCGGCCCGCGCATCACGCTGATGTTGACCACGCCTTCATCGGCCGCGCGGCGCAGGCCGTGACGCGCGGCGACCTGCGCGGGGATGGTGTCGGTGGCCACCGCGCTGTAATAGATCGCGTAGCCCTGCGCCTTGACCGCGTCGGCCGCGTGCAGCGTGGTCAGCGGCAGGAATGGCAGCAGCAGCGCGACGAGGGTGGAGCGGACGCAGGCGCGCATGGCGGACTCAGAGACCCAGCGCCAGGCGCTGCGCGAAATCCAGCAGCGGCTGCACCAGCAGCGCGCGTGCCAGGAGGATGATCAAAATGGCGATGGCCGGCGAGAAATCCAGGCCCCCAAGCATCGGCAGCATGCGCCGCAACGGGCGCAGTGCCGGTGTGGCGATCTGGTTGATGAAGGGCACTAGCGGATGCTGTTCCTCGACCGCGAACATGCTCATCAGCGCGGCGGCGAAAATGATGGCCATGTACAGCACCAGGATGAAGTCGAGCAGATCGGCCACGGCCATCAGCAGCAGCCCTAGTGCGTGCGGCAATACCCCGGCCAGCAGTGTCAGCAGCAGCATCTTGAGTATCGCCGCGACATAGGCCAGCAGCAGCGGTGCCAGGCTGATGCGGCGCACGCTGGGCACGAAGCGGCGCAGCGGTGTGACCAGCACGTGGGTGGCGCGAAACAGGAACTGGCAGATCGGGTTGTAGAAGTTCACCCGTGCCATCTCCGCCAGCAGGCGCAGCATGAACAGCGCCATCACCGCGCCGAACACGAACGTGATCAGGATTTGCGCTGCGCTGACCAGATATCCGCTCATGCCGCGCCCTCGGCCTGCGCGGCCAGCTCGGCGCCGCGCTGTGTCGCCGCGCCGACCGCGTCGGCTACCAGCGCGGTGAATCCGCCCGCGGCAAAGGCTTGCAGCGCGGCTGCGGTGGTGCCACCGGGCGAGGTCACGCGCTGACGCAATTCGCTGGCGCTGGCGCCGTCTTCGACCAGCATGCGCCCGGCACCGAGACAGGTCTGCGCGGCCAGCGCGCGCGCGATGTCCTGCGGCAATCCCCGCGCCACGGCGGCGGCCTCGAGTGCTTCGGCCAGCAGGAAAAAATATGCCGGGCCGGAACCCGAAAGCGCGGTGACGATATCCATCTGCGCCTCGTCCTCGATCCAGTGGCACAGGCCCACCGCCTGCATCACGCGCATGGCCAGCGTGTGGCCGTCAGCATCCACGTGCGCATTGGCGTACAGGCCGGTGGCGCCCGCGCCCAGCAGCGCCGGCGTGTTGGGCATGGCGCGCACCACGGCGATGTCGCCGCCCAGCCAGCGGGCGATCTGCGCGCTGCGAATACCTGCCGCGATCGACAGCACCACGGGATGTTGGGCTTGCGCCAGCCCTGCCAACGCGGTGCAGACCTCGCGCAACACCTGCGGCTTGACCGCCAGCACCCACAGCGCGGCGTCGCGTGCCGCGGCGGCGTTGTCGGCGTGCGTGTCGATGGCGAAGCGCTGCGCGAGCTCCATGCGCGCCTCGGCACGTGGTTCGGCCACGCGCACGTCGGTGGCTGCCACGCCACCGCGCAGCAGCCCGCTGATCAGCGCCCGCGCCATGTTGCCGCCGCCGAGGAAGGCGATGCGTCGGGACTCGAGATCAGGGGCTGGTGACTCGGGCGCTGGTGGCTGCATGCGGGTGTCTGCAATGGGGGAACTTCAGGTGCCGGATTCTAGGGGCATATCGGTTGCGACAGTGGCTGCATGGGTGCGCACTGCGCCGTCATGGCGCGGCCTTGCCGGGTGCTACCCGCGCGGCCCGAACAAGGCACTACCCACGCGCACCTCGGTCGCCCCGCAGGTGATGGCCAGTTCGAAATCATCGCTCATGCCCATCGACAAGGTGTCGATGCCGGGATGCCGCGCGCGCAACGCATCGAACAGCGCGCGCATGCGGCGGAAGGCAGCTGCGCGCCGTGCGTGGTCGGCGGCGGGCGCGGGGATCGCCATCAGCCCGCGCAGGACCAGTCTTGGCGCCTGCGCGACAAGACCGGCAAGCTCGGCGACTTGCTCGGGCATGCATCCGGATTTGCTCGCCTCGTCGTCGATATTCACCTGGATGAGCACGTTCAAGGGTGGCCGCGCGGGCGGGCGGGCGGCATCCAGCAGCGCCACCAACTTGACGCGATCGAGGCTTTCCAGCCAGTCGAAATGCTGCGCGACCTCGCGGCATTTGTTGGACTGCAGCGGACCGATCAGATGCCATTCCAGGCCCAGGTCGGCCAGTTCGCGCTGCTTGGCCAAGGCCTCCTGCACGTAGTTTTCTCCGAACTGGCGCTGACCGCAGGCGGCGAGGGCGCGCACCGCGCTGGCCGACTGGGTCTTGGACACGGCGAGCAGCGTGGTCGCCGGCCCCGCGGGTCCTTCCGCCGTGGCGATACGCGCGCGTATCGCCTCAAGCGTGATACACCCCGCGTTCAAGCGCGGTACCTGCTGCGGCCTTGCTGCGCCGGGCTATACTGAAAACTGATGCTGTCGATGCCGCCACCGGCGGTGAAGGGGGAGTCGCGCATGGATATCGCCGAGCTGCTCGCATTTTCGGTCAAGAATAAGGCTTCGGATCTGCATTTGTCGGCGGGCTTGCCGCCGATGATCCGCGTCGATGGTGATGTGCGCCGCATCAACGTGCCGGCGCTGGAGCACAAGCAAGTGCACGCGCTGATCTACGACATCATGTCGGACAAGCAGCGCCGCGACTACGAGGAATTCCTCGAAGTCGACTTCTCCTTCGAGATCGCCGGTCTGGCGCGTTTCCGCGTCAACGCCTTCAACCAGAACCGCGGCGCGGCGGCGGTGTTCCGCACGATTCCATCCGAGGTATGGACGCTGGAGGACCTGGGCGCGCCGAAGATCTTCAAGGATCTGATCGACCAGCCGCAGGGCCTGATCCTGTGCACCGGACCGACCGGTTCGGGCAAGTCGACCACGCTGGCGGCGATGGTCGATTACGTCAACAAGAACAACTACGGGCACATCCTCACCATCGAGGATCCGATCGAGTTCGTGCATACCTCGCAGAAATGCCTGATCAACCAGCGCGAGGTGCACCGCGACACGCACGGCTTCAACGAGGCGTTGCGCTCGGCGCTGCGCGAGGATCCCGATTTCATCCTGGTCGGCGAAATGCGCGATATCGAAACCATTCGCCTGGCGCTGACCGCGGCGGAAACCGGGCACCTGGTATTCGCCACGCTGCATACCTCGAGCGCGGCCAAGACCATCGACCGCATCATCGACGTGTTCCCGGCCGGCGAGAAACCCATGGTGCGCTCGATGCTGTCCGAGAGCCTGCGCGCGGTGGTCGCGCAATCACTGCTGAAGAAAGTCGGCGGTGGGCGCATCGCCGCGCACGAGATCATGGTCGGCATCCCCGCGATCCGCAACCTGATCCGCGAGGACAAGGTCGCGCAAATGTATTCGTCCATCCAGACCGGTCAACAGTACGGTATGCAGACCATGGACCAGTGCCTGCAGGACATGGTCAAGCGCGGCTCCATCACGCGCCAGAATGCGCTGGAATACGCCAAGAACAAGGACATTTTCAGGGCCTGAGGCGCTCGCGCGGTCAGCGCCACGGGTGTAGCGTTGCAAGGGGGCATGGCGCTTGCCGCCATGCTGGACCAACGGTTGGCCGCGCCGCGGCATGCGGCGCATTTCGGGAGGGTGCGATGAGCACGCCGGATTTCACCAGTTATCTCAAGCTGATGGCGCACAAGAAGGCCTCGGATCTGTTCGTGACCGCGGGCGTCGCGCCGTCGATCAAGATCAATGGCCGCATCACGCCGATCACCCAGGGGCCGCTCACCGCCAGCCAGGCGCGTGACATGGTGCTCAACGTGATGACGCCGGCGCAGCGCGAGGAGTTCGAGAAGACCCACGAGTGCCAGTTCGCCATCAGCCTCAGCGGCGTCGGCCGCTTCCGCGTGAGTGCGTTCTACCAGCGCAATTGCGTGGGCATGGTGCTGCGCCGCCTGGAGACGCGCATCCCCACGGTGGAGGAGCTCAACCTGCCGCCAATCCTCAAGCAGCTGGCGATGACCAAGCGTGGCATCATCATCTTCGTCGGCGCCACCGGCGCGGGCAAATCCACGTCGCTGGCGGCGATGATCGGTTACCGCAACCAGAATTCCACCGGCCACATCATCACGATCGAGGACCCGATCGAATATGTGCACAAGCACGAGGGCTGCATCATCACCCAGCGCGAACTCGGCATCGACACCGACAGCTGGGACAACGCGCTGAAGAACACCCTGCGCCAGGCACCCGACGTGATCATGATCGGCGAGGTGCGCACGCGCGAGACCATGAACCACGCGGTCAACTTCGCGGAAACCGGGCACTTGGTGTTGTGCACGCTGCACGCCAACAATGCCAACCAGGCGATGGAACGCATCATCCATTTCTTCCCGATCGACGTGCGCGAGCAGTTGTTCATGGACCTTTCGCTCAACCTGAAGGGGGTGATCGCGCAGCAGTTGATCCCCACGCCCGATGGCAAGGCGCGACGCGTGGCGGTGGAGATCATGCTGGGCACACCGCTGGTGTCCGACTACATCCGCAAGGGCGAGATCCACAAGCTCAAGGAAGTGATGAAGGAATCCACCCAGCTCGGCATGCGCACGTTCGATCAGAGCCTGGTCGAGCTGTACCACGCTGGCGAGATCACCTACGACGACGCGCTGCGCCACGCCGACAGTTCGAACGAGGTGCGCTTGAGCATCAAGCTGGCGCAGGGTGGTGATGCCAACACGCTGTCGCAGGGACTGGGTGAGGTCGAGTTGCTCGAAACGACGCCCAACGAATTGCGCCGCTGAGCGTGTCGCGCTGCCACCGTATCGCCTTCAGCGCGCCAGCAATTCCGCCAGCACAGCCATGCGCACGAACACGCCGTTGGCGACCTGTTCGAGGATGCGCGACTGCACGCCGTCGGCCACTTCCGAGGCAATCTCGATGCCGCGATTGATCGGGCCCGGATGCAACACCAGCGCGCCAGGCGCGGCGCGCTTGAGGCGCGCGCTGGTCAGCCCGTAGCGCGCGAAATAGGCGTCCTCGTCGGGCAACAGGGTGGCGATCATGCGTTCTTTCTGCAGGCGCAGCATGATGACCACGTCGCTGCCCGCGACCATGGCGTCGAAATCATCGCCGAGCACGCAGCCGGGGAATTCCTCGGCGCCGGGCAACAGCGCCCGCGGTCCGCACAGGCGCAGCTCGCGTACGCCGAGAGTACTGAAGGCGTGCACGTCGGAGCGCGCCACGCGCGAATGCAGGACGTCACCGCAGATGGTCACCGTCAGCGCATCGAAGTTGCGCCGGTGCTGACGCACGGTCAACGCATCCAGCAGGCCCTGGGTCGGGTGCGCGTGATGGCCGTCGCCGGCATTGATCACGCTGACCCCGCTGGCGGCATGGCGCACCATGAAATCGGGTGTGCCGCCCTCGCGGTGGCGCACGATCAGCGCATCCAGATGCATGGCCTCGAGCGTATGCAGCGTGTCCAGCAGGGTTTCGCCCTTGTTGGTCGAGGAATTGGCGATATCGAAATTGACCACGTCGGCGTCGAGCCGGCGCGCGGCCAGCTCGAACGAGGTGCGCGTGCGCGTGGAAGCTTCGAAAAACAGGTTGAGCACCGTGCGCCCGTGCAGCAGGTCGAGTTTGCGCGTGCCATGGGCGCTGGCCACGCGCAGCGCCTCGGCGCGATCGAGTAGGTGCACCAGCGTTGCCGCGTTGAGGTTTTGCAACGTGATCAGATGGCGCAGGTGCGGGTGCATGAGGGCTCACTCAACCAGGATTCGAGGATGACGGCTGCCGCCAGCGCGTCGAGCTGCGCGGCATCGCGCTTGCGTCGCTGCCCGGCCGCGCGCTGCGTGGCGAAGCGGCGCGCGGCCTCCTGCGAGCTGTGGCGCTCGTCGCACAGGTGCACGTCGATGCGGTAGCGCTGCTGCAGTTGCGTGGCGAAGGCGCGCGCGGCGCGTGTGATCGGCTGCTCGCTGCCATCGCCATCCAGCGGCAGCCCGACCACCAGCGCCAGCGGGCTCCAGGCGCGCAGCAGCGCATCGAGTTCATTCCAGTCCGGGACTCCTGCGTGCGCCGCCAGCGCCAGCAACGGGCGCGCGCTGGCGGTGAGGGTCGTGGCCACGGCCACGCCGATGCAGCGCAGGCCGAAATCGAAGCCCAGTACATTGCCCACGCGCGCGTCGGGGGCTGCGCTCATGCGTTGCCGGCGTAGTGGGTGAGGCGCTGCGCGTCCACGCCCATGCGCGCTGCAGCGGCGATCCAGCGCTGTTCCAGCGGCACCTCGAACAGCAATTCGTTGTCGGCGGCCACGGTCAACCAGGCGTTGTCGCGCAATTCGCGCTCAAGCTGGCCTGGCTCCCAGCCGGCATAACCCAGTGCGATCAGCATCTGTTGCGGTCCGTGCCCGGCGGCAATGGCTTCGAGAATATCGCGCGAGGTGGTTAGCATCAGGCGTTCATCGATCGCATAACTCGAAGCCCAGTGGCCATCCGGGTTGTGCAGCACGAAGCCGCGCTCGCGCTGCAGCGGGCCACCGGCCAACACGGCCTGCTGCGCGAGTGGGTCATCGTCGGTGCTGATGTCCATTTGCTGCAGCAGATCCTGCAGGTGGTAATCGGAGGGCCGATTGACCACCAAGCCGAGCGCGCCGTCCTCGCTGTGCTGGCAGATCAGCGTGACGGTGTGCTCGAAATCGGGATCGCGCAGCCCGGGCATGGCGATCAGCAGGTGGCCGGTAAGCGTGCTGGTTGCAATCATGCCCGCATTGTAACTGCGCGGCGGCCGCCGGCTGCAGGCTTGCGCTTCGACGCGTCGTTCAGCGTTCCGCCGCATGCTGACGCAACCGGCCGCCGGGCAGGAATTGCCAGGTGCGCGTGATGTACAGCTTGTCGAGACGGCCATCATTTTGCGGCAGCGGCGGGAATGGCGCCGCCATGCGCACGATGTGCTCGGCCGCCTGATCCAGCAGCGGAATGCCCGAGGATTTGATGATATCCAGATTGCGCACTGCGCCATCGCGGCCGATGCCCACGGTGAGGATCAGCTCGCCATGCAGATGTCCGGCACGCGCGGCTTGCGGGTAGTTGAGATTGCCGATGCGCTCGATGCGCTCCACCCAGGCCGCCATATAGGCGGCGAAGGCGTATTCGCGCGTGTTGGCCGAAATGAACTTGATGTGCGGGCGCCGTGCGTAGGCCTCGCGTTCGGCGCGCACTTCGGCGCTGAGCTGGGCCATTTGCTCGCGCGTGTCGGTCGGGATGGGCGCCTGCGGCAGGGGTTGGGCCGGCGCCGGACGCACAGCCGGACGCGAATCCACGCTGAAACGGTCGGCGCCGCGCGTGGTCACCAGCTCGGGACCGCTGACCACGGCCGGCGCCGGCGCGGCCGCATCGACATGTCGCGGCGCCTGTCCGCGGCTGTCCGCCAGCGGCGTGGAAAACGGTGCCCCGGGCTTGTGCGCATGCGCGCTGTTGCCGCCGCCGGCGTTGTTGGCCTGGGCGAGGAAATCCGCCCGCCGCGGTGTTTCCGCGTTGGCCGTATGCAGCAGGGTGATGTCCAGCGCCGGCAGGCTGGGACGCGGCGGCTCCATGCTGAAGCCCAGGCCGAGTATCAGTACCACATGCAGGATCAGCGAAAACAGCAAGGTTACGCTGATGCGTTCGTTGCCTTGATCCGGAGCAGGGATGCGCGTCACGCCAGCTTGCGCTCGATGGCATCGAACAGCGTCGCGGCGATGTTCAGCCCGTACTGCGTGTCCAGCTCGCGGATGCAGGTCGGCGAGGTGATGTTGATTTCGGTCAACCAGTCGCCGATCACGTCCAGACCCACGAACAGCAGCCCGCGCCGGCGCAGGTCCGGGGCCACCTGGCTGACGATCCAGCGGTCGCGCGCGCTGAGCGGCACGCCGACGCCGCGCCCGCCAGCGGCCAGGTTGCCACGGAACTCATCACCCTGCGGGATGCGCGCCAGCGCGAACGGCACGGGCTCGCCGTCGATCAGCAGGATGCGCTTGTCGCCCTCGCGGATGGCGGGAATGTACTTTTGCGCGAGGGCGAAGCGGGCGTCGTCGCCGACCAGGGTCTCGAGGATCACATTGAGGTTGGGATCGCGCGCGGCACTGCGGAAAATGCCGCGCCCGCCCATGCCATCCAGTGGTTTCAGTACGATCTCACCGTGCTCGGCGGCGAAGGCGCGCAGCGCGACGCGTTCGCGCGCCACCAGGGTGGGGACGCAGCACTGCGGAAACTGCAACGCGTAGAGTTTTTCGTTGCAGTCGCGCAGTGCCTGCGGCGGATTGATCACCAGCACGCCTGCGTCAGCAGCGCGCTGCAGCACCTGCGTGTCGTACAGGAACTCGCTGTCCAGCGGCGGATCCTTGCGCGCCAGGATCAGGCGCATCTGCGTCAGAGGTTGCCACTGCGCGTCACCCAGGCTGAACCAGTCATGGGTATCATCACGCACGACCAGCGGCCGCAGTCGCGCCCAGGGCTCGCCCGTGCGCATGGCCAGGTCGCCTTGCTGGAGATAGTGCAGCGCCCAGCCGCGGCGCTGCGCCTCCAGCAGCATCGCCAGCGAGGAATCCTTGTACGGCTTGATCTGCGCGATCGGGTCCATGAGGATGGCGAGGCGGGATGCAGGGCTGCTGTTCATGGGCTCTCCGGGGGGCGTGTGCGTGACGGTCATCACATGGCGGGCAGAGTTCACCAAAGCATCATCGCCGACAAGAACTTGCACGCTCAACTTGACACTTCGCATAAACGCGCGTTAAACAGTTCATAGCAGCGGAGCTAGGTCCGCAACTGTGCACCCCGCGCCGAGGCCTTGGGCTCCGGCATGCGGCTTGCATGTTTCCACAGGCCGCAGCGACCCTGACGCGGCGGGGGTGACAAGTGCTTGCAACCAGCAATACCAGCAATTCGACGTTGCGCGTGATGGTGATCGATGACTCCAAGACCATTCGCCGCACCGCCGAAACGTTGCTGAAGAAGGAAGGCTACGAGGTGGTGACCGCGGTGGACGGATTCGAGGCGCTGGCCAAGATTTCCGATCTGCAGCCGCACATCATCTTCGTGGACATCATGATGCCGCGCCTGGATGGTTACCAGACCTGCGCGTTGATCAAGAACAACCAGAATTTCCGCCACGTGCCGGTGGTGATGCTGTCCTCCAAGGACGGCTTGTTCGACAAGGCGCGCGGACGTATCTGCGGCTCCGACCAGTACCTGACCAAACCCTTCACCCGCGAGGAGCTGCTCGATGCGATCCGCTCCCACGTTGACGCGCACTGAGGCCGGCCCGTCATGGCGCACATCCTCATCGTCGACGATTCGCCCACCGACGTGCGCGTGTTCACCACGCTGCTCGAGCGCGCCGGACACCGCGTGTCCAGCGCCAGCAGTGCCGAGCTGGGCATCGAGATGGCGCGCAGCCAGCGTCCGGATCTGGTGATCATGGATGTGATCATGCCGGGCATGAACGGTTTTCAGGCCACGCGCACGCTCACCCGTGATCCCGTCACGCAGAATGTTCCGGTGCTGATCATCACCACCAAGAGCATGGAAACCGACCGGGTCTGGGGTTTGCGTCAGGGTGCCAGGGATTTTCTGACCAAGCCGGTCGGCGAGAAGGAACTGCTGGCGCGTATCCAGAAACTTCTGGTCCAGGCTGGATGAGGCACGCGCGATGAGTGTCCAAATGCCCTTCGCGATCCTGGCCGAATACGAGCGCCTCAGCCTCGTGCACCAGGCGGGTGTGCCGGAGCAGATCGAGGCGCCCGGACTGTGGCGCGGCATCGCCTTTCGTATCGGTGCGCGCAGGTTGGCCAGCAGCATCGGCGAGGTCAACGAAATCATGCTGCCGCAGGTATTGACGCCGGTGCCCGGCACCCGGCCATGGCTGCTCGGCGTGGCCAATGTGCGCGGCAATCTGGTGCCGGTGGTCGATCTCGGGCTGTTCCTGTTCGACAGCGTCACCCTGACCGGCGAGCGCACACGCGTGCTGCTGGTGCGTCAGGGCAACAGTGGCAGTGTCGGCCTGCTGGTCGATGAGGTCAGTGGCCAGCGCAGCCTGACCCTCGAAATGCAGTCCGACGCAGAAGGCGAGGACGACCCGCGCCTGCAGCGTTTCGTCGAGCGCAACGTGCGTATCGAAGCCCAGCGCCTGGGCATCTTCAGCATGCTGCGCCTGACCCGCGCGGTCGATTTCCAGCAAGCCGCCGCGTGATGCGTGCGGCACAATTTCAGGGTGAGGTGAAGGCATGAGCGCTACCAGTAACGTCATCGGCAAGGAGCGCAGCAACACGATCTGGATCGTGCTGCTGCTGCTTTCGATTGCGCTTGCCGTGATCGACTTCGCTTGGCTGACTGTGAACAGCAAGCACGAACGCGACGCGTCCAACTTGACCACGCAGATCCAGGTGTTGTCGCAGTCCACCGCCAAGTTCGCGCTGGAATCAGCCAACGGCAACCTGGATTCGTTCAAGGAGCTGGATGCCACGCGCGCCACCCTCGACAGCCTGATCAGGAAGCTCAAGAACGGCGATCCTGACACCGGCATGCCGGGCTACGGCGATGCCAGTGCCGGCGTCGGCACGTCCATCGCCGCGCTGGACAAGTCCTGGGCACAGCTGGATGGCGATCTGATCAAGATCCTGCGCAACAAGGAGCTGGTGCTTGATTCCAAGCAGCAGACCGACGCGTTCACCCGCGAGGTGCCGGTGCTCGATTCGCGCATGGACCAGGTGGCCAGCATCGTCAAGCAGGGCGGCGGCAGCGCCAACCAGACCTACACCGTGGTCAACCAGATGCTGCTGGGCGACCGCATGATCCGTCGCGCACTGGAAGTGCAGACCGGTGGCGAAGGCGCGCAAACCGCCGCCGATGGCCTCGCCCGCGACGCACAGTTGTACGGCGCAGTGCTCAGCGGCCTGATCCAGGGCAACAGCGAGGTCGGCGTGAGCCAACTGCCACAGCCCGCTGCGCACAACATCCTTGAAACCGTGAGCAATGGCTGGCAGGGCATATCCGATCCGCTCAACAAGCTGTTGGCCGCCGCGCCGACCCTGGTCGAGGTCAAACAAGCGGCCAATCAGGCTTCGGTGGATTCGCAATCGGTGCTGTTGCGCGCCAGCGACGTGTCCACGCGGCTGGACAAGCTGCCGCTGCAGCGTCCGTTTCCCAACGTCTGGCTCGGAGCCCTGGGCGCCGCCGGCGCGATCCTGTTTGCCCTGCTGCTGGTGTTCGCGCAGTCGCGCGCGCAGAAGCAGCGCCTCGCGGCTTCGGGTGAATTGAACCAGCGCAACCAGGAAGCCATTCTGCGTTTGCTGGACGAAATGGGTTCGCTGGCCGAGGGCGATCTCACGGTGCGTGCCACGGTTACCGAGGACATCACCGGTGCCATCGCCGACTCGGTGAATTTCGCCGTGGAAGCCCTGCGCAGCCTGGTTTCCACCATCAACGAAACCGTCGTGCAGGTATCGGCCGCGGCGCAGGAAACCCAGGCCACCGCCACGCATCTGGCCGAGGCGGCCGAGCATCAGGCGCAACAGATCACCTCGGCCTCGGCGGCCATCAACGAGATGGCGGTGTCGATCGACGAAGTGTCGAAAAACTCCTCCGAATCGGCCGAGGTGGCGCAGCGCTCGGTACAGATCGCCGGCAAGGGCGCCGCCGTGGTGCGCCAGACCATCGCCGGCATGGATGCCATCCGCGACCAGATCCAGGAAACCTCCAAGCGCATCAAGCGTCTGGGCGAGTCTTCGCAGGAAATCGGTTCGATCGTGGAACTGATCAACGACATCGCCGAGCAGACCAACATCCTGGCGCTGAACGCCGCCATCCAGGCCGCCTCGGCGGGTGAGGCCGGCCGCGGTTTCGCGGTGGTGGCCGATGAAGTGCAGCGCTTGGCCGAACGTTCGGCGACGGCGACCAAGCGCATCGAAGCGCTGGTGCAGGCGATCCAGTCGGATACCAACGAAGCGGTCAACTCGATGGAGCAGACCACGGCCGAAGTCGTCACCGGTGCGCGCCGCGCCGAGGACGCCGGCGCCGCGCTGGGCGAGATCGAAAAAGTCTCCAACGATCTGGCCGATCTGATCCAGAACATCTCCGAGGCGGCGCGCCAGCAGTCTGCGGCGGCAACCAATATCTCCTCGACCATGAACGTGATCCAGGAGATCACCTCGCAGACCTCGACGGGCGCGAGCCAGACCGCCGAGTCGATCGGCAATCTGGCGCAGATGGCGCAGGACCTGCGCCGTTCGGTCGCCGACTTCAAGCTGCCCGGCTGAGCGGGGGAATCGCAGTCCATGGCCGTCGCGCTCAACCCCCATGATTCCGCGCTTGCCCTCGCCGGCATGGACGAGGCTGTGTTCGCGCGGTGGGTGGCGTTGCTCGAACGGCGCACCGGCGTGGTGGTGGCGCCGCAGCGCAAGCCGTTTCTGGTCAGCGCGGTGCGTGCGCGCATGCGCGAAGTGGGCTACGGCAATTTCATGCAGTATTTCGAGCACATCAGCGCGCCGGGTGCGGGCGCGGTGGAGTGGGCCACCCTGGTCGATCGCCTGACCGTGCACGAAACGCGCTTTTTCCGGCACATGCCTTCATTCGACCTGATCCGCGAGCGCTGGCTGCCCGAGCGTCTGGGCAACGGGATCGGCGCGTTGCATGCGTGGAGCGTGGGCTGCGCCAGCGGCGAGGAAGCTTGGTCGCTGGCCATGGTCCTGCATCACGGCCTGCTTGGTCATGGCGGCAAAGTGCATTTTGGCGTGACCGCCAGCGACGTGAGTTCGGCGGCGGTGGCCACGGCGCGCGCGGCGATCTATCCGCGCGGCCGCATCGAGGAAGTCCCGGCGCTCTACCGCGCCAAGTACGTCGAGATGCGCGGCGAGGAGGCGTTCACGCCGATCGCCAGCCTGCGCAAGCGCGTGGCCTTCGCGCGCGTCAACCTGCTGCAGGCCGCCGCGGCGCCTCTGCAGCGCCTGAATCTCATTTTCTGCCAGAACGTGCTCATGTACTTCGCGCGCGAGCGTCGCCGCGAGTTGCTGGATGGTCTGGCGGGTCTCCTTGAACCACAGGGTCTGCTGCTGATCGGGCCCGGCGAGGTCACCAGCTGGAGTCATCCCGCGCTGACGCGGGTGGCCTGGCAGGGCACGCTGGCCTATCAGCGTCGTGACTGAGCGCTGATAGCGCCCAGCACTGCGTTCATGCAGCCGGTCATCGATCCCAGAGGCACACCATGCGACTCGACGAAGATATCGACTTCACCACCCTGGGTTGGGTCAAGAGTGAACTCGACGAGACCTTGCATCAGGCCCGGCTCTCGCTCGAAGCTTTCGTGCAGGATCAGGCCGACACCAGCCAGATGCGCTTTTGCGCGACTTATCTGCACCAGGTGCAGGGCACGCTGCGCATGGTCGAGTTGTACGGCGCCGCCATGGTCGCCGAGGAAATGGAGCAGTTGGCCAAGTCACTGCTCGATGGCGTGGTGTCCGATCGCGAAGCCGCCTATGCCGTGCTGATGCGCGGCATGATGCAGTTGCCTGATTATCTCGAACGCCTGCAAGGCGGCCACCGCGACGTGCCGCTGGTGCTGCTGCCGCTGCTCAACGAGTTGCGCGGTTGTCGCGGCGAGGCGCAGATTGGCGAGACCGCGCTGTTCATGCCCGATCTCAATGCCGAGTTGCCGTCGTTCGTGCCGGGTCTTGCCGCGGCGCCGGCGCCCGCCGCGCAGCAGCGCGCGCTGGCCGCGCTGCGCACGCAACTGCAGCTGCCGCTGCTGGCGTGGATTCGCAATCAGGGCGATGCCGCGCGTCATCTCGCCGCCATACGTGGCGTGCTCGACGGCATCTGCGCACAGTGTTATTCGCTGCCCGGGCGGCGCCTGTGGTGGATCGCGGGTGGCGTGGCGGAAGGCCTCGAACGCGGTCTGCTCGACGAGCACAGCGTCGAGGCCAAGAAGCTGATCGGCAAGGTCGATCGCAACGTGCGCGCGCTGATCGAAGAAGGCGAAACCGCGCTCGCCCGCGGCGACTGTGAGGAGCTGGCGCGCAGCCTGCTTTACTACGTGGCGCACGCGCGTCCGGGCAGCGAACGTCTGGCCGCGATTTACGACACCTACCGGCTCGATCGCCTGCTGCCCTCGCAGAGTGAAATCGCGCATGCCGAAGGCGCGCTGGCGGGCCACAACCGCATGCTGCTGGATACCGTGGCGCGCGCCATCAAGGAAGACCTGCTGCGCGTCAAGGACGCGCTGGACCTCTACCTGCGCAACGCCGAACACGATCCGCGCCAGCTTGCCGGCGAGGCTGATGCGCTGGCGCGTGTCGCCGACACGCTGGGCATGCTGGGCCTCAATGTACCGCGCCGCGTGGTGCACGAGCAGCGCGAAACCGTCGCGCAACTTGCCGCGGGCGCACGCACGGTGGACGAGTCGACTTTGCTTGATGTCGCCGGCGCCCTTTTGTACGTCGAATCCTCGCTGGACGATCACATCGATCGCCTGGGCGCCGAAGGTGGCGATGACGCCGAGCTGCAACTGCCCAAGGCCGAGGCGCGGCGATTGCTTGAAGCCGTGCTCAAGGAGGCTTCCACCAATCTGGCGCGGGTCAAGGATGACCTTGTGGCCTTTATTGAATCGCCCTGGGTGCACGCCCGTGTGGCCGCCGTGCCGGAACTGCTGGACGAACTCGCGGGTGCGCTGCGCATGCTCGATGTGCCGCGGTTGCCGGAGCTGGTCGAGGCCATCGGTCGCTTCGTGCACAATGAACTGGTGGCTGATCAACGCGTGCCCACGGCGGAGCAAATGGACCTGCTCGCCGATGCGCTGGCCTCGGTCGAATATTTCCTCGAAGCCGTGCGCGAACAGCGTCCGCAGCGCGAGCGCATTCTCGATGTCACCCAACGCAGTCTGAGCGCGCTGGGTTACTGGCCGGCACCGGCCTTGCGCGCCCAGCCTGCGGCAAACACTGGCATGGGCATCGCGCCGCAGGTCGCGCCCAGCCTGAGCGAAGCGGTCAGCGTGGTTTCCGGCACCGGTCTGGATGCCTTGCTGATCGGCACTGCCACGCCTGCGCCTGCGCCGAGTCAGGATCTGGCCGGTTTGCGCTTCGCCAGCACCGAGCCCACCACGCCGCCGCAGGCCGAATTGCCTGCCCCCGAAGCAGGTCCTGGTGAATGGGTCGAGATCACCGAGGAGATCGAAGAGTCGATTCCTTCCGGCGCCGAGCCACTGACTGGTTTTCGCCAGGACGGCGAGGCCGCCGATGCCGAGATCCGCGAGGTATTCATCGAGGAAGTCGGCGAGGAAATCCAGGCGCTCAACAATGCTCTGGATACGTGGCTGTCCACCCCGGAGGACATGGATACCTTGCGCAACATGCGCCGTGCCTTCCACACCCTGAAGGGATCCGGGCGCCTGGTCGGGGCGATGGAACTGGGCGAGTTCGCGTGGAAGGTGGAAAACCTGCTCAACCGCGTACTCGAGCGCAGCGTGCCACCCGGCCCGATGGTGCAGGCGCTGGTCAAACACGCCATTGCCGCTTTGCCGGCGGTGCAAAGCTCGCTGCAGGGCGAGCAGGCCTGGGCGCCGCTGGCGGCGATCATGCAAGCCGCCGAGCGCCTCAGCAATGGCGAGGCAGCCGAACTCGCCGACTTCGGCCTGGCTCCAGAAGCGGGTGTGCAACGGCGCCGCGTCACGCGCCGCGTCTGGCTGCCCCACGCACAGCCGCAGCCAGTCACTGCGCTGGAGACGGACACGGTCGCCGTGTCCGCCGAAATCCACCCTGACATGGAGATCGCAGCGCCGCTGTTGCCGCCGATCGATGCGGTGCTGCTGGAGATTCTGCGCAGCGAGACCGCGCAACATCTCGAAACCGTGCAGGCGTGGCTGGCCGCGGCCGGCGATGGCAGCGTCAGCGAGCCGCTGTTGCGCGCCGTGCACACGCTCAATGGTGCCATCGCCATGGTCGACATTCCGGTGATCGGTCACGTGCTGGCGCCGCTGGAAACCTACCTCAAACGCCTGCGCGGGAGCGCTGAGCGCATGTCCGCTGCCGGGCGCGAGGCACTGGGCGAAGCCGCTGCGCTGATTGCCCAAGTCATGGCCGAGTACGACCGCACGCAACCCGCGGTGCCCGATTCCGACGCGCTGGCGGCGCGGCTGATCGCGCTGCGCGATGCCTTGCCCGAGCCCGAGCACGCCGGTGCGATCTACGGCATCGGCATGCATGTCGATGACGTGCATGGAGCTGAGCGTGCCGGGGTTGAACCTCGGGAAACCGATCTTCCCGAAGACGAGGAAATTGACGCGCAACGCATGGAGGCCGAGCGTATGGAATCCGCGCGCGCAGAAGCTGCGCGTGTCGAAGCTGCGCGTGTCGAAACCGAACGCCTCGCTGCCGAGCGTGCCGAGATCGAGCGTGTCGAGATCGAGCGTGCCGAGGCCATGCGACTTGCGGCCGAGCGCATCGAAGCCGAACGCGCGGAAGTTGAGCGTTTGCAGGCCGAGCGTCTGCAGGCGGAGCATGCCCAAGCCGTGCGTGCCGCAGCCGATCAGGCCGTGGAAACCTGGCTGGCCGATCTCGCGCGACCGGGTGCCGAACCCGCCATTGAGGCCACGTCAGCGGCGCCGGACGTGGGCGCCCTCGCCGAGGATGCGCTGACCCGTTTGCTGTTGCAGGGCTTGCAAGCCCCAGACACCGAGTCCGGTGCTGCTGCGCCGCAAGAAGTTGTGTCGGATGCGGAGCCATGCGCACCCGGCGATGCGGAGTCATCGGAATCCGCACCGCAGTCCGCGATGGGTTGGCAAAACGCGGCTGTGCACGCTGCCGAAGTGCCCACTACGGCGCCTGCTGCGGAGCCGCCGTACCCGCAACCGGCACCGGAACTCGCTGCCAGCGCACGCCTGCCGGAGGCGCCTATCCCGATATTCCCGGACGATGCCCAGCCCGATGGACATCTGTCCCTTGCCGAGTCCGACCCGGATCTGCTCGAAGTCTTCGTGCAGGAGGGCTTGGAAATCCTCGATCAGGCGGATGTCCGCCTCAACGCATGGCGTGCGCAGCCCGATGCGCATGACGCCGTGATCGGCCTGCAACGCGACTTGCATACCCTCAAAGGGGGCGCGCGCATGGCCGGCATTCTGCCGGTAGGCGATCTTGCGCATGCCATGGAAAGCCTGCTGGATGCCGTGGCCGCCGGGCGTCGTCTGGGCGATACCGCCGTGGTCGCCTCGCTGGAGCGCGGATTTGATCGTCTGCACGAATTGGTCGAGCGCGTGCAGCACGGCCATGCAGTGGCATTGCCGGTCAACGCCATCAACTTGTTCGAGCGCCTTGCCGAAGTCGGCGTGGCGTCCGCAGCGCGCGCCGCAAAGGCCGAACCCGCGGTCGTGCCCGCTGTCGTCGACACAACCGCACGCGTGCCGCTGCAGCCGCTGCCGCCGATCGAGGCCGAGGATGTCGTACGCACCACCCAGGAAATGGTGCGCGTGCGCTCGGATGTACTTGATACGCTGGTCAACCAGGCAGGCGAGGTTTCGATCTACCGTTCGCGTCTGGAGCAGCAGATTTCCACCTTCCGCTTCAATCTGGTCGAGCTCGACCAGACCGTGGCGCGCTTGCGCGATCAGTTGCGCAAGCTCGAAATCGAAACCGAGGCGCAGATCATCGCGCGCTTCCAGCGCGAGCAGCAGATCGCCGCGCATGACAGCGGTTTCGACCCGCTCGAACTGGACCGTTTCTCGCAGCTGCAGCAATACTCGCGCGCGCTGGCCGAGTCGGTGTCCGATCTGGCTTCGCTGCAGGGCTTGCTGGATGACACCACGCGTCAATCGGAAACCCTGTTGCTGCAACAGTCGCGGGTCAGCTCCGAGTTGCAGGAAGGGCTGATGCGCACGCGCATGGTGCCGTTCGAGGCACTGGTTCCATCGTTGCGTCGCACATTGCGTCAGGCCGTGCAGGACCTGAACCGGCGCGCGCAGCTGCGTGTCGAAGGAGCGCACGGCGAAATGGATCGCACCCTGCTGGAGCGGATGAAGGCGCCATTCGAGCACATGCTGCGCAACGCGGTCGCGCACGGCATCGAAGCCGCCGCCGAGCGTGCGGCCGCCGGCAAGCCCGAGGAAGGCACAGTCACCATCCGCGTCAGCCGCGAGGCGACCGAGGTGTTGCTGGATGTCAGTGACGACGGCCGCGGTCTCGATCGTGATGCGATCCGCGGCAAGGCCATCGAGCGCGGTTTGTTGCGTCCCGATGCCGAGCTTTCCGATCGCGACCTGTACGCTTTCATTCTTGAAAGCGGTTTTTCCACGGCAGGCGAAATCACGCAAATCGCCGGACGTGGCGTCGGCATGGATGTGGTCGCCAGCGAGATCAAGCAGCTCGGTGGCTCGCTGGCCATCGATTCGGTTCATGGCCATGGCACACGTTTCCAGATCCGTCTGCCGTTCACCCTGGCGGTGACCCAGGCGATCCTGATCAAGCAGGGCGAGTCGGTATTTGCCGTGCCGATGACCTCGGTGCAGGGCATGGCGCGCATCACCCGCGAAGA
Source organism: Metallibacterium scheffleri (assembly GCF_002077135.1). Lineage (NCBI taxonomy): Bacteria > Pseudomonadati > Pseudomonadota > Gammaproteobacteria > Lysobacterales > Rhodanobacteraceae > Metallibacterium > Metallibacterium scheffleri. The sequence continues at coordinate 1,638,831 of NZ_LDOS01000002.1, read as the reverse complement.
TCTCGCCGCGCGCCTGCTCGATGCCGCGCCGATGTATACCTACGCCGGCGAGCGCTATGTGATCCACGAACTGGGCCGCTTGCTGGGCGTGGGCACGCGCCATAGCGACGAGCCGCAATTGCCGCTGCTGCTGATCCGCAGCGGCGAACTGCGCGCCGCGGTGCACGTCGATCAGGTCGTCGGCTCGCGCGAAATCGTGGTCAAGTCGGTCGGTCCACAGATCAGCTCGGTGCCCGGCCTGTTCGGCGCGACCATCATGGGCGATGGTTCGGTGGTCATCATCCTTGATCTGCCGCCACTGGTGCGGCGCGGTACCGCGCTGGGTCAGCATGCCGATGCCGCCGCGCATGCGGCGGCTGAGGATGGCAACGCGACGCAGTCGATTGCAGCGCCCACCAGCCTGCTTGCAGCCGCGCCGCGCGCGCGGCCGCTGGTGATGGTGGTGGACGATTCGATCACCATGCGCAAAGTCACTTCGCGCGTGCTGGAGCGCGTGGAGATGGACGTGATCACCGCGAAAGATGGCATCGACGCCCTCGAACGCCTGCAGGAACGCACCCCGGATGTCATGCTGCTCGACATCGAGATGCCGCGCATGGATGGCTACGAGCTGGCCACGCACATGAAGAACGACCCGCGTCTCAAGCGCGTGCCGATCATCATGATCACCTCGCGCAGCGGCGAGAAGCATCGTCAGCGCGCACTCGAGATCGGCGTCGAGCGTTACCTTGGCAAGCCATATCAAGAGGCCGATCTGCTGCGCAATGTGCAGGAGGTGCTCAGTGGCCAGCACGCCTGATTCCGGGCCCGCGATCGCGCTGTTGTTCGAGGATCTCGACATGGGTTCCCGCTTGCGCGAGGCGTTGCGCGATCGCGGCGCGCGTATCGTGCTCGAGGCCCGTGTCAGCGAATTCCAGCCGCAGGCGCTCATCGAGCACGCTGCCGAAGTGGTGGTACTGAATCTCGATCCGAACGAGGAGGCCGCGCTGCAGCGCGTCGTCGAGGCGCTGGACCCGGTCCACCAACGGCTGGTGCTGAATGATGCGGAGGCCACGCGCAGCCTGGCAGGCTGGGATGCCGCCCGCTGGGCGCGGCACCTTGCGGCCAAGATTCTCGGCACCGATATCGATCCACCGCGCCCAGCCGACGCTGCCGGGGTGCCTGTTGCCGCAGCGCTTGCGGCGTTGTCAGGGGCGGGTTCCGGTCCGGTCGTTGCGGATGCGCACGTGGATGCGCCGACGCAGGCACCCTCGCGCCCCGAGCCCGCCATGAACGCGGCGCTCAGTCGCGAGATCGAGGCATTGCTCGACGAAGTCAGCGCACCTGATGTGGCGCCGATGCCGGATGCCACGTCGCGCTCTGCTGCCGTTGCAGACAGTGCGCAGGATCGCCTCGACCCCTCGCACGATGATCTCGACGCGTTGCTGGCCTCGTTCTCCGCTGGCGACCTGGAATCGGCGCAGGCATCCATGGGTGTGCAGTCGCCAGCGGATTTCGAGCCCGCTGCGCAGGCGCATTCGGATCCTGATGCGGCGGATGAAAACCAGGCTTCCGTAGCGCCCACGTCGTTCGAGACAAGCGCGGACGCCGTACCGATTGCGCCCGTTGTGGTCGACATGCCGGAGTTCGATGCGCTGGATTTCGATCTGGATGCGCTGCTGGCTGACCTGCCTGTGGCGGAGACTCAGCCGGCAGCGTCGGCCACGCCCGTGGACACCGCCGTGAACGCGACTGACCCGATCGAGATGGCGCTGGACGAATCGGTCGCATTCGAGCGCGTACCCCAGCACGAGGCCTTGGCGCCGCCGGCCGCCACCGAGAGTCCGGGCGAATTCTCGACGGCCGATCTCGACGCATTGCTGGCCGAGATTCCGCCGCCCGCCACGGATGGGGTGGACGTTCAATCGGCAGTGCCGCCCGCCGCCGACTTGTCCGGCGATGACGGTCGTCATGACCCGCTGCTGTCGATGCTTGCCGAATCCGAAGAATCCACGCCGTTGGCTGAATCGGCCGACTTCGATCCTGAAACATGGACGCCGCCGCCGGAAAGCGCGCGTGCCGGCGCGGATCCGGCACTCAACGCCGACGCCAGCAGCGCTGGCGGGTTGCCCGAGGCCATCGCCGTCCCGGTCAGCGTTGGCGATACCAGTCCCGATCTTGAACTCATGCTCGACGAGATGTTCGAGCACGGTGTGCCGGACGCTCCAGCGGCGCCCGCCGTTGATGTCTCCGCGCCAGACTGGGGCTTGCTCGATTTCGATGTCGCGGCGACGCCTGCTGCGCAACCTGCTGCCGGGACGGATGCATCGATTCCAGCGCCGGATTTCGCGGCTCTGGACGGGATCGAACTGCTGCCGATCGAGGACGCCGCGCCTGCCACCACGAACGCGAATGGTGCCGCACGGCGCGAGCCAGCGCGCGGGTTCCGTCGCGTGGTCGTGATTGGAGCCTCGATTGGCGGGCCGGATGCCGTGCGGGAATTCCTGGGCGTGCTGGCGCCGGGATTGCCACTGCTGCTGGTCGTCGTGCAGCATCTGGATGAAGCTTTCTTCGCCGGCTATGCCACGCAATTCGAACGCGCCCTGCCGCATCCCGTGCATACCGCCAGAAATGGCTTGAATGCAGGTGCCGGCGACGTGTTGCTGGTGCCACCGCGCGCGCGTATCGCGCTGGATCCGGATGGCGGCGTGCATCTGCTGCCCGGTGGCGACGAGCGCTATACACCATCGATCGACGATACCTTCACGCGCATCGCCGACGTTTTTGACGAGCGTGTGTTGGCACTGGTGTTCTCGGGCATGGCCAGCGATGCGTTGCAGGGCATGCGCAGGGTGGTTGAGCGCGGTGGCGCGGTATGGACGCAAACCCGCGAAACCTGCGTGGTCAGCGCCATGGTCGATGCGGCGGCGGCGGCTGGTCTGGCGACGTTTTCGGGTACGCCTCAGGAGCTTGCGGCGCGGCTCAATGCGGATTTTGCGGCAGGGTGAATGCATGGCTTTGACCAGTTCGGAAATTCGTGGCGTGATGATTCCGGTGAGCGGCGGGCGCGTGTTGCTGCCCAATGCCAGCGTCGCCGAAGTGATCACGCTGACCACTCCCGAGGCAGTGGGCGATGCGCCGGCGTGGCTGCTGGGGCGCATTCCATGGCGCGGCTGGCGCCTGCCGCTGGTTGCCTATGCGGTGCTCATCGGCCAGGTCGAGACGGAGGGCTCCCTGCATGCGCGCGTGGCGGTGCTGAAGGCGCTTGGCGCGCATCCGCGCATGCCGTACCTGGCCCTGCTCACGCAGGGGTTTCCGCGCCTGGTCACGCTGACGCCTGATGTGCTGATGCCGGCGGGCGATAGCGGCGGTAACCACTTCGGCGTCCGCAGCGAAGTGCTGGTGCGCGACGAGCCCGCGCATATCCCAGATCTGCAGGCAATCGAAGCGCGGCTGTTGACGGTGTTGAATATCGCCGCCTGAGGCACGACACGCATCAGCGCATGCCGCGCGAAGTCCAGCATGGGAGCCGGGGTTTACAATGGCGCTTTCCATGCGGAGCGATCATGAGCCCCCACGCATCTTCCGGCGCGTGCTTTCGCGCCGCACTGTCTGCCGAAAGCCCGTTGCAGGTGGTCGGCGCGATCACCGCCTATGCCGGTCTGCTGGCCAAACGTGCCGGTTACCGGGCGCTGTATCTTTCCGGCGGCGGCGTGGCGGCCAATTCGCTCGGCCTGCCCGACCTCGCCATCAGCACGATGGAGGACGTGCTGACTGACGCGCGACGCATCGTCGAGGCCACGCAGATGCCGCTGCTGGTGGATATCGACACCGGCTGGGGTGGTGCGTTCAACATCGCGCGCGCGATCCGCAGCTTCGAGCGTATCGGCGTGGCCGCGGTGCACATCGAGGATCAGATCGGGCAGAAGCGCTGCGGCCACCGTCCCGGCAAGGAGGTCGTCAGCACGGCGGAGATGGTCGATCGCGTCAAGGCCGCTGTCGACGCGCGCAGTGATGCCGATTTCGTGATCATGGCGCGCACCGATGCCGCCGCAGTCGAAGGCGTCGACGCGGCCATCGAACGCGCCTGCGCCTATACGGAAGCCGGTGCCGACATGATCTTTCCCGAGGCGATGCGCACGCTGGACGACTATCGCTGTTTCAAGGCCGCGGTCAGGGTGCCGATCTTGGCAAACCTCACCGAATTCGGCGCGACGCCGTATTTCTCCGTCGCTGAATTGCGCGGTGCGCATGTCGATATCGCGTTGTATTGCTGCGGCGCCTACCGCGCCATGAACAAAGCGGCGCTGAATTTCTATGAAACCCTGCGCCGCGATGGTACGCAGCGTGCCGTCGTGCCCGCCATGCAGACACGCGAAGAGCTCTACGAAGTTCTCGGCTACCACGCCTACGAGGACAAGCTCGATGCATTGTTTGGCGCGCCGCGTCGATCCGGCGATTAGCCTCGCGCGGCATGCACGCGGCGCCGAATTGCGCGGATCCATGGCGCGCCGAATCCCCATGCTTGCCTTGCTTCGCGCAGCGGCGAGCCCCCAAGGAGAGCAAGCGATGAGTGACACCCCGCAACAGGTTCTGCCCAAGGCCAAGAAATCGGTCGCGCTATCCGGCGTGACCGCCGGCAATACCGCAGTCTGCACCGTCGGCCGCAGCGGCAACGATCTGCACTACCGCGGCTATGACATCCACGACTTGGCGACCCGCGCCAGTTTCGAGGAAGTGGCGCACCTGCTGGTGCATGGCGCGCTGCCTGGCTGGAGCGAACTGAATGCCTACCGCGCCAGGCTCAAGCGCCTGCGCGGCTTGCCGCTGCCGGTGCGCGTGGCGCTGGAACAACTGCCGGCGGCGACGCACCCGATGGATGTGATGCGCAGCGGCTGCTCGGTGCTGGGCACCGCGCTGCCCGAGCAGGAGGGGCATGGCGTGGTCGGCGCACGCGACATCGCCGATCGCCTGATGGCCAGTTTCGGTTCGATGCTGCTGTACTGGTTTCATTACAGCCACAGCGGCAAGCGCATCGAAACCGAGACCGACGACGACGGCATCGCCAGTCATTTTTTGCACCTGCTGCATGGCAAGGCGCCCAGCGAGTCGCATGCGCAGGCATTGGACCATTCACTGACGCTGTACGCCGAGCACGAGTTCAACGCCAGCACCTTCGCCGCACGCGTCATCGCCGGAACCGGCGCGGATATCTATTCGGCCATCACCGGCGCCATCGGCGCGCTGCGCGGTCCCAAGCATGGCGGTGCCAACGAGGTGGCGATGGAGATCATCGCGCGCTATCGCAGCGCCGACGAAGCCGAGGCCGATATCCGCATGCGCATCGAGCGCAAGGAGATCGTCATCGGATTCGGACATCCGGTCTATACCATCGGCGACCCGCGCAATCCCATCATCAAGGAGATCAGCCGCAAGCTCTGTGCCGAGGGCGGCAATCCGCGCTTGTTCGAGGTGTCCGAGCGCATCGAACAGGTCATGTGGAGCGCCAAGAAGATGTTTCCCAATCTTGACTGGTACTCGGCCAGCACTTACCACATGCTGGGCGTGCCGACACCCATGTTCACGCCGTTGTTCGTGATCGCGCGCACTTCGGGCTGGAGCGCGCATGTCATCGAGCAGCGCGAGGACGGCAAGATCATCCGCCCCAGCGCCAACTACATCGGCCCCGAGGATCGGGCTTTCGTGCCGATCGAAAAGCGCTGAGAGCCCACGTTGCGTGGCGTGGTGCACGCAGGGGCCGTGCCATCCGTCTGCGCGGCGTTTCGCGTTACAAGGCTGCCGCCAGCGTGGTGGCCTGCGCGATCGCACGTTTGGCATCCAGCTCAGTGGCGACGTCGGCGCCACCGATGCGATGCACCGCCACCCCGCGCGCGGCCAGCGCATCGGCCAGCGCACGCTGTGGTTCCTGGCCGGCACAGACGACGACGTGGTCCACCTCGAACAGACGCGGCACGCCGTCGATCATGGTGTGCAGGCCGGCGTCGTCGATGCGTTGGTATTGCACGCCGCCCAGCATCTGCACGCCCTTGGCCTTGAGCGCGGCGCGGTGCACCCAGCCGCTGGTCTTGTTGAGGCGCGCGCCGGGGCGGCCGGTGCTCCGTTGCAGCAGCCACACTTTGCGCGTGGGCGGTTCGGGTGCAGGCTTCCGCAACGCGCCGCGTGTCGAGAGCGTCATGTCCACGCCCCACTCGTTCGTCCAGCGCGCGACGTCGGTGGTGGGCGAGGGTGCCGATTGCACCAAGAATTCGGCGACGTCGAAGCCGATGCCGCCGGCGCCGACGATGGCGACGTGCGGCCCGACTGTGGCGTTGCGCGCCAGCACGTCGAGGTAGCTCAGCGTCTTGCGGTGATCCTCGCCCGGGATGCCCGCTCGTCGCGGACTGACGCCGGTGGCGATAATCACCGCGTCATAGCCCCTGGCCAGCGCGTCGACGGTGGCGGCCTCGCCCAGCTGCAGTTTCACTCCGGTCTGCTCGAGGCGGCTGGCGAAATAGCGCAAGGTTTCGGCGAACTCTTCCTTGCCCGGAATGCGCTTGGCGAGATTAAATTGTCCGCCGATCTGCGCGTCACGCTCGAAGAGCACGACCGAGTGGCCACGCTCGGCCAGCGTGGTCGCGCATGCGAGTCCGGCGGGCCCCGCGCCGACCACGGCGTAACGCCGGCGCAGCGTGGCCGGCGCGATCAGCAGTTCGGTTTCGTGACAGGCGCGCGGATTGACCAGGCACGAGGCGCGGCGATTCTCGAACACATGATCCAGACAAGCCTGATTGCAGGCGATGCAGGTGTTGATGCGACTGGCATGGCCATCGCGCGCCTTGGCCAGCCAGCGCGGATCGGCCAGCAGCGGCCGCGCCATCGACACCATGTCGGCGTCGCCGCGCGCCAGCACCGCTTCGGCCACATCGGGCATGTTGATGCGGTTGGTGGTGATCAATGGAATCGACACTTCGCCCTTGAGCCGCTGCGTGACCCAGGTGAACGCAGCGCGCGGCACGCTGCTGACGATGGTCGGTACGCGCGCCTCGTGCCAGCCGATGCCGGTGTTGATCAGTGACGCGCCCGCGCCTTCGACGGCCTTGGCCAGTCGCACGATCTCGTCCCAGCTCTGGCCGTCTTCCACCAGATCGAGCAGCGAGAGTCGGTAGATGATGATGAAGTCCGGGCCTGCGCGCTCGCGCGTGCGGCGCACGATCTCGACTGCGAAGCGCATGCGGTTCGTGTAGCTGCCGCCCCAATGATCGCTGCGCTGGTTGCTGTGCGCGGCGAGGAACTGGTTGATCAGGTAGCCCTCGGAGCCCATGATCTCGACGCCGTCGTAGCCGGCCTCGCGCGCCAGCGCCGCGCTGCGCGCGAAGGACTCGATCGTGCGCCGCACGCCCCAGTCGCTGAGCGCGCGTGGCTTGAACGGCGTGATCGGCGACTGGATGCGCGAAGGCGCCACCGACAGCGGGTGGTAGCCGTAGCGCCCGGCGTGCAGGATCTGCATGCAGATGCGTCCGCCCTCGGCATGCACCGCGCGCGTGAGCTTGCGATGCCGCGCCACGTGCCAGGGCAGCGACAGACGCCCGGAGAACGGCTTCAGCCAGCCGGCGATGCTGGGCGCGATGCCGCCGGTGACCATCAGGCCGACGCCGCCGCGCGTGCGCTCGGCGAAGTACGCGGCCAGCTTGTCGTAGTCGCGCGCGTGGTCCTCCAGGCCGGTATGCATCGAGCCCATCAGCACACGGTTGGGCAGGGTGAGGTGGCCGAGATCCAGCGGTGCGAGCAGGTGCGGATAGGCGGACATGGCGGCCGACGTGATTCAAACGGTTGTTCGATGATGGCGCTGCGCTGGTGCATGGGCAAGCGCTGCAGCGTACAGTCCGATGTGCCTATTGCGCGCGCACGACGTCTGCGGCGCGGAACTCGAGCAGATCGCCGGGCTGACACTGCAGCGCGTCGCAGATCGCGGCCAGCGTCTCGAAGCGCACGCCTTTCACATGGCCCTGCTTGAGCAGCGACAGGTTGGCCTCGGTGATGCCGATGCGCGCGGCGAGATCCTTCGATTTCATCTTGCGCCGCGCCAGCATCACGTCGAGGTTGACGATGATCGGCATCAGACGAACCCGCGGTTTTCGTCCGCGGCGCGCGCGCCTTCGAGCACGATCGAACTGATCGCCCTGCAGAGAAGTGCCAGGATGACCGTCATGAACAGCCCGTCACCCAGTTGGATCCGCGCGGTGGGCACGAACAGGGCATCACCGACATTGCCCAGCAGGCCCACCAGTAGGCAGAGCAGCAGCCAGTTGCCGAAGGCGCGAAAGCGCCGTGCGACCAGGACGCTCAGCAGCGGACCTTCATACAATGCGCGGGCAAGCTGGCGCAACGACCACAGCATAAGGATCTGTGCCGACCAGAAAGCGACCAAATCCGACACGACCCACGCGGTTGGCACGTTGAGCAGTTGAGCATGGAGCTCACGGTAGATGCGGCTCTGTGGGTTCGCCATGCCCCCCAGCGCAATGGCCAACCCGACAAAGGCCACGATCACGGTAGAGAAGATTCCGAGGCTCGCCATGGATATCAGCCAGCGTGCGGTGCGCCTCGGGTGGGCTGTTCCAGCACGCCGTCGAGCAGCAGAAAGCGCGCCCAGCCCGGATGCTGTTCGCGGAAGTGTTGTCGGCCCATATGCATTCCCCTCTGCGATGAAAAATTATTCCAAAACAATAAAATTACATCACCAGAAAAGATTCAAGTGCCTCAACTCCCGTCCGTGGTCCCTGCGGCACGCGTCGTGCGCCGCTGCTTCAGCCAGGCACCGCCGCAGATCGCCAGCACCAGCACCAGCTCCAGCGCATAGCCGGCCCAACGATGTGCGGCGAACCAGTCCTTCACCAGCAGGTCGTGGCTGAGCATGCGCCCCGCCGTCCAGGCGATGGCGGCGGCGCCGATGTAGACCACGGCAGGCAAGCGCTCGATCAACTTCAGGATCAGCGTGGAGCCCCACACCACCAGCGGCACGCTGACCAGCAGGCCGATGACCACCAGTGACATGTGGCCATGCGATGCGCCGGCGATCGCGAGCACGTTGTCCAGGCCCATCAGTGCATCGGCGATGACGATGGTCTGCATCGCCGACCAGAAACCTATCGCCGGCTTGATGTGGTGCTCGCCGGAATCCTGGCGCAGCAGTTTCCAGGCGATCGGCAACAGCAGCAGGCCGCCGGCCAGCATCAGCCCCGGCAGCTTGAGCAGCCACACCACGATGGCGGTCATCACGATGCGCACCGCGATGGCGCCAAGCGTGCCCCAGAAGATGGCCTGCTTCTGCAGATGTTTGGGCAGGTTGCGCGCCGCCAGCGCGATGACGATGGCGTTGTCGCCGGCCAGCACCAGGTCGATCAGGATGATGCTGAGCAATCCCGACCAGAAGGTGGAAGCAAAAACGTCCATGCAGACTCCAGCGCGCTGAGCGGACAGCGCCGAGGCGGGCGCGCGGCCGCTCGAGCTGCCCATGGTCTCGCTCGCAAACCGTCATGCGGCTTGCCACGGCGACCGGGGCATGCGCCCGTGCTGACGGCCGGCGTGCAGGGGACGCTGCGTCCCTGCGGAGCTACTCCCCGTGGGAGGCAGTAGGCGATTGTTGGGGCCGCACGCCGCGCGGTCAAGCGCGGCCGTCGAAGCGGAACGCGTGCAGCGCCAGCGTGGCGAACTCCCAATCCTCGTGCAGCAGCATGCCCGCTCCCGCCGCCGCCCCCCACGCGACGAATAGAGGCAGCAGATGTTCCGGCGTCGGATGGGCACGCTGTGCCTGCGGTGCATGCGTAAGCCAGCGCGTGGCCGCAACGGTGTCGCCTGCACGCACGCGTGCCGCCAGCCATGTGGCAAATTCCAGTGCCCATGGGGCAGGCCCGTGTGCAGCAGTGCTCCAGTCAAGCGCACCTAAATTGTGTACGAAGCCGCCCGAGCCAATCACCAGCACCTTGTCCGCACGCAGCGGAGCCAGAGCCGAACCCAGCGCGTAGTGCCAGGCGGCATCGTGCTGCGGACTGATGCTGAGTTCGACCACGGGAATATCCGCCTGTGGAAACATGCGCAGCAGTGGCACCCAGGCGCCGTGATCCAGTGGCAGCGTGGCATCCGTGGTCGCCGCGAAACCCCCATCACGCAACAGCTCTGCTGCGCGCAGTGCCAGCTCCGGTGCGCCTGGCGCCGGGTAGCGCAAGGCGTAAAGCTCGCGCGGGAAACCGCCGAAATCGTGCAGCGTGGCCGGGGCCGGCGCAGCCGTGAACACTGGCCGCGCGGCAGACAGGTGCGCCGAGGCGATGAGAATTGCACGCGGTCGCGACAACGCCGGACCCAGGCCATCCAGGAAGCGACCGGTGGGGCTGTCCTCCAGCGCCAGCATCGGGGCGCCATGCGAAATGAACAGACTGGGTAATTGCATGCTGCTTTGCGCATCCATGCATGCATCATGCGGGCGGGTACGGCGCGCGCGCGCACGCATCCGCGAACAGCCTGTTGCGGCAGGCGCAACAACAACGCAGGCCGTGTCTGGCTTCTGGCAAAATGAGCGGCTAGCTGTTTGGCTTGGTCCACCGATGGAAGCCCGTCATGTCCCAGCACGATATCCGTTCCGCCCGGCGTCCCGCGCCCGATGCGCCGATGGTCGCCATCGCCGACTACGTGGCCGATTACCCGATCAGCTCACGTGATGCCATCGATACGGCGCGCTACATGGTGATGGATTCGCTGGGTTGCGCCATGCTGGCGATGAAGTTTCCTGAATGCGTCAAGCACCTGGGGCCGGTCGTGCCCGGCGCGACCATGCCCGGCGGCGTACGCGTGCCGGGCACCAGCCACGAGCTGGATCCGGTCCAGGCCGCATTCGCCATCGGTACGCAGATTCGCTGGCTGGATTTCAACGACACCTGGTTGGCTGCGGAGTGGGGTCATCCTTCCGACAACCTCGGCAGCATTCTCGCCGTAGGCGATTACCTCAGCCGCAAGGCCGTGCGCGAGGGGCGCGCGCCGATGACGATGGGCGAAGTGCTGCGCTATGCCGTCAAGGCACACGAAATCCAGGGTGTGTACGCGCTGCAGAACAGCTTCAACCGGGTCGGCCTGGACCACGTGATTCTGGTGCGCGTGGCATCTGCGGCGGTTGTCACGCATATGCTCGGCGGTGACAAGGACGCCATCATGACCGCCGTGTCGCACAGCTGGATTGACAACGGCGCGCTGCGTACCTATCGGCATGCGCCCAATACCGGGCCACGCAAGAGTTGGGCCGCTGGCGATGCCTGTCGGCGCGCGGTGACGCATGCACTCAATGCGGTGGACAAGGGCGTGGTGGGCTATCCATCGGCGTTGAGCGCCAAGACCTGGGGCTTCTACGATGTGGCGTTCAAGGGCAACCCCTTCGAATTCGAGCGCCCGTTCAGCAGCTACGTCATGGAGAACGTGCTGTTCAAGATCAGCTACCCGGCCGAATTCCACGCGCAGACCGCGGTGGAGTGCGCCATGCGCCTGCATGCCGAGGTCGCGCCGCGCCTGCATGAGATCGAGCGCATCGAGATCGAAACCCAGGAGGCCGGTGCACGCATCATCGACAAGACCGGGCCGTTGGCCAACTACGCCGACCGCGATCACTGCATCCAGTACATGGTTGCGGTGCCGCTGATCTTCGGACGTCTGACCGCCGATGATTACGGCGACGCCGTGGCCTGCGATCCACGCATCGACGCGCTGCGCGACAAGATGCAGGTACGCGAAAACCCGCAGTTCACGCGCGATTATTTCGATGCCGACAAGCGCTACATCGGCAACTCGGTGCAGGTGTTTTACAAGGATGGCTGTCACAGCGACAAAGTCGCCATCGACTATCCGATCGGGCACCGCAAGCGCCGCGCCGAGGGCATTCCGGTGTTGCTGCAAAAATTCGACGGCGCACTGCGTGGTCATTTGCCGCAGCAGCAGGTGCAGCGCATTCAGCAAACATGCGCCAGCGCCGAGCGTTTCGACTCCATGCCCGTGCATGACTTCATGGACTTGTTTGCACTGTGACGGCGATCGTGCGCCACGATATGCTTGACGCGAAACTGAACGGATCTTTCAGGCGAGGATGTATTTGTTTGTTTTTTGCTAAACTGTGCTGGTTGCCATTGGATGTCTGTATCCGACCGGCAAGTCTTGAGCTTTAGCGTGGCGCCGACGCCAACCGGAACGGGCGCATCAACTGAATTAGGAGATTGCGATGAAAAGAAAGAGCCTTTACGCTCTGATCGCGCTGATCGTAGCGGGTAGCAGCATCGGCACCGCGCAGGCCGTGGACTATGGCAACTGGTACATCGCACCACGTCTTGGTGTGCTGGTACCCGATTCCAAGCGTGACACACAGAATTCGGTCTTGGCTGGACTGGGTGTCGGCTTCTGGGTCAACCCCAATTTTGCGGTGGATTTCGAGTACACCCTCAACGACGCGGACTACAAGAGCAGTTCGCCTTATGCCACACGCCAATGGCAGACGCAGAGCGTGGGTGTGACCGGTCGCTATTTCTTGGGCGATGAGCAGGGTTATGACGGCTGGCGTCCTTACGTTGCGGGTGGCCTGGATTTCGTCGGGCATGATGCGTTCATGTCGCGCAGTGGCTGGGGCCCCGGCTTCCTCGTCGGTGGCGGCGTACAGCGCGCACTGACTGATCGTGTCGCCTTGCGCGGTGAAATCGACTATCGCTGGAATCGCGATACCGTCTCCCTTCCGACCACCAGCAACTATGGTGACTGGGCTGCCACGCTGGGTCTGGTGATTTCGATGGCGCCGCCGCCGCCGCCGCCGCCGGCAGTTGCTCCGCCGCCGCCCCCCCGCCACCGCCGCCGCCACCGCCGCCGCCGGAACCGGCTGCGCACAAGGTGGTCATCGAGTTGCGTGGTGTCAACTTCCAATTCGATCGTCCGCGTCCGGGCCAGACCGACATCAACGGCATACTGAACAAGCCCATCTCCGACTCCGTGGCCATTCTTGATCAGGCTGCGGATACGTTGAAGCGTTATCCGAACGTGGAAATCAAGATCGATGGTTATACCGATTCGATCGGCAGCCAGGCCTATAACCTGAAGTTGTCCGACCGTCGCGCCGAGTTCGTCAAGCATTACTTGGTAAGCCATGGTGTGGCCGAATCGCAGATCATCGGCACCAAGGGTTATGGCAAACTTGATCCGGTTGCGAGTAACGCTACGGCCGAAGGCCGCTCGCGCAATCGTCGTGTCGAGTTCAAGGTCGAGAACCCGGGGCAGATGGGGCAGTAATCCAGCTTCACTCCGCACCCAGGAAAAGCCCGGCGCAAGCCGGGCTTTTCCTGTTTCAAGGATATGCGTGCGTTATGCGAATGGCCTTGCGCATGGAGTCTGACATCAGCCGCGCTTGTGAAAGCGGTAATGCGCAACCAGCCATTGATTGCCATGGTCATAGCCGAACAGCTCGGCGCAGGCCATCCAGAACAGGCGCCAGCGTTGCCACCAACGACGTGCATCGGCGGCATAGACAGACGCAAGGATCGGCATCAGCGTGTCGCGTGCTGCATCCTGATTGTGCAGCCATGCATTGGCAGTGCGCTGGTAGTGGGTTCCGGAAATTCGCCATTGCCGTTCGATGATCAGGTGGTCGGCGAAGTGCAGCAGCGTGTGTTCGGAAGGCATCAGACCACCGCTGAAAAAGTAGCGCCCCATCCAGTCGTCACGCCCTTCGCGCTCGAATGGATAGGCCAGTTCGCGATGGCAGAAGATGTGCACGAACAGCTTGCCCTCGGCGCGCAGCCAGGTGGCGATATGTTGCATCAGCGTGGCGTAATTGCGCACGTGTTCAAACATCTCCACGGATACGACCCGGTCAAACGTAGCGGCTGGAAGTTCAAGCTGGTTGACGTCGCGAGTGAGAATGGTGATGTTGTGCAAATCGCGCCGAGCCGCCGTTGCCAAAATGAACTCGCGCTGCAGGCGCGAGTTGGATACTGCGGTGATGTGTGCATGCGGATAACGCGCGGCGATCCATAACGTGAGCGATCCCCAGCCGCAACCGAGTTCAAGAATGTCCTGGCCGTCCGCCAGCTCGGCGCGTTCGGCATACATCGTCAACATGGATTCTTCGGCTTGGGCCAGCGAGGTATCCGCCTGCTCGAAATAACAGCACGAGTACTTCAATCGCGGACCGAGGCAGCGCTGGAAAAATTCCGGCGGCAACTCATAGTGCTGGGCATTGGCCAGATCGGTGTGCAGCGCCAATGCCGAGCTCCGCAAGGAATCGAGCAGTGCGACCTGACGCTGACCTACCCGTTCGGCGCCGCCCCGCCATTCTTCGCGCAGGCGCTCGGCGCAGAGTCTGCGGATTCCCACGCGAACCAGTGAATCAGGAAGCAGTCCGGATTCGGCTAGCGCGATCGTGCCCCAGGGCTCGCGTTGTTGCCGCATGCTTGCGACTGAGCTGCTCATGCCTGTCTCCGTTGCTGTGGTTTGGATTTTGCTGGGAACCACGGGAAAAATATGCTGGTGTTGCGCTGGTACTCCCGATAATCGTCAGGTCGACTGCGCAGCGCCTGTGCTTCAACGAAAGGAATTCCCGTAACCCAGCGCAACGAGATCAGCATCAACACGGGTCCGATCCAGGCCAGCCAGAACAACCCCGCCCCCCAGGCCAGCAGGACATAAGTGAACCAGTGCAGCCATTCGAAGAAATAATTGGGATGTCGCGAATAGCGCCACAGCCCCGCGCGACAAGTACGTCCGCGGTTGGCTGGCTCCGCGCGGAACTCTGCAAGTTGGCGGTCGGATAGCGCTTCGCCACCAATGCTGATCAGCCAAACCACGATCGCGATCATCATCAGCGGCGTGATGCGCATTGCAGGGTTCTGTGCAGCCGCCATAAATGGGAGCGAAAACATGGCGGTCAGCAAAGCCTGGAACTGGAAGAACAGGAAAAACTTGCCTTGGTGACCGCGCCAGTGTTCGCGCAGATATCGATAGCGGCCGTCTTCATGCTCGTTCAGGACACGCACCAACAGATGCATGGCCAAGCGGAAACCCCAGAAGCCCCCCAGCGTCGCCACCAGAAATCGAGCCATCAGCCCGCCCGGGCCAATCGTGGCGTAATACAGTGCGCTGGCGCTCATCGTGGCAGACCAGATCACATCGACGATGCCGGCATTGCGCGTGCGCACCTGCAGCCACCAGCCGCCAGCCATGCATAGCGCGCTGGCTAGCCACACCCAGAAAACATCCGACATGATGGCTTGCATGTCAGCGCGCTCCGGGAAGATGCCGTGCATGCAGGCGCGCGGGCAGAAGCGACAGACGCATCAGCATGAATGCGGCGGGCAACGCGATGAACCACGCCACGGCCAGCGCGGCCAAGGCGGCACCTTCGCCCAAAGGAAATTTGACCACGCCGAATCCGCGCGCAGCCCCCAGGTAGCTCAACGGCGCGCCGACCGCACCAAGAATTCCGGCCAGCAGTGGACGTTCGTGGAGAAATCCAAGTCCATCACGCAGCGTCAGCGCAAAAGCCAGCCAGATCATCACGATCCATAATGGCGCCAGCGCCGCCGATGGCCATGGTGCGGCGTAGCTCATCAGTCCAGTCGCCGCGAAGCCGGAGTCAACTAGGAAACCCAGTGCACCCACGGTTAGCATGTGCAGCAAATCCTCACGCCAGCGTGTGCGCGTGCCGATGATGAATCGCAACGGGATGAAGCACGCCAATGCCAGCGGCGATGACCACAACCAGCCGTGCTCGGCCCCCATCACGCACGCGAACCAGAACGCCTGATAAGCGATCCACAGTATCAGCGCGCGCATGACACATCCACGGCAGGCAGCCAGGGTGAAGTACGCGCGCGCGGTCGATGCAACAGCATTTGCACGTCACCCAGTGCGCGCTCGCGGAATCCGGCTTCGCAATAGGCCAGATAAAATTCCCACATGCGGATGAAGCGCTCGTCATAGCCCAGCGCGCGCACCTCGGGGAGACGAGCGAGAAAGCGCTGGCGCCATGCTTGCAAAGTCATGGCGTAGCTGGTGCCGATATCCTCGAGATTGACCAGTCGCAAATCGCTGGAACGAGCCAATGCGCCGCTGAGTGCGCTCACGCAAGGGATGAAGCTGCCTGGAAAGATGTGTCGCTTGATAAAGTCAACCTCGCGCAGTGCCTTGCGATAGCGGGCATCCTCGATGGTGATGGCCTGTAGCAGCGCCGCGCCGTGCGGCTTCAGCAGCTCGGCGATACGCGCGAAGAAGCGGTCGAGATATTGGTGCCCGATCGCCTCGACCATTTCGATGGACACCAGCTTGTCGTAGTGTCCGTCGAGGTCGCGGTAGTCCTGCAGCACTACCTCGACGTGCTGTGACAGGCCCGCGTCAGCAACACGAGCACGCGCCAGATCATATTGTTCGCGCGATATGGTCGTGGTTGTGACATGGCAGCCATAGTGACGTGCTGCATGGATTGCAAATCCACCCCAGCCAGTGCCGATTTCCAGCACATGATCGGTCGGAGAAAGTTCGAGCTTGCGGCAGACGCGATCAAGTTTGCGCCAGGATGCGTCCTCTAGAGCCTCGCCTTCGTACGCATAAATGGCGGACGAGTACATCATGTCGCCAGACAGGAACAGCTCGAACAGCGCGTTGCCCAGGTCGTAGTGCGCCGCGATGTTGCGTCGGCTGCCTTGGCGTGAGTTTCGGCGCAATGCGTGCCAGAGCTTGAGCAATGTTCCAGCCACGCGAGCGCTGCCGCTATCAAGCGTATCGAGACGATCGCGATGCCGTACCAGCATCCGCATTAGCGCAACAAGGTCGTCACTGCGCCAGAGCCCGTCCATATAGGCCTCACCGGCACCAATGCTGCCTTGTGTGGCCACGCGCAGATAAAACGAAGGATCGAGAATATCGACACGCGCCGTCAGCGGTTCGACGGCATGCGCGTCGCAGCGTCCAAGAATCATCATGCCTGCAGCATCGTTGATGCGTAGCTGGCACTCGTCGATGTCGCCGAGCATGCCGAGCAAGCGGTCACGCAGCTTGCGCACGATGAAGCTCATCTGCGTGTTCGCAGTGGCTTGCGGGAGGTCGGTGCTTTGCGTGCTCATGGACTACTCGTGGCCACGGGGTCGTGTACGCGGTTGCGCGGTTGCACCGGCGCGATCGTGCACCGGGTTGCGTCGCAGAAAGATCAACAAGGCCTGCCAGTGAATCGCGAGGATCACCTTCATGGTCATGGCCGGATAGCGCAGCAAGACGCGCGCGAGGCCGCGGCCATCCAGTGCTTGCCGCTGCAGCTTCAAGCTGGCGTCGAACTGATGCTGTCCTTGACGCAGTACCTTCATGTGCACCAGCAAGTCTGCGCCCGGCGGTGTCAGCGCCCACGCGTAATCGCAATCCATCGGCATGAAGGGCGAGACATGGAAGCGCTTGGCGAAATGCCAGTGCAGCGCGCGCCCATGGATTTGCGCGTTGACAATCTGCAGAACGTACGCGTGGCGCTCGCGCCATGGCGTATTGGTGATTTCAGCGACGATGGCTTGCAAAGTCTGCCCGTCCTCGGCATAGCAGTAGTAGAAGCTGACCGGATTGAAGACGTAGCCAAAGTAGCGCGGATGTGTCAGCAGCCGGATCGGTCCGCGCGGATAGACCTGCGTTGCGCCGAACACGCGCAGGCGTACCGCTTCGTGCAGCGGAATGTCGATCGGTCCGAGGTAATCCTCCCGATGGAATGCAGCCAGATTGCTGCGCTCGTTGGACCACAACAGGCGTCCATCGAAAACGTGCTCGATTTCGTCAAGGTCCAGATACAGCATGGCCACGCGGTAGCGAAATGCATGTGCATGGGGCTGCTCACGCCGATGCTGTACCCAACCGGTGTAGATCGCGCTGTGCAGCAGGGATGATGTCGGCAGCACCGTTGCAGATCGGTCTTGCGTGGCCGTGTCGGCGGTATGTTGGAGCCGTGCGTTCATGACGCGGACACGCGCTGCGCGTCGTGATTGATGCGCTGGCTGGATGCGTTCTGCAGCGCTGTGGCGGGTACTGCCTGCAGTGGCCAGTGTATGCCCAGCGCATGCGCGATCTCGGTCGCGCTGCGCAGCCCGTCCTCATGAAAGCCGAAGCCCCAATAGGCACCGGCGTACCAGGTCTTGCGTTGCCCCTGGATCTCGCCCTTGCGCGCGCGTGCCGAGACCGACACATGGTCGTACACCGGGTGTGCGTAGCGCATGCGGCGCAACACCCGTGAGGGGTCGATGCGGTGGCTGCTGTTGAGGCTGACGCAAAATGGCTCTGCCGAGTCCAGTGACTGCAGCAGGTTCATGCAATACGTCACCATGCGGCTTTCTTCCGCTTGCTTTGGCAGCAGCACATTCCATGCTGCCCACGCCTTGCGTTGCCTGGGCAAGAGCCGCGCGTCGGTATGCAGCACGGCTTCATTGGTCTGATAGCCGATGGCGCCGAGGATCGACTGCTCGCGAGCGTCGGCATCAGCCAGCAATGCCAGCGCCTGATTGCTATGGCAGGCCAGCACGACTTGGTCGAACTCTTCGTTGCCTGCGGCACTGCTGATACATACGCCGCGCGCATGGCGCTGCACGCGCTGCACCGGACAGGCAATTCGCTCGTCTACGGTCCATTGCGCACGCAGCGCGTCGACATAGCGTTGTGAGCCGCCCTGCACGACGCGCCACCGTGGCCGGTCCAACACTTGCAGCATGTGGTGGTTAGCCATGAAACGTATCAGGTAGCGGATCGGAAAGCGCAGGATGTCGCTTCCAGGCGATGACCACAGCGCTGATGCCATCGGCACCAGATGTTCGTCGCGGAATGCGTTGCCATAACGCTGGTCCCGCAGCCATTCGGCCAACGTCGGACCTGCGCCATCGTCATCCTGTTCAAGCAGCGCCGGTGCCTCGCGATAAAAGCGGACGATGTCGCGCATCATGCCGATGAAGCGTGGCGAAAGCAGATTGCGGCGCTGGCAAAACAAGGTGTCCAGCGAAGTTGCGTTGTATTCGAGGCCGCTGGCTTCATTGCGCACCGCGAAACTCATCGTGGTCGGTTGGCTGGCCACACCCAGCTCGTTCAGCAGGTGCGTGAGCAGCGGGTAGTTCTGCGGATTGAACACGATGAAGCCGCTGTCGATGGCATAGCTGCGCCCAGCCTGCACGATTTCGTGCGTGTGTGTGTGACCACCCAGATAGGCATTGGCCTCGTACAGCGTCACTTCATGCTCGCGTGACAGCAGCCAGGCGCTGCCCAACCCCGCGATGCCCGAGCCTATGATCGCGATGCGCATGCGCTCAGCCCCGCCCCAGGCGGCGCAAGCCTGCGGGGACCGGCCGCAGATCCCAGATCAGACCGCATGCAGCCAGCAGGCGCAATCCGTAGTAGGTCAGATCGATCTCCCACCAGCGAAATCCCTGCCGCGCAGCACCCGGAAAGTGATGATGGTTGTTGTGCCAGCCCTCGCCGAAAGTCAGTAGCGCCAGCCAGAAATTATTGCGGCTGTCGTCACGCGTGTCGTAGCGCCGGGTACCGAACTTGTGGGCCAGCGAATTGATGGTCACGGTGACGTGAATCAACACCACGGTGGAAATGCAGAAGCCCCACACCACGAGCTGCGCACCGCTGGTATGCAGTTGGGGCGCAGCGTGTTGCAGCCATAAGCCCAGGGCGAACAGACCTGCAGCCAGCGCGATCGGCACGGCGATGTCGAAGCGATCAAGCCAGCGCAGCTCGGGATAACGACGCAGATCCTGTACTGCGCTCAAGTCTGGCTGGAAACCCGAACGGCTCAGAAACCAGCCCATGTGACTCCACCAGAAGCCGCGCCGTGGCGAGTGCGGATCACGCTCGGTATCGGCATGCTTGTGGTGATGGCGATGATGCGCCGCCCACCACAGGGGGCCACGTTGCACCGCACTGGCGCCCAGTATCGCGAACACGAGTTGCGCTGCGCGCGAGGTGCGAAACGCGCGATGCGCGAAATAGCGGTGATAAAACCCGGTGATCGCGAACATGCGCAATACGTAGAGCTCCAGCGCGACCAAGACTGCCGTCCATGACACCCCCACCCAGATGACCGCAAGACACGCCACGTGCAGCGCGACAAACGGCAACACACGCAGCCAGTCGATGCCATGATCGGCGGTAATCCCGGCACCCTCGATCGGGGCGGTGTCGAACCACTGCCGCAACACAGTCCATATGCGTGCGATGGGTCTGGATGTTGGCGTTGGCGTGGAGAAGGATGGCATGGCGATACCTTGCGGGCGAACCGGAGTGTCCCGGCAGGCAAGTGAAGACCCGGTGAGATGGTGGCCCGCGCTAAGTCAGCCATGACCCAGTGCTAGGCTGTGCGCCATGTCTGACAGTGATCGCTTGCGTGATGACCGACGCGCCGCCAAGCCCGCGCGAAACGCCGCCGCAAGCGCCGTGCCTGCATCGCGCCGCGGATTGGCGCGCGAGATATCGCGGCGCGGCCTGTGTTCGCGCGCCGATGCCGCCACGGCCATACGCGCGGGACGGGTTTGCGTCGATGGCCGCTGTATTCGTGATCCTGAGCACCCCTGTGGCGCACATGCACGCATCGAGATGGATGGGCATCCCGTGCTGCCAGGTGAGGGCATTTATCTGGCACTGAACAAGCCGCGTGGATTGTTGACCACGGCGCGGGACGAGCACGGCCGCGACACCATCTACGCGCTGCTGGCAGATGCAGGCCTGCCATGGCTGGCGCCAGTAGGACGCCTGGACAAGGCCAGCGAAGGACTGTTGCTGGTGACCAACGACAGCGCGTGGGCGGCAGCGTTGATTGATCCCGCGCGACACGTGCCAAAAACCTATCGCGTGCAGGTACGCGGCGTTCCGGATGCTGCCGCGCTGGCACGCATGCGCACCGGAATCAGCGATAACGACGAACATTTGGCCGTACGCGAGGTCGCGTTACTGCAAAGTGGTGGTCGCACTGCTTGGCTGGAATGTGTGCTTGATGAGGGACGCAATCGCCATCTGCGACGACTGTTTGCGGCGCTGGATTTCGAGGTGCTGCGTTTGTTGCGCGTGGCAATCGGGCCGCAGGTCCTGGGGGATCTGGCGCGTGGGGCCTGGCGCCGGCTGGACGCGCGCGAAGTGGCCGCGCTGGCTGCCGCTGCGGGGCTTACAGCCAGCCGAGCGCGCGTAGCGTCATCACCGTCAGCAGGCCGAAAATTCCCAGCAGCAGCAGTGCCCGCACGCGCCCCGTCCAGCGCCCGCCGCGGTGCGCCTGGCGCACGCTGAATTCCAGATTCGCCATGAGGCGCTCGGCGGGCGCCGCGATGCCCATGCCACGCAGCAATTCGCGTGCGCGTGGCAGGTCATCGGCATTGGCAACCCAGACCTTGGGCCAGGATTGAACATCGTTGTCGCGAAAGCTGGGCCGGTTGTAGCTGGCGCGCTGATACACGGGTCGATCGGTCACGCGCGTCTCGATGCCATGTTCGCCGAGCAAGGCTACCATGCGCTCGATGTTTTCCAGCCGCGGCGATGTATAGATCTGGCGCATGCTCAGCCTGGCCGGTGCATGCGCAAAAGGCCTTCCTGCGCGGTCGAGGCGACCAACCTGCCGTCCCGCGCGAAGATCATGCCGCGCGCCAGTCCGCGTGCGCCCTGTGCACTGGGGCTGTCGCAGCTGTACAGCAACCATTCGTCGACGCGAAATGGCCGATGAAACCACAGCGCATGATCGAGACTGGCCATCTGCACCTCGTGACTGAGATAGGAAATGCCGTGCGGTAGCGTGGCCGTGCCGATCAGGTGGAAATCCGAGGCATAGGCCAGCATCGCGCGCTGTAGCCGCGCGTCATCCGATGCGTGTCCATCCAGACGGAACCATACCTGTTGATAGGGCGGGCGCTTGCTCGGGCGCAACTCATCGCGCGGGTACACCGGGCGAAACTCGAACGGCCCACGTCGCGTCAACCAGCGCTGCATTTTTTCCGGCAACTGCGCAAGTTCCTCGGGTGAAATCGTCGCTGGCGGCTCCAGATCGTCGGGGCCGGGTACTTCGGGCATGGACAGCTGATGCTCGAAGCCCGGTTCGTCGATCTGGAACGAGATCGAGCCGTTGAGGATGGGTTGCCCATGCTGGATGGCGAGCACACGGCGCGAAGAAAAGCTGTGCCCATCGCGCAGGCGCTCGACCTGGTACACGATGGGCGCATTGATATCGCCGGCACGCAGAAAATAACCGTGCAGCGAGTGTGCAATGCGCGCGTCATCCACCGTTTGCTGCGCGGCGGCCAATGCCTGGCCGAGCACCTGGCCACCAAACACGTAGCGTGTTCCGATATCGCGGCTCTGGCCGCGAAACAGATTGTCTTCCAGGCGCTCGAGGCTGAGCAGCGAGGTCAGTTCATCGGCCAGAGCCTGGGACATGGCGGGCTGCGTGATAGGCGGGATCACGAGTATAGCGGTGCGCTGCACTCATTCCGTGGATGTGGTGAGCCGCTGCCGCAGTGCCGCGCACAAAGCTTTGCCCGCGGTCGGCGTGTAGGGTATGCGCGTGCCGTGGCCCCAGACTGGTCCCGGCCATGCGGCGTCACCGATGCGGCGCGCGACCAGATGCACATGGAGTTGGCGTACGACGTTGCCGAGCGCGCCCACGTTGAACTTGTCGCCGGGCAGTTCTGCGTGCAGCGCTGCTGCTGCCAGATCCAGCTCGGCAAGCAACTGCATGCGCGCATCAGCATCGAGATCAAAAATCTCCTGCAGCGCGGCGCGGCGTGGAATCAAAACCAACCAGCCGAACCGCGCATCGTCCAGCAGCCGCACCTCGCACAGCGCGAGCTGTGCGACGGGCAGGGTGTCAGCCGCCAGACGCGCATCGAGCGCGAATAGGCCGGCGGCAGCGGTCATCGCGGCGTGTCCCTGGCGCGTTCAGCCGCCAAGCTGCTTGGCGAAGAACGCCAGCGTGCGTGTGCGCGCCAATTTGGCCGCAGCAGCATCGAAGCTCGCGCGCACATCGCAATTGAAACCATGGTCGGCGTCGTATACATAGAACTCGGCGGTCGGGTTGGCGGCGCGTACTTTCTCGCGGTCCCCGGCACTGATATGTGCATCCTTGAGGCCATAATGAAACATCAGGGGCGCCTTGGCCTGCATGCCGACTAGCTGCGTATTGCGCCCGCCGTAGTAACTCACTGCCGGCATGCCCAGCTTGATCGCGGCCAGGTAGGCGATGCTGCCGCCCCAGCAGAATCCGACCACGGCGATCTTGCCGGCGCTCTTGATCGCCTCGGCTGCGCTGGAGACGTCTTCGAGCGGCCGTTCGAAGCCAAGTTCGCTGATCAGCGCGATGCCCTTTTTCATGCCTGCTTCGTCATAACCCAATTCGACGCCGGTTTCGAGGTGGTCGAACACGGCCGGTGCGATCGCCAGGTAGCCATCGGCCGCGAAATCATCGACCACGCTGCGGATATGCGGGTTGACGCCAAAGATCTCCTGTACGACGACCACGCCGCCCTTGGGCTTGCCTGCGGGTTTGGCCAGATACGCGCCGATGCACTGCGTGCCCGTGCTGCCGATGTTGATGAACTCGCCCATGAGATGACTCCTGCATTGATCAAAACACAAGCCTAAGGCCTGACCTCGCGAAGTCAACGCCAAAAGCGCAGCGCCTGCATGCATTGACCTTACAATCGTGCTCTGTGTCTTTGCGCTGACCCCATGTCCCGTTCCGACCCCGCCATTGGTTTTGTCAGTCTCGGTTGCCCCAAGGCACTGGTCGACTCCGAGCGCATCCTCACCCAGCTCAGAGTGGAGGGCTATCGTATTGTGCCGAGCTATGCGCAGGCCGATGCCGTCGTGGTGAATACCTGCGGCTTCATCGACAGCGCGGTGCAGGAATCGCTTGATGCCATCGGCGAGGCCCTGCACGAAAACGGCAAGGTGATCGTCACTGGCTGTCTGGGAAAGCGCAGCGAGTTGATCCGCGAGGCCTATCCCGGGGTGCTGGCGATCAGCGGGCCGCAAGACTATGCCAGCGTCATGCAAGCCGTGCATCGAGCGCTGCCGCCGCGACGCAATCCGCTACTGGACATCATCCCGGATACCGGCATCAAGCTCACGCCCAAGCACTACGCCTACCTGAAGATTTCAGAAGGCTGCAATCATCGCTGCAGCTTCTGCATCATTCCATCGATGCGCGGTGATCTGGTCAGCAGGCCGGTGGATGAGGTACTGATCGAGGCGGAGAAGCTGGTCCGCAGCGGTGTGCGTGAACTGCTGGTGATCAGCCAGGATACCAGCGCCTACGGCGTGGACGTGAAATACGCCGCGCGCGAATGGCGCGGGCGCAGCTACCGCACGCGCATGACCGAGTTGTGCGACGGTCTTGGTGAGCTTGGCGCATGGGTGCGGCTGCACTATGTGTATCCGTATCCGCATGTGGACGAGCTGATGCCGCTAATGGCCGCGGGCAGGCTGTTGCCCTATCTGGACATTCCGTTCCAGCACGCCAGCACGCGCATCCTCAAGCTGATGAAGCGGCCAGGCAACATCGACAAGACGCTTGAGCGCATCACCCGCTGGCGCAAGGTGGTACCGGAACTGACGATTCGCAGCACCTTCATCGTCGGCTTCCCGGGCGAGACCGACGCCGAGTTCGAGTTGCTGCTGGATTTTCTGCGCGCAGCCCAGCTGGATCGTGTCGGGGCCTTTGCCTATTCGCCTGTCGATGGCGCCCGCGCCAACGAGTTGCCCGCCCCGGTACCCGAAGAACTCAAAGAAGACCGCCTCGAACAATTCATGGCGGTGCAGGCCGGCATCAGCGCCGCCAAGCTGCGGTGCCGGATCGGTCGGCGCTTGCGCGTGCTGGTTGATCACGTCGATGCTGACGGCGTTGTCGCGCGTTCGACCGCCGATGCCCCCGAGATCGACGGCGTGGTGCGCATCCGCGATGGCCAGCACCTGCGCCCCGGCGACTTCGCCGAGGTGATCGTCGAAGGCGCGGATGCGCATGATCTGGCGGCGCGCTGTGCCGCCGGGGGCTGATCGGCAGCATCCGCCACCGCGCCACTGCGCCCGCTTTTCGCATGGGCGGACTGACAGCGAGCCACTGTCTTTGGCACAACGTCCTACGCTCAGCGATTCGCGGAGCGAGGACGCGCGCCTGCGGGAAAGGTCACTGAAATCGCGCGTAAGCCAGACGTATATGACGCATCGCGGCAATCTGGCCGTGCTGCAGATCATGCGGATGGGTGCCATGCGCAAGAGCGCGGCCAGTAGCTGAATGGCAGATCAGCAGGCTGCGCCACGCCAACATTACGGATTGTAATGTTTCGGGTTCAGGATTAGGGTTGCTCTCCCCACGCAACGCATAGGCGCGCTGCCGGCTCGGGGAGGATGGGGAGAATGGCCATGGCTTCGGTGCATCCGGTCGCACGCGATTTCGTGCATTACGGCGCTTTCGCGCCATCAGTGGACAAGGCCTTGCGCGATGCCGGCTGGAGGCGCGTCGAGGTCGAGCAACTCGACCATGTACCCGAAGCGCTGCGGCGCCACGATGCCCACGTCGCACTGCTCGATCTGGGTGCCGGACAGGCGCCGATGCTGCGCCGGGTCGAGCGTTTGATCGCATCGCATCCATCCACCGAGTGGCTGGCCCATGTCAGCGAGCATGCATTGACCGACAAGCACGTATGCGAAGTCATCTATGGCAGCTTTTTCGATTTCTGCACGCAACCGGTGGACATCAATCGGCTACTGGCTGCGCTAGGACACGCCTGGGGCATGGCCAAGCTGGGGCCGCAAGCCGCCAATGCCGAGCAGCAGGCCGCGCTGGGGCTGGATGGCATGGTCGGTGCCAGTGATGCGCTGGTGGAGATGCACGGTCAGGTGCGCAAGCTGGCCGCGGTCAACGTACCGGTGCTGATTACCGGCGAATCAGGTACCGGCAAGGAAGTCGCGGCACGCAATCTGCATCGTCTGTCAGCGCGCGCACGCGGTCCGTTTGTCGCAATCAACTGCGGCGCCCTGCCGGAAAAACTGGTGCAGTCGGAGTTGTTTGGTCATGAGCGTGGTGCATTCACTGGCGCCAACGCGCGCAAGATCGGCAAGCTGGAGTCGGCCCAGCAGGGCACGGTATTCCTTGATGAAATCGGCGACCTGCCACTCGACGCGCAAGTCAATCTGCTGCGTTTCCTGCAGGAAGGCACCATCGAGCGTATCGGCGGCAATGAGCACCTGCGCCTGGATGTGCGCGTCATCGCCGCCACGCATGTCGATCTGGAGCGCGCCGTGGCCGAAGGCCAGTTTCGCGCCGATCTCTACTACCGACTCAACGTGTTGCGTCTGCGGATGCCGCCGCTGCGCGAGCGCGGACAGGACGCCGAAATGCTGGCGCGTTATTTCCTCGAGCGCTTCGCGCGCGAACATGGTGTGCGTGCGCGTGGTTACAGTCGCGAGGCGCTCGATGCCATCAGCCTGCATCCATGGCCAGGCAACGTCCGCGAACTGATGAACCGCGTGCGTCGAGCAGCCGTGCTCTGCGATGGCGGATTGATCCACGCGCAGGATCTTGAGCTGGAAAGCGATCTGGCAGAAGGCCGCTGCGCGCCCTCACTGGATCATGCCCGCGAGCAGGCCGAGCGCGAATTGATCCAACAAACGCTGCGCGAAACGCGCCACAACATGAGCGAGTGCGCGCGGCGTCTTGGCATATCTCGCGTCACCCTGTATCGGCTGTGCAAGAAGCTGCAGGTATCTCTGGGCAGCGCTGCCTGAGAGCCGCAGATGCGCATCCGGCAGCGCGCAACGCGCGCGGGTTCATGGCGCACTGACCACGCCGGCATCGCGATAAGTCCCACCGGTTGATTCCGCACGTTGCGCTGCGTTGCTCCGCGCGGCGGGGCTGCTCGTGAAATCGCCGACCATCCATTTTTCCGAGTCCCGACGTTGCGCCAGCGCCAAATCAGGGCTTCGTGCTGGCGGCGGACACGTTGTAATGATTTCGCGAGATGCCTGTTTCATGGCTGCTACAGCCGGTTCGAGGACGCGCACAAGCAATCAGGCCGTTCCCTCGCGATAGGCATTCGGCAGGCGTATCAAGATCGAGACACTGGCCACCGACTCCGCTAGAAAAAAATGAACAACTATATGATTTATATGGTTTAAATTTATTGGCATCAAGCTTGCTTGAAGACATGGGCGCAAGGAGAGTGCCGTGATCAAGTTCCCTCGAATATTCATCAGTTCGGTGTTGTTGCTGGCTCTGCTGCTGGTATTGAGCGTGTTGGCGCTCCCGGTGGAAGCCGCGGGCGCCCGGCGCGGCGTCAATACCAAGCCCGGCGAGTTCGTGTTGGTGCGCGCCGTGCCCGATCGTCACGCGACACGCATGCAAGCGCCGGGGCTGGCCACCATCATTGACCCCAGCGTGCGCCCCGAGATGCGCGACATGCTCGGCAATCTCGAGTTGGACGACGCGGCGTATGCCGCGATCAGCGGCGCAGCGCCGGGCGCCGTGGTCGAAAACGCAGTCGGCGGCGCGCTGCACGGCGCGGATCTTCTGCAGAGCGGCTCCAGTAGTGGCCGCGTGCCGGCGATCAACTCAGGTGGCCCGGGCGGTGTGCTGGGTAGCGTGGGTGGTATCACGCGCAGCATCGGCAATCAGATCACGGGTGCCTTGCAAGGCGCTGGCGTGATCAAGGGTGGCGGCTGATGGTCCGCCTCTTCGCTGTTGCATGTGCTCTGCTGATGCTGGGTCTCTCCACCGCCAGGGCCCAGGACGGTTACGCTGAGATGTTGCGTTATCTCACCACCAGCAGCATAGGTGGCAATGCGCTGGCCGGCGCCAGTGGCGCGATTGCGGTGAATCTGGCCGCTGGTGACAGCAATCTTCAGTCGAACGCAGCGGCATTGGCCATCGGGCCGCTTGCAAATGTCCAGATCGAACAACGCCAGCGCATCAGTGCGCTGAGCGCCAGCGTGCCCGACGCGATGGTCGCCGACATCAGCGGCAACGCGTTATCCGGCGCGCGCGGGCTGATTTCCATCAATCAGGCCAGTGGTATCGGCAATCGCGAGGCCAACGCCATCGCGGTCGCCGTATCGCTGGCGCAACAAGGTATCGAGGAGCAGACATCCAGTACCTGGCTGGCTGGCCTCGGCACGCAAACGAACGGTGCCGCGGGGGGCCGTTCGCAAGCCAATCCATCTTCCTCGCCACGCTCGGCGTCCGTTGCGGGTACGGCGTTGCGTGGGGCGGAGGGGGTGGTGCAACTCAATCAGATCGCCGGGATGGGCAATACCGCGGGCAACCGCCTGCTCATCACGGTTGATCTGCCACCCCGTTGAAAGCCTGAAACCATTCCAACGACAGGAGATGCATCATGCGTAACTTGAAACGAAACCTGCTCACGCTGGCCATTCTTGCTGGTGCCGGCAGCATTGCGCCAGCGGCGTTCGCGCAGGAAGGTCCCAGCTGCGGTGGTACTTGCACCGTCAATACGACGGTGAACTACACCCTCGACCAGCAAGACTGGATCCGCAACTATCTGCTCAACGCGAGTGCCTATATCTACGGCGACGTGCAGTACTACGAGAACGTCGACATCAATACCGACACCTCGATCCGCCGCGTGCGCATGAACAAGGATCTGAGCCTGCTGACCGATGTCTCGATCACCGGCAATCCGACTGTCAGCGGCGCGATCAACACCGACTCAGCGGCGATCGCCGTGGTGGACAACCGCCAGCACAATGTCGGCAACAATGGTGAAAACTATCTGCTGGCCAACGATGCGTCGATCGCTGACGACGCGGCCCAGAATGCACAGGGCAATATCGGCCTGAACGTGGCAGCGGGCGACAACAACCAGCAGCACAACGCGGCCGCATTGGCGGCGGCGGACGCTTCGTTCGCCTTCACCATGGCCGACTCGGAGGTGTTCGTCGAGCAGGTCAACGCCGCCAATACCACCGGCAACTTTGGCCAGACCAACATGGCCAACCTCGGTGGTAACGCACTGCAGAATGCGACGGGCAACATCGGCGTCAACATCGCAGCGGGCAACAACAACCAGCAGCAGAACAACCTGGTGGCTTCGACCGGGACCAACAGCATGGCCACGGCCTCGGTCAACAGCAAGCAGGATTCGGGCGGCAACTACACGCTCAACGAGGGCTATACCCAGCAGTTCGTGGACTTGATCACAATCAACTTGACCGGCACGGTGGGCGGCAGCGGCGAGGGTGGCCAAGTGATGGGTACCTCCATCGGTACCTCGGACCAGCGCTACAACATGTTCCCGGACAATTGGGGCGTGGCGCAGGGTGAAACGCCGACTTCGGCGCATCCGACCAATGGCCCGTGGCTGGGCCACACTGACTGGGATACCAGCACACAGGGCACCGACATCAACGGCAACCCGATCGTGCGTACCCCGGGCAATGATCCGATGGATCCCA
Organism: Metallibacterium scheffleri; assembly: GCF_002077135.1. NCBI lineage: Bacteria > Pseudomonadati > Pseudomonadota > Gammaproteobacteria > Lysobacterales > Rhodanobacteraceae > Metallibacterium > Metallibacterium scheffleri. The sequence goes on along the minus strand of NZ_LDOS01000002.1, from coordinate 1,609,374 downwards.
GCAACGACGGTGGTTCGCTGGTCATGAACAACAACGATGAAATCACTCTTGAAGAGATGAGCGCAGCGTTGTCAGGGCAAATCGTTGACTACAGCTATGTCGCGGTGATGAGCACCAACACGGCCTCGCTGAGTGGCTCTGCGCTGCAGAACGCGCAAGGCAACATCGGCGTGAACATCGCTTCAGGCACCGGCAACCAGCAGGCTAACTCCCTCGCGTTGGCAGTCACCCAGGCTTCTTCGGGTGGCGGCAGCAGCGGTGGCGGGGCTGAGTAATCGCTGATTGATCGACGTATCCGGCGGGGCAGTTCGCTGCCCCGCTTTTCGATCGAATCCAGCGAATCGAGCCTTCATGGACGCCAAAATTCCGTTTGCCGTGTTGTTGGCTTGCCTGCTTGCACCGGGCGGTAGCGGCTCCTTCGCACGCGCGGCCGATATTCGCTTCGGCAACGTGCAGCCTACCGGCGAGGTGTATCGCGCCAAGGTCACCAGCCTGCGCGAGGCGCGCTTCACCGGCATCGTGCCGCAGGCGACCGACTTCAGTTGTGGTGCGGCGGCTCTGGCTACCTTGCTCAAGTACGCCTACGACATCGATGTGAACGAGTGGACGGTGATGGCCGGCATGCTGGCCAAGGCCGATCCAGGCAAGGTCGAGAAACAAGGTTTCTCGCTGCTGGATATCAAGCAATACGTCGAAGGCCTGGGCATGCGCGGCCGTGGCTACAAAGTGTCCGAGCCGCGCCTGCGTAGTTTGCGTGTGCCCGGCATCGTGCTGCTGGACACCAAGGGCTACAAACATTTTGTTGTGCTCAAGCGCATCGCTGGTGATCGCGTGTATCTGGCTGATCCCGCGCTGGGCAACAAGACGCTGGCATTCAACGATTTCATGGCCGCCTGGCCTTCCAAGGCGGTGTTCGTGGTGATCGGTTCGGGCTTCAATCGCAATTCGGTGTTGCTGGATGCCAAGGGTGGACCCAGCGCGCGCACGCTGCTGGGTTCGCGTCAGGGCCCGATCACCGATGCCGAACTGATCGATTTCGGTTTCACCAAAGCCGACCTGTTCTGAGCGCGCGCAAGCAGTCGCAGCGTGCAGTCGAGTCGACGCAGCACAACTTGGAGATCCACCATGCGCGGCATTCCGACTTTGATTGTACTGGCTCTTGCCACGGTCCTAGCCTTGCCTGCAGCAGCCGATGAGGGCTTGCTGGGCGAACGCGTGCCCACCGCTACTCAAGACATCCAGCCCATATCCGATCCTGCCCTCGATGCCATGCGCGGGCGCTTTGTCACCGGCGCCGGACAGGTGCTTTATTTTGGCGTCGAGATGCTGTCCACCTGGCACAGCCCGGATGGACGCGTACTCAGTGGCAGCGCATTGCTCAGTTTCGATTTTTCCAAAGGCACGCCGCAGGTCAGCTTCGTGCCAACCGTCAGCATCGTGCAGGGCAGCTCTGGCGGTGTGCTGGTCGACACCAGCCATCGGACGATTGATGCCAGTGGCTTGGATAACGTCAGCGGTATCGAGCAAGGCATCCAGATCGTCGGCGACTTCAACAATGCTGGCAACAGCACCGAGCTGCACCTGACCAACACCCTGCCCACAGGCGCGGGCAACGGCGTCGGCGCCAACACGGCATTGAGCATGGACGGTGCCAACGCCAGTGCGGCGCTGCAGGCAGACGGCATGGCGGTGACGCTGGGAATCGATGACCAAGGCAGCCTGCGCCAGATGATCCGTGGCGATGCATCGGGCAATGGCGCGGTGCTGCAAACCGTCGCTCTGCTCGGCGATGGACATGACGTATCCAACCAATTGCGCATCACCCTGGTGCAGCCGATGCAGGGTTCGAGCCAGTTGCTGCAACAGAGCGTGGCGCAGGCGTTGGGGCAATTGAAGGGCATTGGTGGGCACTGAGTCATCAACACATATGCGAGCAACACTCTACAGGGGACGACGATGACCATGCGCAAGATCAAAACAGGCGCGTTGTTGGCATTGGTGGCAGTGACACTCGCCGCCAGCGCATCAGTAGCGGCGCAGCAGACGCAGCAGGCCGGAGGTACCGCCGCCGCCGAGAACACCCAGGACATGCAGGCAATCACCCGCGAGATGCAGGCACTCAAGTCGCGTTACGCTGACGAAGTCCGCAAGCTGCGCGAGTTGGAGATCCGCTTGCAGGCGCTGACCGCGCGCGTGCAGGCGCAGGAGGGCGTGGCGCGGGTACAGGCTATTCAACAGGGGGGCAAGCCCGCAGCCACGACTGGCGTGGCAGGTATTGGCGTGGCGGCGGGGGCGGCACAGGCAGCAACCGCGACCAGCAGCAGTGAAACGCTGGTCAGCAGCGAGGGCAGCACGCGCCAGGAGCCCACATCGCGCAGCGTCGAGGATGTATTGCAACAGCAGCATGTGCTGTTTAACCAGCCATTGACGCTCGAAGTCGGCCTCAACTACGCGAGATACGACCGCAAGCAACTCACGCTCAACGGGTTCCTCGCCCTCGACGCGATATTCCTTGGCAGCATCGCGGTCGAGGATGTCGCATCCGACACATTCACTTATACCTTTGCCGCGCGCAAAGGCATCACCCGCGACCTTTCCGCCAGCATCGAAGTTCCCATGGTGCAGCGCTGGACCACCTACCAGAAAGGCGGTGCCGGCGGCTCAGCGGCCGCTGTGGCCGAGGCTGGCGTGGGCGGTGATGTGGCCATCGGTGATGTCACCGCAGGCGCAAGTTATCGCTTGTTTCCAGAGACAACCGCGCGGCCTGAAATCGCTCTCAATGCCAGCGTCGGCATGCCCACCGGACAGGCGCCTTACGGCATTCCATGGACCGTGCTCGAGCGCGACAACGACGACTTCATCCGCTTCGCTGTGCCGACCAAACAGCCCACCGGGCAGGGCGTCTGGAGCATCAACTTTGGCGCTTCGATGTTGAAAACACTGGATCCGGCAATCCTGTTCGCCAATGCCAGCGTCACCCATACCTTCAAGAAGCACTTTTCCGATCTGGATAACAGCCCGGATACGGTCAGCCCGGGCAAGGTCGACCTCGGCAACGCGCTCAACTACGGTATCGGTGTGGCTTTTGCCTTGAACGAGCGCATGAGCCTGAGCATGAGTTTCTCGGAGCGGCTCAACAGCAGTGCCAGGATTCGCCCCGATGCTACCGGCGTGTGGCAAGGCATCATCGGCAGCTCCGGCAACGCTGCGACATTTGGCATCGGCATGACCTATGCGCTCAGCGAAAGCATGACTTTTGTGGGCAATCTGGGTATCGGCCTGACACCCGACGCACCGGATTTCAGCATCACCGCCAAGTTGCCGTTCACGCTGTGACATGTTTCAGCGCGCGTGCCCCTGCGACCGACCCGTTGCGGAAGCCACACCTGCGGGCACACACGACGTGGTGTTGCTGGTGGAGACTCAGGGGTCCCGCGCGATTTACAGCGGCAAGGGCTGCCAATGCGCACTCAGCATACTCATTGGCAAGCAGATCGTCGGATCTGCATGTGGATAACCGCACGGCTGCGTTGTGGCAATTCCAGCCACAGTGCGAACCGGTTGATCGATCCGGGTAGAGGATTCTATGACCGCGATACTTTATGAACGCCTGGGCGGTGCGCCCGGCATCGCTTCTCTCGTTGACGATGTGATCGCCGCGCATCTGGTCAATCCCGTCGTCAAAACCCGCTTCGAGAACATCAAGGATCTGCAGCACGCCAAACGCATGGCGCGCGAATTCTTCTGTTCTGGATCTGGCGGCCCGGAAGCTTACACGGGCCGGGACATGCTCGCGGCCCACAGAGGCATGAATATCAGCGAGCAGGAATACCTGGCGGTGATGGACGACATCGTCGGGGCGATGGAAAAACACGGACTGGATGCGGACACCCGCAACGACGTGATCGCCATCCTCTATTCGATCAAGCGCGACATCATCCGCGTGTGACAGGCTCGCCAAAGTTCAGCGGGTCGTCTTTCGGCGCTCCGCTGCGTGATCCAAGCTCAGGCTCCAGGGTGGAGCAGGACGTCCCATTCGGACTGTCCTGCAAGACACGACATGCACGGCGTTCCGTGCCGCCGCTGAACCGAAGCGTTTGCCGACAGGCGTCGGCGGAATGAGGAACTCGAAATGAAAGCACGATATGCATCATGCGTGGTCGCATCCTTGCTTTTCGCAACGATCGCGGCGGCGGCATCAAACCTCAATCTTTCCAAGAGCAACATCTATCGACTGACCTATTCCAGCGAACTCGCGGGCCCGATCCAGGTGCAGGCGATGCTCGCGGAACTGGATCAGATGGGGCCTGCCGATGTCGCGAAGTTGAAGCTGTGGCTGCCTGCCAATTTCAAGCGCTTCGGCATCGCAGGTGAGCGGATCAGGAAGATCGTCGTCTTGCCTCGTGGCCGGAGCATGAAGGAGACAGGAATTGTTCTTTTGACACAGCCCGATGATGAGGCGGCGGCGATCGCAGTCACGGTCAAGAGTAGCAAGTCCAATGTTTCCGACTGAGAGGCCCGGCAAGGTCGATGCCGATCTGCTGCGAGAGTAATGGGCGCACTCCTGTCTGGATTGTTGCCCCTCGTGAATTTCGCGTGCCCTGCGTGGCGACGTCCGAAGTGATGTGTGTATCGTGGCGCAGGCTTCGCGCTGTGCAAGGCGCGGACACGATGCTGCGTTTATGGTAGGCGGGGCGCAGACAAGGATGTCGGCAACGTGCACATCAATGCTCGCGCCCCGAGGCATGTGTGCCATGCGGCGCGGCTGACGGATCGAGCGTGGCGGCGACGATCAAGCGCAGCGCAGCGGCGATTTGTTCCAGCGCCATGCTCGGTGCACTGCGCCGTTCCAGCACCTGCGCCGGAATGAATGGGATATGCACGAAGCCCGCGCACGCCTCGGGCTGTCTGCGCAGTTCATGCAGCAGCACATACATCACCTGATTGCACACAAAAGTTCCGGCGCTGTTGGATATCTCGCCTGGAATGTCCGCGCCATGCAGTGCGGCAAGGCAAGCATCCAGCGGCAGACGGCTGAAATAGGCCGCCGGGCCGCGTGCGATCACCGGCATGTCATGCGGCTGCGCGCCATCGTTGTCCACGATGCGCGCATCGCACACATTAATCGCCACGCGCTCCAGCGAGATTTGCGCGCGGCCACCGGCCTGGCCAACACAAATCACCACGCGCGGTTGTAGTTCGCGCAGGGCATCACGCAACACTACCGGCGCACGGGCGAACGAAGTCGGCAGTTGCCTGGCAATGAGGCGATGCCCCTGCATGCGCGCACCATGCAGCGTGCGCACGGATTTCGATGATGGATTGATGTACTCGCCGCCGAAGGCATCGAAGCCGGTCAGCAGCACGCAGGGCAGGGAATGGTTTGCAGACATGATTCAAATTCTCAAGAGATCAAAACGCGAAACGGGCTTTCAGTGCATCGCCAGCAGGTAGAGCGCGAACAGATTGAAAACCAGCAGCGGCAGCGCCGTAGGCCATTGCGCGCGGATCACCGACCACGGATTTCTCAGTTCCAGCAGCGCCACCGGCACGATGTTGAAATTGGCCGCCATTGGCGTGAGCAAGGTGCCGCAGTACCCACATAGCATGCCCAGCGATCCGACGACGGCCGGATCGGCGCCGTGCAGGCGCACCAGCAGCGGCAGGCCGACGCCGGCGGTGAGCACGGGGAACGCGGCGAATGCGTTGCCCATGATCACGGTAAATACCACCATGCCGAGCCCATAGGCCAGCACGCACGCCGCGAAACTGGTGGTTGGAATGACATCGCCCATCAACGTGGACAGCACGCGCCCGACGCCTGCGGCTTCGAACACGCCGCCCAGTGCGGCCAGCACCAAGGGCAGCAGAGCTGCCCAGCCCAGGGTATCGATCAGGCGCCGGCTCTCGTGCAACACCGCGCCTGCGGGCGCACGCGTGAGCCGCCATGCGGCCAGCAGTGCGACCAGCGATGCCACGGCCAGACCCATCAAGGTCTGCTGCGCGGCGACGAAGAGTGTCGTGCCGTGCCAGTGCAGATCGGCACCGAACAACGCAATCAGCAAGGTGACGCCGGGAATCAGCAGAGCGGGCATGAACAACCAGTGGCCGAGAACACCGGCGCGCAGCTGACGCAGCCGCAGTGGTGCCTCGCCAGCATCGACGCGGCGCATCATTGGGGCCAGCAGAGCCAGTGCGAGCACACCGATGCCGGCGATTTGCGCGGGCTGCGCATGGCCCGATTGTTGCGCGCGCAGCACCCAGTGACCACTGGCGAACAGCGCGGCAAGAACCATCCAGAACGCGGCTTGCGCCCAATGACGCTGGCGCAGGTTCAGCCATGCGGTTCCGGTCAGCAGCAGCGCCAGAGCTGCGTAAGCCCATTCAAGGTGCAGCATGGTCATCGCTGGCATGGACGGCACGCGCGCGGCGCGCCATGGCGCGGGTGACGAGGTGCACGCGCAGCGCATGGATGACAAACGCCGCGATCGCCGTGGGCAAGGCCCACAGTGCGATATGCAGCGGTTGCAAGTCGATGCCCTGGCTCACGTAAAAACCCTGGATCAGCAGCACCGCGCCAAGCGCGATAAACACGTCCTCGCCGAAGAACAGACCGATATTGTCGGTGGCCGCGGCGAGTGCACGCGCTTCCTCGCGGATTTGCGCCGCGGTGGATGCATCGGCGCCGGGTGACTCGCGCATGGCCGCGGCCTCGGCCATCGGTGCCAGCAGCGGGCGCACGGTCTGCGCCTGACCGGCGACGTTGGTCAGTCCCAGCATCGACAGGATCTGACGGAGTCCGAGATAGCCGATCAATAATCGTGACAAGGTGAGTCCGTGCAGGCGTTCGATCCAGCGCTGCGCATGTTCGCGTAGCCCGGCGCGTTCGAGCAGACCGATCGCCGGCAGGGTCAGCACGTACAACAGCAGCGCGCGGTTGGATTCGAAACTGGTGCCCAGCAGCGCCAGGATTTGCGCGATCGAGAATCCCGCCAGCAACCCGCTGAGCACCCCGGCGCTGACCACCACCAACACGGGATTCCAGCGCCGCGCGAAACCCAGCACCACCAGCGCCACGCCCAGCAGCGGCCACATGTTCATGACGTTGCGGCCTGTACGTCGATGCCCGCGGCGGTCAGCGCATCGCGCACGGCCTGCGCCAGCATCGCGGCATCATCGCGATCGCCATGCAGGCAGAGGGTGTCGGCGGTGAGGGTGAGGCGCGCGCCGTGATGTTCGACGACTGCATCATGCGCGGCGATCATCACGGCCTGCGCCGCAGCCTGTGCGGTTTCCAGCAGCGCACCCGGGGTACCACGCGCCAGAAGCTTGCCATCATTGTCGTAGCCACGATCGGCGAATGCTTCGCGCAGCCCGCGCAAATGCAACGTCTGCGCCGCGTCGAGCAAGGCGCTGCCGGATTGCGCAACCACGGCAAGCTGCGCGTCGAAATCGCGCACGGCCCGCGTGAATGCCTGTGCCAGTGCGGCATCGCCGGTCGTCTGGTGATAGAGCGCGCCATGCGCCTTGACATGGCGCAGGCGCGCGCCCGCGGCATGTGCAAAACCGGCCAGCGCGCCGAGCTGATACAGCACCAGGGCATGCAGGTCGGCAGCGCTGATGGCCATGGCGCGGCGCCCGAAGCCCTGCAGATCCGGCAGTGATACATGCGCGCCGATGGCCACGCCATGCTGCACGGCAAGTGCCACGGTGCGCTGCATCGTTGCCGGATCACCGGCGTGCATGCCGCAGGCAATGTTGGCCGAGCTGATCCACGGCATCACCTGCGCATCCTGGCCCATGTTCCAGACGCCGAATGATTCACCCATGTCACAGTTGAGATCGATGCGTTTCATGTCGCGGCCAGTCTCGAACGGATGCGTGATTCCAGATCGGCGCGCGCGTGTTGCCGTGCCAGCAGCGCCCGCGTGGCGGTATCCAGATCAGTCAGCATGAAGCGTAGCGCACTACCCGGGCGTGCCTGCGCCAGACGCGGCAAATCCACCGCGGCAAGCTGCGCGATGCGCGGATAGCCGCCGCTGACCGGATGCTCGCCCAGCAGCACGATCGGTTGCCCGCCGCCCGGCAGTTGCACCACGCCAGGCACGCAGCCTTCGGATACGCATTCCAGCGTTTGCGTGAGTCGCAGCGCAGGGCCATCGAGGCGCAAGCCGACACGGTTGCTGGCCGTGGCCACGCGGAATTCCGAGTTGTACAGCGCGGCCATCGAGGCTTGGTCGAGGCCTGCGTGATCGCGCCCCTGCAGCAGGCGCAATGGCTCGTGTTCGGCCACCGCAAACCATGGGCGCGGATTCAGCGACCAGCGTGCCGACGGCGCCCGCGGAGTCGATGCGTGAGCCCCCAGTGGCAACACGTCGCCACGGCGCAGTGCACGCGGCAGCGGCCCCAGCCCGGCATTGAGATCAGTGCTGCGACTGCCTAGCACCGGCGGCAGATCGATCCCGCCGGTCAGCGCCAGCCACCCACGGCAGCCGCTGCTGGCACGGCCCAGTTCCAGCACGCTGCCGGTCTGGGCCTGCAATGCTGACCAGGCATTGACCGGGTGGCCATCGAGGCGTGCGCTGAAGTCCGCGCCGCACAATGCGAACCCGGTGCGCTCGTTGAAGCGCAGCGTGGGGCCTTGCAGGGTGATTTCCAGTCCCGCCAAGGTGGCCGCATTGCCGAGCAGTGCGTTGGCAAGGCGCAACGCATCGGCGTCCAGCGCGCCACTGCGGCCGACGCCCAGCGCAGCGTGTCCGCAGCGGCCCAGGTCTTGCACCGTGCTCAGCAAGCCGGGGTGCAGCACTTCGATGCTCATGGGCGATCACGCGCTGATGCTGAAAATTCTTCTGCGCTGATCGATGTGAAGCGCACGCCATCGCCCGGTTGCAGCAGACACGCGGGCTCGCGCGCAGCATCAAACAGGCGCCATGGCGTGCGCCCGAGCAGGTGCCAGCCACCGGGCAGCGCGCCAGGATAAATGCCGGTTTGTGCTCCGCCGATGGCTACGCTGCCTGCGGGCACGCTGACGCGGGGTTGCGCGCGGCGCGGCATTTGCAGTGCAGCATCAAGGCCGAGCAGGTACGGAAAACCCGGCGCGAAACCCAGCATCGCCACCCGATACAGTGGCGCGCAGTGCAAGGCGATCAACGCCTGTTGACTCAGCTTGGCACGCCGTGCGACCTCGGCGAGGTCGGGACCGTGTTCACCGCCGTAGCAGACCGGCACGCACAGCTCGCGTGAGGGTAGTGTGGCGCTGGCGGATGTGGCGGCGAGCAGGGGATCAACCGCCTCATGCAGTGCGCCGAATGCGTCGCGTGTCCCGCGCGCGCTCCAGACATCGAGGTCGAAACGCAGCAGCAGACTGGCATAAGCCGGAGCAATGTCCTCGATGCCGGGCAGGGCCGCGCGGCGCAGCGCATGGGCCGCGGCATGCACCGTGGCATTCAGCGCCGCATCGAGTGTTTGGCCCCAGCGCAGAAGTACCGCGCTTTCGCCCATGGTTTCCCATTGCGGCATGCGCCGAGAGTGCCGCAGCGTTGTGATTGCTGCAAGCATACGGATGCAAGACTGGCCGCATCCTGCGTCGGATTGTCCCGCAACGCACGCGGCGTCCGGCATTGGTTAGCATGCAATCATGATGCGGACATCGGTCCGCGCGAGGGGGGCACATGACGATCAAGAGGCAGCGCCTGGTCATCGTCGGTGGTGGCGCGGGTGGCCTGGAACTGGCCAGCCGCCTGTCTTCACGGCATTTGCGCAAACGCCTGCAAGTGACCTTGATCGACGCGCAGCGCACGCACCTGTGGAAGCCGTTGTTGCACGAGGTGGCCGCCGGCAGTTTCGACCCGGCTGAGCATGCGCTCGAATATATGGTGCATGCTGCGCGCCACGGCATCGACTTTCGCTTGGGCACGATGCAACGTCTCGACCGCGCACAGCGCCAGGTTTGGCTGGCTCCGGTGATCAACCGCGAGGGCAACGAAATCCTGGCGCAGCGCAGCGTGGCCTACGACACGCTGGTGCTGGCGGTGGGCAGCGTGGCCAATGATTTCGGTGTGCCGGGCGTGGCCGAGCATTGCTGGTTTCTGGATACCCTGCACGAAGCCAAACGCTTCCAGCGGCGCCTGCTGGATGCCCTGCTGCGTTTCGCCGGTCATGTCGCGGATGATCCTGCCGCCGAGTTTCGCATCGCCATCGTCGGCGGCGGCGCCACCGGCGTGGAACTGGCCGCGCAGCTGCACCGCGTCAGCCGTGTGCTGACCCAGTACGGACTGGAGGCCTTGCAACCCGAGCAGCGCATCCGCATCAGCGTGCTCGAAGCCGGGCCGCGCATTCTGCCTGGGCTGCCGCCGCGCATGAGCGCCAGCGTCACGCGCGAGCTGCAGCGCATCGGCATCAGCGTGCTCGTCGAGCAACGCGTGATTGGCGTCGACGCCGAAGCACTGCTGCTGGCGGACGGTCACCGCATCGAGGCCGAAATCAAGGTGTGGGCGGCCGGTATTCGCGGACCCGAGTGCCTGCTGCACGGCGATGGCCTGGAACTCAACCGCATCCGCCAGCTCGTGGTGCAGCGCAATCTGCTGACCACGCGCGATGAAAACATATTCGCACTGGGCGACTGCGCCGCGTTTCCGCCCGATGCGCAGGGGCAAACCGTGCCACCGCGTGCGCAGGCGGCGCATCAGCAGGCCAGTTTTCTCGCGCGCGCGATCCGGCGGCGACTGCATGGCAAGGGCAGTCTGGGCGAGTACCACTACCGCGATTACGGTTCACTGGTGGCACTCGGCCACTACAGTACCGTCGGCAATCTCATGGGTGCGATCACCGGCAATGTCTGGATCTCGGGTTTTATCGCGCGCTTCATGTACGTGTCGCTGTACAAACTGCACCAGGCCGCCTTGTATGGCTGGTGGCACACGTTGCTGCTGGGCCTGGCCAACCGTCTGCGGCGCACGGTGGACCCCGAGATCAAACTGCACTGACCGCGCGGCGGTACTCAGCCGCCACTGGCTTTGATGAAGGCATCGAACTGCGTTTTGTCGAGGGGCCTGATGCTGGCGATCGCGCAGATGTCGCCCGCACTGCTGATCGCGGTTTCATCCGGATAGCCGCACAAGCGCGCCGGTGCCTGCGTGGACATCTGCCAGGCACTGGGTTTGTTGCGACCGGCGCTGCAGTCGGCCGCGAACTCAAGCGCGAAATAGGTGTTGCCGCGGGTTGTCACCGCCACGCGGTGCGGGCCGAGTTTATCCCAGCGCTCGATGGTGGCCGGATCGAGGCATTTCGCCTGCGGCTGGATGATCGCCGGCGCCAGGGTTGCGGTGCTGGACGCCGCCGCGGCGGGCGCATCCTGCGCGTTCGCGAAATGTGCGGCGGCGGTCAGCGCGAGCAGCATGCCCAGGAGGGCGGTGCGCGTGTATTTCATGATGGACATCCCCTGATGATTGCGATGTGCGCAGATGTTGCACCGTGCTCCCCGCACAGTCGTCATGCATTGTGCGCCGTGCACATGCCGGCAAGTTGTCCGTTCAATACATTCATTCGTAAACGAATGTGACTCGCCTTCGGCACGCATTGCAGGCAGGATAGGGCGGGCAGCGCTCGTGCCCAACCGGGAAAAATTCCTAATGTCACCATCCCCCGTCGCACCTGCAAGCAAATCGATTCCTGCCGCGCATTGGCGCGCGTTCTTGCGCGCATGGCTGAGTGATCCGCTGCGTACCGCGGCAATGTCACCCTCCGGTCCGCAACTCGCGCGTCTGATGGTGGCGCAGGTGCCACGGGGGAATGGTCCGATCATCGAACTGGGTGCCGGTACCGGGGTGTTCACCGAGGCGCTGCTGGCGGCAGGCGTGGCGCCTGAGCGCCTGCTCGTGGTCGAGTTGAATCGCGGCCTGCATGGCCTGCTGCGCCAGCGTTTCCCGCAGGTGCGCGTGGAGTGCGCGGATGCCTGTTGCGTGCTGGATCTGGCCGCGCGCTGCGGCATCGCTTGCGGATCAGCCGATGCCGTCGTCAGTGGTCTGGGCTTGCTGTCGATGCCACGGCTGGCGGTGACGCAGGTGATCGAGGCCAGCAGCCGCCTGCTCGGCAGCCAGGGACGTCTGGTCCAATTCACCTACGGTCCGCTCAGCCCGGTGCCGCGCGCGTTGGCGGCACGGCTGGGATTGCGCGCGCGCCGCGCCGGTTTTGCCTGGCGCAACATGCCACCGGCCAGTGTGTACACCTACAGCAAGGATGCCGTACGCGCACCCAGCGCCTGAGAGCGCTCGTGCTTGGACGGGTCGGGTGGCGCGCTCAGTGCTTGCGCTTGGCCAACCGCAGCCAGGTATCGACCACGGTATCCGGGTTCAGTGACATCGATTCGATGCCTTGATCCATCAACCAGTCGGCCAGGTCGGGGTGATCGGACGGCCCCTGGCCGCAGATGCCGACGTACTTGCCCTTGGCGCGCGCGGTGCCGATCGCCATCGCCAGCAGCTTTTTTACCGCCGCATTGCGCTCGTCGAACAGGTGGGCAACGACGGCCGAGTCGCGATCCAGTCCCAGCGTGAGCTGGGTGAGGTCGTTGGAGCCGATCGAGAAACCATCGAAGATCTCCAGGAACTCGTCGGCGAGCAGCGCGTTCGAGGGCAGTTCGCACATCATGATGATCTTCAGCTCGTGCTTGCCGCGCTCCAGGCCGTTCTCGGCCAGCACCTCGATCACCTTGCGGCCTTCCTCCAGGGTGCGCACGAACGGGATCATCACCCAGGCGTTTTCCAGTCCCATCTCCTCGCGCACCTTGCGCATGGCGCGACATTCGAGCGCGAACGACGCGCGGAAGCTCGGATCAACGTAGCGGCTGGCACCGCGGAAGCCGATCATCGGGTTTTCCTCGTGCGGCTCGTAGGCGCTGCCACCGATCAGGTTGGCGTATTCGTTGGACTTGAAATCGCTCAGGCGCACGATCACCGGATGCGGCGCGAACGCGGCGGTGATGCTGGCGATGCCCTCGGCCAGGCGATCGACGTAGAAATCCACCGGGCTGGCGTAGCCGGCCATGCGCGCGTCGATCCTGGCCTTGGTCTCGGCATTCTGGCGCTCGTACTCGAGCAGTGCCCTGGGATGCACGCCAATGTGGCTGGCGATGATCATCTCCAGCCGCGCCAGGCCGACGCCGGCATTGGGCAGCATGGCGAAATCGAAGGCGCGCTCCGGGTTGGCCACGTTCATCATGATCTTCAGTGGCGCTGGCGGCATCGCGCCGAGGTCGGTCTCGCTGCGCTCGTAGGGCAGGATACCGGCGTAGATGAAACCGGTGTCGCCTTCGGCGCAGGACACCGTGGTCGCGGCTCCATCCTGCACGCGAAGGGTGGCATCGCCGCAGCCGACCACGGCGGGAATGCCCAGTTCGCGCGCGATGATCGCGGCGTGGCAGGTGCGGCCGCCGCGATTGGTGACGATGGCCGCGGCCTTTTTCATGATCGGTTCCCAGTCGGGATCGGTCATGTCGGTGACCAGCACATCGCCCGGCTGCACCTTGTGGATGTCGGCCACCGAGGCGACGATGCGCGCGGTGCCGGCGCCGATCCGGTGGCCGATGGCGCGTCCTTCGACCAGTACTGCGCCGCGTTGGCCGAGGTGGAAGCGCTCGATCGTGGTGTTGCGCGAGCGCACTGTTTCCGGGCGCGCCTGCAGGATATAGATGCGGCCGGTGTGGCCGTCCTTGCCCCACTCGATGTCCATCGGGCGGCCGTAGTGCGCCTCGATGGCCAGCGCCAGGCGGCCCAGTTCGGCCAGGTCCTCGCGGCTCAGGCAAAAGCGTTGACGGTCGGCCTCGGGTGTTTCCTCGATGCGCACGCGCTCGCCGGGCGTCGATGAGAACACCATGCGCTGCTGTTTGCTGCCCAACTGGCGCCGCAGCAGGGCAGGGCGCCCGGCGCGCAGGTTGGGTTTGTACAGGTAGTACTCATCGGGATTGACCGCGCCTTGCACGACCATCTCGCCCAAGCCATAACTGGCGGTGATCAGCACCACTTCGCGAAACCCGGATTCGGTATCGAGGGTGAACATCACGCCCGAGGTGGCCAGGTCCGAGCGCACCATCAATTGCACGCCGGCTGACAGGTACACCTTGTTGTGGTCGAAGCCGTGGTGCGTGCGGTAGGAAATGGCGCGGTCGTTGAACAGGGACGCGAAGACCTCATGCACTTTCTCGACCACGGTGTCTGCGCCGACAACGTTGAGGAAGGTTTCCTGCTGTCCGGCAAACGAGGCATCCGGCAGATCCTCGGCGGTAGCCGAAGAGCGCACTGCCACCGCAGCGGCCTGCTGTCCGTTGTCGAGCGAGAGCTTGCGGTAGGCATCGCGGATCGCGCCTTCCAGCGGCGCGGTCAGGGGCGTAGCCATGATCCAGGCGCGAATCTCGGCGCCGGCAGCGGCCAATGACTGGCTATCCTCGACATTCAAACCATGCAAGCGCGAGGCGATGCGCTGGTCGAGCGCATCCTGCGCCAGATACTGCGCGAACGCGGCGGCGCTGGTGGCGTAGCCCCCTGGCACCGAAACATGCGCCGCGGACAGCTCGCGGATCATCTCGCCCAGCGATGAGTTCTTGCCGCCGACCCGGTCGTGGTCGCTCATGCCGATCTCGTGCAGCCACACTACGGGTGCGTTCAAGGATGAAATTCCACAAGGATCAGCCTGCTATTTTCGGCACTCTCGGGCTATGAAACAACCGTTTGAGATGTTTCAGTATGCATGCGGGCCGCATGCAAACGGTTACGGTGCGGCATCAAGGACATTCGACCCGCGTCGCCCGTGGCATGGCTCCGGGCTGGCTACACTGCGCGCAATGCATTCACGGGCAGGGACCATGCAGCGCACGGTATTTTTCGTCTCTGATTCGACCGGCATTACCGCCGAGACCATCGGCCACAGCATCCTCACCCAGTTCGAGGGCGTGGACTTTGACACCCACCGCATGCCCTTCGTCAATGATGCCGACAAGGCGCACGCGGCGGTCACGCGCATCAAGTCGGCGTGGGCACGCACCGGGTTGCGCCCGATCGTGATCAACACCGCCGTCGATGCCACGCTCAGCGAGATTCTTGGCGGCAGTGGCGCGCTGATGCTGGATGTGTTCGCGCCCTTCATTGGTCCACTCGAGCACGAACTGGGCGTACGCCGGCACAAGCTGGTCAACCGCGCCCACGGACTGTTCGATGCCGCCAAGTACGAGGCGCGCATCGATGCCACCAATTACGCGCTGGCGCACGATGATGGACTCGATCCCAGCTACAAGGATGCCGATCTGATCCTGATCGGCGTGTCGCGTTCGGGCAAGACGCCTACTTGCCTGTACATGGCGTTGCACTTCGGCTTGCGTGCGGCCAATTATCCGCTCACGCCCGAGGATCTGGAGCTCGCCGAGCTGCCGAAACGATTGCAAGGGCAGCGCCAGCGCCTGTTCGGGCTGACCATCACTGCGGAACGTCTGGCGCAGATCCGCGCCGAGCGCCGTCCCGACAGCCGCTACGCGTCCGTCGAGCAATGCCGCTGGGAGCTGGCGCAAGCCGACAACCTGTTCCGCCGTGAAGGCATCGCAGTGCTCAACAGCACACATACCTCGATCGAGGAAATCGGCAGCAAGATCCTTGCGCAACTGGGCATCGAACGGCACCTGCTGTGACCACGTATGGCGCGTTCTGCTGCAACTGAACTTCGCTGGCACGATGCTAAGCTCGCCCCATGTACCTCACTGCACGCGAAATCTCCGCTTTGCTGCCGGGCCGCTTCAGCATGCTGATGGGCCTGCAGGCCGAGAGCTTTCACCGCCTTGAACGCCTGTTCGCGCTGCGCATGCGCGCGCCGGGTATTTACATGTCCGATGTGGGCGACGGCATGAACGTGCATCTCGATCTGCGCGAGCGACATGCGTACACGCTGGAGCTGGAACTCACCTATGCGTTCCATGATCCGGATACCGGGCGCCGTGCGCCGGAGGCGCAGATTCGCATGTATACCGACGCGCACCTGGCCGAGGCGCTGCACTGTCATCCGGGTCGCGGCCGTTGGGACGTGCTGAATCTGCGCGCGCCGCCGCCGCTGATTTTGCGGCATCGCCTGCGCATGGCCAGCTTTCTCAGCCGCTGGTTGGAGTTTCTGGACGCGCACGGCCATGCGCCACAGACCCTGGTCGCGGTGCCCGCGCACGACCCCGAGCCGCTGCGCGCCTGAGCCCAGGCCGCAATGCAAAAACCCGGATCGCTCCGGGTTTTGACGTGACCCACATATTGCTAAATGGCGCGCGTCGCGCTGCAGCGGGATCAATGCCCATGCGTGCTTGTGTGCGAAGGATACCGCGCTCCGCAAGAGCTTCAGCCATCGACACCGCGGGGAAGGGACCCAGCGATAGCGTGGTGTTGATGCCATTGCGTCGCACGTTGTAGCGCCACCATTTCGCGCCGTTTGGCAGCACGATCAGATACAGCCCGTTGCCTGGATACACCCTGTAGGGCTTGTCCCGTGGCTCGGCGGCCGACAGAGTTGCTTCGTCGATCATCTGGCGGTATCTACAGCTGCGCAGAGAGCGGACCCGCCAAAAGTACCGCCAACCTTGGCCCAAACAAGGGAAATCCAGGATGCCTTCGGGGAAGTAGGGGCAAGAAAAAGCCCGCCGGAATGCGGGCTTCAGGGTATTTCATGGATGTTGTAGTTAGTTGAAATGGCGGAGCGGACGGGACTCGAACCCGCGACCTCCGGCGTGACAGGCCAGCATTCTAACCAGCTGAACTACCGCTCCGCGCAACAGCAAACAGCAACAACACAAACGCACAATCCGCTAACAACCCGTGCCGCCACAGCGTGGCCGAATTGGCGTCCCCACGGGGATTCGAACCCCGGTCGCCACCGTGAAAGGGTGATGTCCTAGGCCTCTAGACGATGGGGACAACGGAGTTGGTGGAGCCAGACGGGATCGAACCGTCGACCTCTACAATGCCATTGTAGCGCTCTCCCAGCTGAGCTATGGCCCCACACTGGAACCCGAAATGGTACGGAGGCCATTGCAAGGCGTCAACAGTTTTCGCATCGAGTCGCGCGCGCGGCGCGCATGCATCGACAATGCCGCCGACGTCAGCGTCGCGGGTGGCCTTCAGCAGCCGGCAACCGCCGTGCATGAATCGCGGCTGCATCAGTGCTTGGGCAAGCGCGGGCACGGTTTGCCAAGGGCTTGCGGTAGCCTCACAATGCGTTCTCGCCTCGGCGCCGCAGTGGCCTGAGGTCTTGCCCATCCACTGAGGAAACCCGAATGTCCAAGATTCTGCGCCCCGCGCTGCTCGCGGCGGCACTGACAGCCACGCTGGGTGTCAGCCTGGCCCACGCGGCTCCGGCCCTGACCACCGAGAAGGCCAAGAACAGCTATCTCGTCGGCATGGACCTGGCCAGTGGCATCCCGCCGCTGGTGCGCCAGGAACTTGATCCGGCGATCGTCGCCGACGCTCTGCGCACCGTGCTTTCCGGGCAGAAGCCGGCGATAAGCGAGGCCGAAGCCAAGACCGTGCGTGCAGCTTTCATGAAGAAGCTGCAGGCCAAAGCCGAGGCCGCACGTGCCCAGGAAAGCAAGACCAACGAAATCCAGGGTGCCGCATTCCTCGCCAAGAACAAGACCGCGCCCGGCGTGAAGACGCTGCCGGACGGCTTGCAGTACGAAGTGATCAAGATGGGCACGGGCCCCAAGCCGACCGCCAGTGACACGGTGCAGATCAATTACACCGGCACCTTCATCAACGGACAGAAGTTCGACGCTTCGGCCGATCACGGTGGTCCAGCTTCGATCCCGCTGGCCAACGTGATCCCTGGCTTCCGCGAAGGCCTGACCATGTTCCCGGTGGGCAGCCACTTCAAGCTGTTCATCCCGGCCAACCTGGCTTACGGCGCCAATCCGCCCGGCCCGATGCCGCCCAATGCCACGCTGATCTTCGATATCCAGACACTGAAGATCATGCCGCCGCAGGCCGCTGACCAGGCACCGCCAGCCGCGGGTGGCAACAAGTAATTGCATGACCACTGCGTTCGCAGTGGCGATGAGGGGCGCGCCAGTCGCGCCCCGTTTTTTTTAGCGCCGCGACGGCCACGCCACGCTTCGCGCAGCGGCTAGAATCCGGCTTTTGACGACGCGAGCCCGCGCATGCGCATCACCCTGTTCGGCACCGGTTATGTAGGTCTGGTCACCGGTGCTTGCCTGGCCGAGATGGGCAACCATGTGCTGTGCGTGGACATCGACGCCGACAAGATCGCCGCGCTGAAGCAGGGTGTGGTGCCGATCTTCGAGCCCGGCCTGGCGCCGATGGTGCAGCGCAATCACGCCGCGGGCCTGCTGGATTTCACCACGGATGCCGCCGCAGGCGTCGCGCATGGAGAGGTGCTGTTCATCGCGGTCGGCACGCCTCCGGACGAGGACGGCAGCGCCGATCTGCGCCACGTTCTGGCGGTGGCCGCGAGCATCGGCGAGCACCTGCGCGATTACGCCGTTGTGGTGAACAAGTCCACGGTGCCGGTGGGCACCGCCGAGCGTGTGTGCGCGCGCATCGATCAGGCGCTTGCCGCGCGCGGTGTGCAGGTGCCGTTCGATGTCGTTTCCAACCCGGAATTTCTCAAGGAAGGCGATGCGGTCGATGACTGCATGCGCCCCGATCGCATCATCATCGGCAGCGACAGCGCGCGTGCCCTGGCCCTGCTCAAGCGCTTGTATGCGCCGTTCAACCGCAATCACGAGCGCATCGTGGCCATGGACACACGCTCGGCCGAGCTGACCAAGTACGCCGCCAACGCCATGCTGGCGACCAAGATCAGCTTCATGAACGAAATCGCCAATCTCGCCGAGCGTGTCGGTGCCGACGTGGAGCTGGTGCGCCAGGGCATTGGCGCCGATCCGCGCATCGGCTACCACTTCATCTATCCCGGCGCGGGTTACGGTGGTTCGTGTTTTCCCAAGGATGTGCAGGCACTGGTGCACACCGCCGAGACACACGGTTACGCGCCACGGTTGCTGCAGGCGGTGGAAGCGGTCAACCAGGCGCAGAAACAGCACCTGTTCGCACTGATCCAGCGCCACTTCGGCGGCGATCTGCGCGGCAAGACCATTGCCCTGTGGGGGCTGGCGTTCAAACCCAATACCGATGACATGCGCGCGGCGCCCAGCCGCACGCTGATGGAGGCGCTGTGGGGCGCCGGTGCGCACGTGCGTGCCTACGATCCGGAAGCACAGCGCGAAACCCGGCGCTTTTATGGCGAACGCGCGGATCTGACGCTGTGCGTGCAGCCCTACGAGGCGCTGCAAGGCGCGGATGCCTTGGTGCTGGTGACCGAGTGGAAAGTATTTCGCAGCCCGGACTTCGCGCGCATCCGTGCCGCGCTGGCCACGCCCGTTCTGTTTGATGGCCGCAACCTGTACGATCCCGCCGCGGTCGAGAGCGCCGGCCTGGCCTATTACGGCATCGGCCGCGGCCGCTCGGTGGATTCCCACGCATGAGCACGCCATGAGCACACTTGAAAATCGCCTGACCGAACTGGAAATCCGGCTGAGTTTTCTCGACGAAGCGCTGCACGGTCTGCTCGCCACCGATGCCGAGCGCGCCCTGCGCCTTGACCGCCTCGAGCGCATCGTCACCGAGCTGCGTCTGGAACTGGCGGGCGTGCGTACCGCGCTGGCACCGGATGTGCGCAGCGAGCCGCCACCGCCGCATTACTGATGGTCCCACGGCGTGTCTGCGCCGCGAATCACACTGCCGAGTGCCTCATGGTCGATTCCCTGCGTGATCAACTGCTGAAAGCGGGTTTGAAGCCCAGTCCGAAACCCGTCGCGCCGGCGCATGGCGAGCGCGTGGCGCAGGCACCTGCAAGCCGCGGCACGCATGACAAGTCAGGCCGGCGCGATGCAAGCCCGTCGCGCGGACCTGATGCCGCGCGTGTCGCGCAGCGCGGGCGCGGCGGCAGCCCGATACATGCCGCCGGCAAACCTTCGCCGCGTCGTGCTGATGCGAGCCAGGAAGAAATCGATCTCGCGCGCGCCTATGCCTTGCGCCATGCGCAGGAGCAACGCGAGAAGGCCGCCGCCGAGCGCATCGCCGTCGAGCGTGCGCGGCTGCGCAAGGAACAGCGTGAAAAGGCGCACGCGCTGGTGCAGGGCAAGACGCTCAATCGCGCCGATGCCGAACTGATGCGCCATTTCGAATACGGCGGCAAGATTCGTCGCGTGCACGTGGATGCTGCACAGTTGCATGCGCTCAACGCTGGCGAGCTGGGTGTGATCCAGCTCGACGGGCGCTATTGGCTGGTCGAGCGCGCGCTGGCCGAAGCGGTGCGCGAGTGCGCACCGCAACACCTGGCGTTGCTGCCTGATCCGGGCGCGGCCGATGATGCGGACGAGTTTGGCGCCATGCCCGATCCGGCTTGAGCCGCGCATTGCGTGGAGTCGGGCTAGGCAGTGTGTCGGGTGTCGCTGCGTCAGCGAATGATGCCCACCCCCAAGCCGAAGCTGACGTGTGGCTTGTCACTGCGCAACTCGGCCGCGGTCCATACGTGCGATGCATCCACGCGCACCAGCGGGAAGGTGTACGACGCGTCGCCCACGGTGCCCACGCGCACGCCCTCGATGTGGCCCGTGAGCGTGACCAGCGCGCCGGCCGGATAGTTCAGCGGCTCGACGTAGCCCCGCATGATGGCGATGAAGCGCCCGCCCACCGGGCTGTTGGGCAGCGGCCGCTGCGAGCTGTCCAGCGGATAGCCGAGGATCTGGATCTCGGTGCTGTCGGGCATGTTCTGCACCGCCACCACCTGGCCACCCCAGATCACCGCGCGCCCGGTGTAGCGCTCGGGCGCCTGCGCCACGGTCTCCGGCGGCACATTGGCGACATTCGCGCTGGGTTTGAAAATGGGCGCCGGCGCGCAGGCGGCAAGCAGCAGTGCGGCGGACAGGGATAACAATGTCAGTGACAACGATCGCGGCAGGCGGCGCATGGAAACTCCCCGTGTATTGGTGTTCGCAGCATAGCCATAGCCGGGTGCGGTAGCGTGAGCACCACCGGACTCATTCACGCTTCAGCCAGAGCAGGCGCGAATCGCCCTGGCCGTCCTCGCCCAGCAGTCGCGCCAGTGCAGGCAGGGCCGCGAACAAGGCCTGATCCAGCTTCCACGGCGGATTGAGCAGAGCCACGCCGCAGCCGTTCAAGCGCAGCGGCGAATTTTCCGCGCGCACCGCCAGTTCGGCCACCAGCACCGACTGCGCCGCGCTGCCGCGCAACCAGCGCAGCAACGGCTCGCGCGTGCGTTGCAGCTTGATCGGATACCACACCGCAAACATGCCCCCGGGCCAGCGCGACAGCGCCGTGGCCAGTGCGCGCTGGATCAGCTTGAACTCGGCTTCCTGCGCCTCGAACGGGGGGTCGATCAGCACCAGGCCGCGCTTTTCCGCCGGCGGCAGCAGCGCGGACAAGGCTTCGTAACCGTCGCGCTGGTGCACTTGCATGCGTGCATCGCCGTGGAACTGGCCGCGCAATGCGGTGGCTTCATCCGGCAGCAGTTCGCACAGCACGGCGCGATCCTGCGCGCGCAGCGCGTGCTGTGCCAGCCATGGCGAACCGGGGTAGCGCGCCAGCGGCGTGCCCGCATCACAGGCGCGCACGGCCTCGACGTAGCTGCGCAGCAACGGCGGCAGATCGCTGGCATCGAGTACGCGCAGCACGCCGGCGCGGAACTCGCCGGTCTTGCGCGCGGCCTCCGAGTCAAGCGCGTAGACGCCGCTGCCGGCGTGCGTGTCCAGATACGCGAACGGCGCCGGCTTGCGCTTGAGCGCATCGAGCACGCCCAGCAGGATCGTGTGCTTGAGGACATCGGCAAAGTTGCCGGCATGGAAGCGGTGGCGATAATTCATTGCAAGGCTCGACAGGCGGCACGGCAAGTGTACGTGGCACGGAGCGCACGGATGCCGACCGCGGAGCGCCTTCTGGGTTGCGTTGACATTACGGAGAAATTACGCTGCGGCCCATGCATCTTTCTGCCGTCCCGTTCCGCCGTCTGTTCGTGCTGGCCCTGCTGGCATGGGCGGGCATGGTGCTCACGCTGCCGCTGCCTGCCATGCAGACTGCACTGGCGATGGCGACGACCATGAAGCATGCCGCGCCGATGTCGCACGCTGGCCAGCCGGTAGCCGCGCACTGCGCCGATGCATCCGCGGCCGGGTACGATTGCTGCAGCCACGCGCAGCCTGCCTGCAGTGGTGGATATTGCTGCGGTTGTGTCAGCGTGTGTGGTGCCGCGGCTCTGCCGGTGGCTGCGCTGTCGATGCGGACGTCGCGTGCGGGGCGCGATCTGTTGCGGCTGCGCCGCCCCGCCCTCGCACCCATGATCACCGCTCCGCCGCTGCGACCGCCAGCCGCCTGAACGCGCCGCGTCGCTGCGCGCGACGCTCCTGCCTTGCCCGATTGACGCCGTGCCGTGCCGAGCGCGGCCTGTTCTCGCGTTCCGGAGTTGCCATGTCCCGCATTCTTGTTCAATCCAAGGGTCCCGCCGTGCCCGATCCGTCCCGTCGCCGCTTCATGCAGGGGCTCGCGCTGGGTGGCGCCGCGCTCGGCGTCGGCCTGCTGCCGCGCTTCGCGCTGGCCGCGCCGGCAGCCACGGCGTATCCCGCCGTGCTCAGCGGCACCGAGTTCGATCTGACCATCGGCACCATGGCGGTCGATTTCACCGGCCACGCGCGTAGCGCGATCGTGGTCAACCGCCAGTTGCCGGCGCCGATCCTGCGCTGGCGCGAGGGCGACACCGTCACCCTGCGCGTGCGCAACACGCTGCCGGTGACCAGCTCGATCCACTGGCACGGCATCCTGCTGCCGTTCCGGATGGACGGCGTGCCGGGCCTGAGCTTTCCCGGTATCGCGCCGGGCGAGACGTTCACCTACCGCTTCCCGGTGCGCCAGACCGGCACCTATTGGTACCACTCGCATTCGGGTTTCCAGGAGCAGCAGGGCCTGTACGGACCGATCGTGGTCGAGGCGCGCGACGGCGCCGGGGTCCGCGCCGATCGCGACTACGTGGTGATGCTCAGCGACTGGACCGACCAGAACCCCGACACCATCCTCGCCACGCTCAAGCGCCAGAGCGACTACTACAACTTCGGCCAGCCGACCGCGCTCGATTTCATGCGCGATGTCGAGCGCATCGGCATCCGCGCGGCGCTGGCCAGGCGGCGCATGTGGAACCGGATGCGCATGAACCCGACCGACCTCAGCGACGTGTCGGCCTACACCTATACCTACCTGCTCAACGGCACCGCGCCGGCCGGCAACTGGACCGCGTTGTTCAAGCCCGGCGAGCGCGTGCGTCTGCGCGTCATCAACGGCTCGGCGATGACCTACTTCGACCTGCGTATCCCGGGCTTGAAGATGACCGTGGTCAGCAGCGATGGCCAGGACGTCGAGCCGGTGACGGTGGACGAGTTGCGCATCGGCGTCGCCGAAACCTATGACGTGATCGTCGAGCCCGGCGACGCGGCCTACACGATCTTCGCCCAATCGATGGATCGCAGCGGCTACGCGCGCGGCACGCTGGCGCCGCGTGCCGGCATGGAAGCGCCGGTACCGCCGCTGGATCCGGTGCCGTGGCTGGGCATGACCGACATGATGGGGGCGATGGGCGGCATGGCTGGGATGGCCCACGGCGCGCACGGCGGCGGCATGCAGGGCATGAAAGACAAGAATGGCATGGCCGGGATGTCGGACATGGCGCACGCCGGCCACGCGGCGGCGTCCGCGCAGGAAGGCGCTGCGCCGTTCGCCTTCCCGCCGCCCTGGCACTGTCGCACCGGCCCCAGTGTGGACATGTGCGTGGCCGACCCGCGCACCAACCTCGAAGATCCCGGCGTCGGTCTGCGCGACAACGGCCGCCGCGTGCTGAGCTACGCCGACCTGCACACGATCGGCGGGTCGCTCGATCCGCGCGAGCCGGGGCGCACGCTGACCCTGCACCTCACCGGCAACATGCAGCGCTACGTGTGGGGCTTCGACGGCGTGAAGTTCTCCGACGCCAGGCCGATCGTGTTCCGCTACGGCGAGCGCCTGCGCATCACCCTGATCAACGACACCATGATGACCCACCCGATCCATCTGCACGGCATGTGGAGCGAGGTCGAGGCGCCGGACGGCGGCTTCCAGGTGCGCAAGCACACCGTCAGCGTGCAGCCGGCGCAGCAGATCAGCTACCTGGTCAGCGCCGACGCACCGGGGCGCTGGGCCTACCACTGCCACCTGCTCTACCACATGGAAGCGGGCATGTTCCGCGAGGTGATCGTGGCATGAGCACGCATGCGATCATTCGCCGCCGCACACGCTTGACCTCGCTGTGGGTGCTGTGCGCAACCGCGCTGACGGCGCCGGCGTTCGCGCAGCAGGTGCCCGCATCGTCGGCATCGACGGCGATGCCGGAGATGGACATGGGCTCGATGCCGGGCATGGACATCTCGCACGGTAAGCACGGCGCCCCACCCGCAAAGCCGGCGGCTCCGGCGCGTGCAACCTCGGCGCAACCGGCTGCCACTTCGTCCTCGATGGGCAGCATGTCCGGCATGGACATGGGTGCGATGTCCGGGATGGACACAGGCAGCACGTCAGGCATGCCAGGGATGAAAACATCGCACGGCCAGCGCGGCGCGCCAACTGCATCCTCCACCTCGACGCCTGCGGCGCCCGCGCTGCCACCCGGTCCGGCCGATCCCGCGGCCTATCTGGCGAAGCTCGAAGCGATGCCGATGACCGGCATGGACATGGCCGATGACCAGAGGTTCGGCAAGGTGCTGATCAACCAGCTCGAGGCGACCCGCGCCGACGGCATCACCGGCCAGGCCTGGGATGCACAGGCCTGGTACGGCGGCGACCGCAACCGTCTGTTGCTGCGCAGCGAGGGCGCGCGCAGTGCCGGGCATGTGCAAGAGGGGGACATCGAAGCGCTGTGGAGCCATGCCATCGCCACGTTCTGGGACAGCACGCTGGGCGTGCGCCACGACTTCGGCAACGGGCCGGGCCGCAACTGGGCGGCTTTCGGCGTACAAGGTCTGGCGCCCTACTGGTTCGACATCGAGGTCACCGGCTATGCGGGTTCGGGCGGGCGCACGGCGGCGCGCTTCAAGGCCGAGTACGAGTTGCTGATCACCCAGCGTCTGATCCTGCAACCGGAGTTCGAGGCCAATCTCTACGGCAAACCCGATCCGGTCTGGCGATTGGGCTCGGGTCTGTCAGACGCCAGCCTGGGCCTGCGCCTGCGCTACGAGATCCGCCGCGAGTTCGCACCGTATATCGGCCTGGTCTGGCAGCGCGTGTTCGGCGGCACCGCGGACTTGCGCCGCGCCGAGGGCAAATCCGTGTTCGACCGGCAGATCGTGGCCGGCGTGCGCATCTGGTTCTGAGGAGGGGATATGAAAAACACGCTGATTGTTCTTCTCGCGGCCGCGTTGGCGGTGGCGCTCGGCATCTTTGGCTACATGTGGCTGGGCATGTACAACATGGGCGCCGACAGCCCGCACTGGAAGGCGACGGTGGCGATGCTGACGATGATGCGCGAACGCTCGATCGAGAAGCATGCGGCTCCCATCGAGGTGCCAAACGACATCAACGATCCTGCGATCATCCTCAAGGGTGCCGGCCAGTACGCGGCAATGTGTGCTGGCTGCCATCTGGCGCCCGGCGTCACCGATTCCGAGATACGCCCCGGCCTGTATCCGCAGCCGCCCAACCTCAGTCAGGTGCGTGTCGATCCGCGCCAGGCGTTCTGGGTGATCAAGCACGGCATCAAGATGAGCGCGATGCCGGCGTGGGGCTTCAGCCATGACGACGCCACCATCTGGAGCACGGTCGCCTTCCTTCAGAGGCTGCCTGGCATGACGCCCGCCGAGTACCGGGCCATCGTCGCCAAGGCGCCGCCCGACGAGGACATGGGTCCGATGGATTCCGGCGCGATGATGCAGAGCCACGCCCACGCCGACCGGGCAAGCAGTCACACGCATGATCATTGAATTCAATGATGTTGCTTTGGCGTTGTCCGGCGAGTTTGCACTGCGTTCGCCGCACGCGTCTGCGTATCAACGGTAGTGCATAACTTGACCTTCTATGATCAAGTATTCATACTAATAATTAATTACTTGATCGGATGTTGGCATGGCCTTGGTCTACCTCGACTGCAACGCCACCACCCCGATCGCGCCGGAAGTGGTGGCGGCCATGCTGCCGTTCCTGCGCGAGCATTTCGGCAATCCGTCGTCCGCTCACGCCTACGCGGATGCGCCGCGCCGCGCCATGGCCGCGGCGCGCGAGGACACTGCCCGCCTGATCGGTGCGCGTGCGGCCGAAATCGTCTTTACCGGCAGCGCTACCGAGGCGAACAACCTCGCCATCCTCGGCGTGGCGCGGGTGTTGGGGCCTGCGCGTCGCCACGCCGTGATCTCCGCCGTCGAACACCCGGCGGTGAGCGAGCCCGCGCGTCGACTGCAGGAGCTGGGCTGGTCGGTGACGGTCGTGCCGGTGGATGAATACGGCCGAGTCGCTCCCGGCGACGTCGCCGCCGCGCTGCGATCCGATACGGGGCTGGTGTCGGTGATGCACGCCAACAACGAGGTCGGCACGATCCAGCCCATCGCCGAGATCGCCGCGATCGTTCGCGCCCATGGGGTACCGATGCACACCGATGCCGCGCAGTCCGCCGGCAAGGTCGCGCTCGATGTCGAAGCGCTGGGCGTCGACCTGCTGACCCTCGCCGGACACAAGTTCCATGCGCCCAAGGGCGTCGGCGCGTTGTACGTGCGCACCGGCACACCGATCACTGCCGTGCTCGCCGGAGCCGGCCAGGAGCAGGGCCTGCGTCCGGGCACCGAGAACATCGCGCAGATCGTCGCCCTGGGTGCCGCGGCACGCCTGGCGCGCGAACGCCTGCCGGAAGCTCACGCGCACCTGCGCGCGCTGCGCGACCGACTGCATGCCCGCCTGTCGCAGGAGGTTCCGGGGCTCGCCTTGAACGGCCACCCCGAGCAGCGCCTGTCAAACACCCTCAACGTGTCCTTTCCCGGCGTATCCGGCGTGATGCTGCTGCAGCGGGTGGCGGACCAAGTCGCCGCCGCCACCGGTTCCGCCTGCCATGCCGGGGACGCTGCGCCCAGCGGGGTGCTGGGAGCGATGGGCCTTCCCGGCGCGCGGATCGCCGGCGCCGTGCGCCTGTCCGTTGGGCGTTATACCCGTGAGGACGAAATCGACGCGGCCGCCGCGGCGTTGATCACGGCATGGCGCGAACTGACGGTCGCGGAGCACGGCTGATGGACAACCGCGCATTCAAGGATCAGATCTACGAACAGTTCGGGCGCTTGGGCAAGTCCCTGGCAAGCCCCAAGCGACTGGAAATGCTCGATGTGCTCTGCCAGGGGCCACGCACGGTGGAGTCGCTTGCCGCGGCCACCGGCCAGACCCTCGCCAACGCCTCGCAGCATCTCAAGGTGCTGCGCACGGGTCGCTTGGTGGAGGCGGAAAAACAGGGTTTGTACGTCACCTACCGGCTGGCCGGAACCGAGGTCTGCGATTTCTTTCTGGCCTTCCGCCATCTGGCCGAGTCGAGACTGGCCGAAATCGAGCGCATCACCCGGCTCTTCCTCGACGGCAAGAACGTTCTGGAAGCGGTGGATCAGGCCACCCTGCTCAAGCGCGTTCGCAGTGGCGAGGCACTGGTTCTCGACGTGCGTCCCGAGCAGGAGTACCGCAACGGACACATCCCCGGCGCGCTGTCGGTGCCGCTGGCCGAGCTGGAGCAGCGGCTCGCCGAATTGCCGCGCGACCGGCAGGTGGTGGCCTATTGCCGCGGTCCATATTGCGTGATGTCGGTCGAGGCGGTGGAGATCCTGCGCCGCCACGGCCGCAAGGCCGCGCGGCTCGAAATCGGCGTGCCCGACTGGCGGGCGCTGGGGCTGCCGCTGGAATCGCAACCGTGAATTCCATTTCATCAACGCAAGGGAGACTCCCATGAAACATCTATTCGTGCTCAACGATGCACCCTACGGCAGCGAGCGTAGCTACAACGCCCTGCGGCTCGCCCGGCAGATGCTCAAGACCGGCGGCGAGGAGGTGAAGCTGTTCCTGATCGGCGATGCGGTGGCCTGTGCCAAGGCCGGGCAGAAAGTGGCGCCGGGCTACTACAACATCGGCGACATGCTGGGCATGA
This sequence comes from Metallibacterium scheffleri, assembly GCF_002077135.1. Classification (NCBI taxonomy): domain Bacteria; kingdom Pseudomonadati; phylum Pseudomonadota; class Gammaproteobacteria; order Lysobacterales; family Rhodanobacteraceae; genus Metallibacterium; species Metallibacterium scheffleri. The sequence goes on along the minus strand of NZ_LDOS01000002.1, from coordinate 1,581,144 downwards.
TCGTTCGCCACGGCGGCGAAGTCGGCGTCTGCGGCACCTGCATCGACGCCCGCGGCATCGCCGCCACGGAGCTGATCGAAGGCGCGCCGCGCAGCACGATGGAGCAGCTCGCCGCGTGGACGCAGTGGGCTGACAAAACGCTGGTGTTCTGAATGCTTGTTGCAGAAATCCACCGTCATGTCGCGATCGCTGCAACAGCCTGTGCTATTTTGCAGAAGTGATGCGTCGCCTGCACATCAATCGCCGCACGCGCCTGCGCATTGCGCTGCTGGCGCTGTGCGCGCTGCTGTTCCAGCAGTTGGCGCTGACGGCGTACGCCTGCTCGCTGCCGCAGGCCGCGGTACCCGCGCAGGCGGCGATGCAGTCGATGGCGAGCATGCCTTGCTGCGATGGCATGACGAGCATGATTCAGCATGCGCGCGCGTTGTGCGTGCAGCATTGCGCGCAGCCGGCACCGGCGCCGCAGGACGCGCGCGCGCCCATGGTGCCCGCGCTGGCGTTGCCGCCGCAGCCGCCGGTGCTGGCGATCACTCCAGCCCCGCCGTCGCCGCGTCTCGACGAGCGCGCGGCCGCTGATCTTGGCGCATCGCCACCGCCGCGCTGCTGCGTCCTGCTGATCTAGACCCTCCCTCGTGTGTCGTGACCGGCCGCGCCGAGCGCGTGCCGGATGCGTTCCGCCCGATGGAGACTTGCCATGTTCGTGTTTGATCGCCGGCGCCGCCGTGACGTCGTGCTTCACCTGCAATGTGCGACCGCGCTGCTGGCGCTGACAGCATTTCCGGCAGTAGCCACATCGCCACTGACCCTGCAACAGACGGTGACACTGGCTGTCGAGCGCGCGCCGCTGGTGCAGGCGGGCCGTGCTCGCGAGGATGCCGCCCGCGCTGACCGCAATCGCGCCGGTCGCTGGCCCGATCCGCGCCTTACCTTCGGGGTGCAGAACCTGACGGTGCAAGGGCCTGGCGCCTTCAGCACCGCCGCCGATTCCATGACCATGCGCACGGTGGGGCTCAGTCAGGAGATCCCCTCCGACACCCAGTTGGCCGCGGAACGTGTCGGTGCGCGTGCGGGCGAGGCCGCGGCCAATGCGGAAACCGAGCAGGCACGCCTGAATGCCCGACAAGCGGCGGCGGCGGCCTGGGTTTCCCTGTGGGCCGCCGAGCAGGCGCGCGACCAGATCGAGGGACTTGAGCGGCAGAACGCCCTGGCCATCGTCGCGGCGAAGGCGCGCCTGGCCGGTGGCACTGGCTCCGCGGCGGAGGCCCTGGCGACCAGGGCGGCACAGGCCGAACTGGCCAATCGGCTGGACCTCGCCAATGCCGATATCGCGTCCGCGCGCGCCGCGCTGGCGCGCTGGATTGGAAGCGAAGCGGCAAGCGCGGATCTGGCCGCGTCCCCCGACTTTGCGCGGCTCCCGGTCACCGACGCGCACCTGCTGCAGACTCCCGACCAGCAGGCACCGCTGCTCGACTGGGAATCGCGCGAAGACCGCGCGGAGGCCGCACTGCAGAGCGCCCGCGCCAGCAAGCATCCAGGCTGGAGCGTGGGCTTGGACTATGGCGCGCGAGCACCCGGCCTGCCGAATATGATTACGTTGCTGGTGGGCGTGCGTCTGCCGTTGTTCCCCGCCCATCGCGAGGACCAGGACGTCCTGGCCCGCCGCGCCGACCTCGATGCGGTACGCGCCGAGCGCGAGAACGCGCGCCGCGCGCAGGTCGAGGCGGTGCAGCGCCTGCTGGCGACATGGCAGGGCTACGGCCGCCAGGTGCGACGCGACCGCGACACGCTGCTGTCCCTGGCGGCCGATCGCAGTGCGGCGGCACTGGCCGCCTACCGCGGCGGCGCCTCGCTGCAACCCTGGTTGGAAGCGCGGCGAGACGAGATCACGACCCGTCTTGACTATGTCGATGCGTTGAAGGCCTGGGGTGACACCTGGGCCCAACTCGCTTACCTGCTACCGGAGTATGCGCAATGAGCCGTACGCCCCTTTTTGTCCTTCTGGCTACGGTTATGGGCGTTGCCGCGGCCGCCGGGTATGTCCTGGGAACGCGCGATCACGGCAGTGCCGCGCCAACGTCTGGCGCCCAGCCAGCGCGCAAAGTGCTGTACTGGTATGACCCGATGCAGCCCGGCACACACTTCAACCATCCCGGGCCATCGCCGCTGATGCCGGGTATGCAACTGGTGCCGAAGTATGCGGGCGGGTCAGGTACGAGTATGGGCTTGGTGCGCATCAGTCCGGTTGTCGAGCAGAACCTCGGCATGCGCACCAGCGTCATCCGTGTCGGCGTGTTGCACCGGGAGTTGCGTGTGCCGGGCGTTCTGGCCTGGGATCGTCGTCGCTCGGTGGTCGTCAGCGCGCGTACCGATGGCGTGCTGTCGCGGCTGTTCGTGCGCGCGCCGTTCGATCACGTGCGTGCCGGCCAACCGCTGGCGGAGCTGCTGGCGCCAGCCTGGATGTCGGCTGTCGCCGAATACCGCGCGCTCGAGCATGCGCAGTCGGCTGATGCGCGCGCGTTGCGTTCCGCCGCGCTGCAGCGTCTGTACGTACTGGGCATGAGCGCGCAAGAGATCCGCTCCGCGGATATCAGTGCCGGCGGCGGCATCATGCTGCGCGCACCTGCTTCCGGCGTGGTCAGCGCGCTGGACGTGCGCCAAGGCCAGCAGGTGGCCGCCGGCACGACGTTGTTGCGCATCGACGATCTCGCCCGGCTGTGGCTGGATGCCGCGATCCCGCAAGCCGAGGTCGCCGGTATCGGCCCGGGCACGCCGGTCGCCATCGAAGTCGACGCGTTTCCCGGGCGCATCTTCGCCGGTAACGTCGAGGCTTTGCTGCCCGAGGTGGATGCGCGCACGCGCACCGAAACCGCGCGTATCGCGCTGGACAATCCGCACGGCACGCTGGCGCCGGGCATGTACGCGACGGTGCGCCTGGCGACCGCAGGCACCACGCCGCATCCGCTGGTACCCGATGAGGCCTTGATCAGCACCGGCGTGCAGAACCGCGTGCTCCTCGATCTTGGCGATGGCCGCATGCAGCCACGCGCGGTGCGCATCGGCCGCTCGGCGGATGGCTATACCGAGGTGCTGGCAGGCCTCAAGAGTGGCGAGCGCGTGGTCACCTCGGGCCAATTCCTGATCGACTCCGAGGCCAATCTCAATGGCGCGCTGCAGCGGTTGACCACGCCGCCCGCGCCGCGCTCGTCGGTCGCGCCTGATGTGCCCGCCGTGCCTGTCATGCCTGCGTCGTCGGCGCCGACGGTGCCCGCACGCCCGAGCGTGAAGCCACCGGCACAGGACGCCATGCCCGGCATGGCCATGCCAGCGTCCACGAAAGGCCACACGCCATGATCGTCGCCATCATCCGCGCCGCCATCCGCAACCGCTTGCTGGTACTGATGGGCGCATTGCTGCTCGCCGGCTGGGGGGTATGGGCTGCGCTGCACATCCCGCTCGATGCCTTGCCCGACCTCTCCGATACGCAAGTCATCCTGAAGACGAGTTGGACCGGGCAGCCGCCACAGGTGGTCGAGGACCAGCTCACCTATCCATTGGCGACGACGATGCTCTCCGTGCCCGATGTCAAGGCCGTACGCGCGTATTCCTCGTTCGGCTATTCGCTGGTGTATGTGATTTTTCACAGCGGCACCAATCTGTATTGGGCGCGATCGCGGGTGCTGGAATATCTGAGCCAGGCGCGTGCACGGCTGCCGCAGGGCGTCGATCCGGAACTCGGGCCTGACGCCACCGGCCTGGGCTGGGTCTACGAGTACGCACTGGTCGACCGCGATGGCACGATGGATCTCGGCCAGTTGCGCGCGCTGCAGGACTGGTATCTGCGTTATCAACTCAAAACCGTGCCGGGCGTGGCCGAGGTGGCCAGCATCGGCGGCATGCGGCGCGCCTGGCAGATCGTGGTCGATCCGGTCAAGCTGGCCGCCTACGGCTTGACGTTGGCACAGGTGGAACAGGCCGTGCGCGTAGCCAATGGGGCCACCGGTGGCTCCGTGATTTCGCAGGGCGAAGCCGATCTGATGGTGCAGAGCATCGGTTATCTGCATACCCGCGAAGACTTCGACCGGATTCCGCTGACGACCGGACCGGGCGGTGTGCCGGTGCGGCTCGGTGAGGTCGCCGTGGTGCGCCGTGGGCCGACGCTGCGCAACGGCATTGCCGATCTCGATGGTCAGGGCGAGGTCGTCGGCGGCGTGGTCATCGAGCGCGAGGGCGCCAACGCGCTGAAAACGATCGAGGCGGTCAAGACACGTATCGCACAGTTGCAGCGCAGCCTGCCCAAGGGCGTCGCGATCGTGCCCACTTACGATCGCTCGCAGTTGATCCTGGAGGCCGCGCACAACCTGCGCGAGAAACTGCTGGAGGAATTCCTGGTGGTGGCGTTGGTGTGTGGACTGTTCCTCTGGCACCTGCGCTCCTCGCTGGTGGCGGTGGTCACCCTGCCGCTGGGGGTGTTGGCGGCTTTTCTGGTCATGTACTACCAGGGCGTCAGCGCCAACCTGATGTCGCTGGGCGGCATCGCCATCGCCATCGGCGCGATGGTCGATGCCGCGGTGGTGATGATCGAGAACGCGCACAAACATTTGGAGCACTGGCGTGAGGCGCAAGGTCGCGACCCCGATGGCGCCGAACGCTGGGAGGTCATCGCCGAAGCGGCCGCCGAGGTGGGGCCGGCGCTGTTCGTCAGCCTGCTGGTGATCGCACTGTCCTTCGTGCCGGTATTCGCGCTGCAGGGGCAGGAAGGCCGGCTGTTCTCGCCGCTGGCCTTCACCAAGACCTACGCGATGGCCGCGGCGGCGGCGCTGGCGGTGACGCTGGTCCCGGTACTGATGGGCTATCTGATTCGCGGCCGTATCCGCCCCGAGAACAGGAATCCGCTCAACCGCGCACTGATCCGCGGCTATCGGCCGCTGCTGCATGGTGCCTTGCGGCGCTCCTGGGCGGTACTGCTGGGTGTGGCGCTGGTGCTGGCGGCCAGCACATGGCCGCTGCTGCATCTCGGCAGCGAGTTCATGCCGCCATTGAACGAAGGCACGTTGCTGTACATGCCGACCGCGTTGCCGGGCTTGTCTTACGGCAAGGCCGCGCAACTGCTGCAGCAGACTGATCGTCTGCTCAAGACCGTGCCCGAAGTGGCGACCGTGTTCGGCAAGGCCGGCCGCGCCCACACCGCGACCGATCCCGCGCCGATCAACATGTTCGAGACCACGATCACCTTCAAGCCGCGCAGCCAATGGCCGTCGGGCATGACCATGGCCAAGGTCCAGGAGCAACTGCAGCGTGCCGTCAGCGGCATTCCTGGGCTGACACCGCTGTTCGTGCCGCCGATCGCTAACCGCGTGTCGATGCAGTCGACCGGCATCAAGAGCCCGATCGGCATCAAGGTGCTGGGTCCGGATCCCGCCGTGCTGCAGCATCTCGCGAACGCGATCGTGCGCGTCGCGCAGCGCGTGCGCGGGGTCGGCTCGGCCGCCGCCGACCAGAGCAATGGCGGGCGCTACCTCGACGTGCGCATCCGGCCCGATGCGGCCGCGCGCTATGGCCTGACCCAGGCTGACCTGCAGACCATCATCGCCACCGCGGTGGGCGGCGATCCCATTGGCGAGACGGTGCAGGGCCGCGAGCGCTTTCCGATCGTGCTGCGCTATCCGCGCGTGCAGCGACAGAGCGCCTCGGCGCTGCGCCACCTGCTGATCGTCGCGCCTGATGGCACGCAACTGCCGCTGGATGCGGTGGCGACGGTGTCCGTGATCGGCGGCCCGGCGATGCTGACTAGCGAGGATGGACAACTGGCCAACTACGTGTATATCGATAACTCGAGCAGCAATTTAGGCGGCGTGGTGGCGCGCTTGCAGGATGCGATCCACCGGCAGGTCGTGTTGCCACCGGGCTACACGCTGGAGTGGGCCGGCCAGTACGCTTTCCTCGAGCGCGCCGTGCAGCGGCTGAAGACCATCGTGCCGCTGACGCTGCTGATCATTTTCGTGCTGATCTGGAGCGTGTTCCGGCGCATTCCCGAAGCCCTGTTGATCATGTTGACACTGCCGTTCGCGCTGGTCGGCGGCGTCTGGCTGGTGTGGCTGCTGGGGCACCCGGTGTCGGTGGCGACCATGGTCGGCTTCATCGCGTTGGCGGGTGTGACCTCCGAACTGGGGGTGGTGATGCTGCTGTATCTGCGCAACGCGTGGCGGCAACGGGTGGAGGCCGGCGGCGCCGATGAGTTGGCGCTGGATGAAGCGATCGACGCCGGCGCGGTGCTGCGGGTGCGGCCGATCGCCATGACCGCGGTGGTGATCCTGGCTGGCCTGATGCCGATCATGTTTGGCCACGGCGCCGGCTCGGAGGTGATGCGCAGCATCGCCGCGCCGATGGTCGGCGGCATGATCACCGCGCCGCTGCTGTCGATGCTGGTGATCCCGGTAGGCTATCGCCTGCTCGAGCGTCGTCGCCTGCGTGTCGGCCGGCCGTTGGGCGCGGACCGCGCCGCGACCGTCGCGACGCGCCATGCAGAGCGGGCCACGTCTTGAGCACGCGCTGGTGGCCGGGCACCAGATCGCGGCTGGCGTGCGCATGTGGTATTGCGCTGGCGCTTGCTGCGCCTGCGCATGCGCGTGCCGGAAGCAACGGGCACAATGGCGGCTTACGATCTTCTCACCCTCAGGAGTGTCGCATGTCGCATCAACGGATCTCTGCCCACCTTGGACTGGCCCTGGCTGCGGTCATGATCGCCATGCCCGCGCTTGCCGCCGCGCCGCTGCGCTACCCCGTGGCGCAGCGCGACAACATCGTCAACAACTACTTTGGCGACAAGGTGCCGGCGCCGTATCAGTGGATGGAGAACCTCAATGCGCCGGGTCTGAAAAAGTGGGTCGGCGAGGAAAACGCGCTCACCCACGCCTACCTGGCCAAGGTGCCGACGCGGCCGTGGATCGAGCAGCGCCTGACGCAGTTGTGGAACTACGCCAAAGAAAGCGTTCCGGTGCAGGCCGGCAAGTATCTGTTCTTCAGCCGCAACACCGGTTTGCAGAACCAGTCGCCGGTCTACGTGCAGGACGGCGCCAGCGGCAAGCCGCGCGAGTTGATCGACCCGAACACGCTCTCGCCCAACGGCGACATCGCGCTGTTGGACTGGCAGCCGTCCGAGGATGGCCACTACCTGGCCTACGGCCTGTCGCAGGGCGGCTCCGACTGGCAGACGCTGCACGTGATGGACGTGGCCACCGGCAAGACACTCAGCGACGACGTGCAGTGGGTGAAGTTTTCCGGCATCGCATGGACGCACGACGGCAAGGGCTTTTTCTACTCGCGCTATCCGGCACCGCCCCAGGGCGAGGCGATCAGCGACCGCGTCGTCAACCAGGCGCTGTACTACCACCGCCTCGGCACGCCGCAGGCCGATGACGTGCTGGTCTACAAGCGCCCGGACTTGCCCGAGTGGATCGTCGGCGGCGCGGTAAGCCACGACGGCAAATACCTGTTCATCAGCCTGGTCAATGGCACCGCCAACCGCAACGAGCTGTTCGTCAAGGAAATTGGTGCCGGTGCGGCGCCTAGGCTGGTCGCGCCCATCAAGCCGTTGTTCACCCAAAACGATGCCGTGTATCAGCCGATCGGCACGATCGGCGACACCGTATACCTGCGGACGACGCTGGGTGCGCCGCGCGGGCGCATCGTCGCCTTCAACATCGCGCATCCCGCGCCGGCCGACTGGCGCGTGGTGGTGCCGCAGACCGCGGCGGTGATCCAGTCCGCCAGCCTCGCCGATGGCCGCGTGCTGGTGAACAAGCTCAAGGACGTGAAGAGCGAGGTCGAGTTGTACGCCAGCGATGGCAAGCACCTCGCCACGCTGCCGCTGCCTACGCTGGGCTCGGTCGGTGGCATCAGCAGCCACGTCGACAGCAGGCAGGTGTACTACGCGTTCACTTCGTTCCTGTATCCGACCACGATCTTCAACTACGACGTGAGCGACGGCAAAACCCGCATGGTATTCAAGCCTGACGTGCCGTTCGACCCCAGCCACTACGAAACGGTACAGGTGTTCTACCACTCCAAGGATGGCACGCGCGTGCCAATGTTCCTGACCTACCGCAAGGGCCTGCAGCGCAATGGCATGAACCCGACGCTGCTGTATGCCTATGGCGGCTTCAACATCAGCATCACGCCGAGCTTCTCTCCGACCCTGCCGGTATGGCTGGAGCTGGGCGGCATCTACGCCGTGGCCAACATCCGCGGCGGCGGCGAATACGGCGAGGCGTGGCACAAGGCCGGCATGCTCGGCAACAAGCAGAATGTCTTTGATGATTTCGCCTGGGCCGCCAAGTGGCTGGTCAAGAACCGCTATACCGAGGTCAGGCGCCTGGGTATCCAGGGTTACTCCAATGGCGGGCTACTGGTCGGCGCCAGCATCACCGAGAACCCGCGCCTGTTCGGTGCCGCCTATGCCGGCGCGGGCGTGATGGACATGCTGCGCTACCAGAAGTTCTCCGGCGGCGCGCTGTGGGCGCCGGAGTACGGAACCTCGGATGTGAAAAAAGACTTCGCGTGGCTGATCAAGTACTCGCCGGTGGAAAACGTGCGCAAGGGCAGCTGTTACCCGCCGACGCTGATCACCACCGCCGACCACGACGACCGCGTGGTGCCGAGCCATTCGTACAAGTTCGCCGCCGCCCTGCAGCACGACCAGGCCTGCGCCAACCCCATCTTGCTGCGCGTGGAAACCGACACCAGCCACAATTACATGCCCACCGACAAGCGCATCCGCCAGTCGGCCGACATCCTCGCGTTCATGGCCAACAACCTCGGCGTGAGCGCAGCGCCCAAGAGCAACCCGGACGCGCCGGGCGGCAAGTAGGCTGGGTTTCACGCGGGGTCGTCCATGAGGATGGCTCCGCGCTTGTTCCGTGCGCGTTGGCATGATTTTTCTGGCAAAGCTGTCGGAGCCATGACACGCGCAAGCGCCGCCGGGCACATGCCTCTGGCAAGCGTCATCGCGCGATGCTAAAACGCAAGGGCGAATCCATCGGGGACACGATCATGGCAGGCAAATTTGCAACCAGTTGGGCACTGGTCAAGGCGAGCGCTGCGGTGCTCAGGAGCGACCGCGAGTTGCTCGTGTTCCCGCTGTTGTCGGGTGTGGCCACGCTGCTGGTGGTCGCCAGTTTCGCGCTGCCATTGCTGGCCACGGGCGGACTGGCGCATCTGCACGATGTCACTGCCCGATCCGGCGGCGGGTTTGGCGTCGCCGGATATGCGCTTCTGTTCCTGTTCTACCTGTGCCAGTACACGGTGATCTTCTTTTTCAACACGGCCCTGGTGGGAGCAGCGATGATGCGTCTGGATGGTGATAACCCGACCCTCGCCGATGGCCTGCGCCTGGCGTGGAGCCGGTTGCCCGCCATACTCGGCTATGCGCTGATCGCCGCCACGGTGGGCATGCTGTTGCGCGCGCTGGAGCAACGCGCCGGATTGATCGGCCGCTGGGTCATCGGCCTGCTCGGCGTTGCCTGGACCGTGGCCACTTTTCTGGTCGTGCCGATCCTGGCAGCGACTGATCTCGGACCTGCCCAAGCGGTCAAGGAAAGCGCCAAGCTGCTACGCCGCACCTGGGGCGAAAACCTGATCGGCAATGCCGGGATCAGCATGGCCTTCGGCGTGCTGTTTGTGGCCATCGCGTTGTTGGGCGGCGCGATGTTTCTGGCGAGCGGCTCGCATTCACTCGCAGTGAACGGGGTCGTGGCGGCGGTGTTCGTGCTGGCCTTCATCCTGCTTGGACTGATCCAGAGCGCGCTGCAGGGCATCTATTCCGCCGCGCTGTACCGCTATGCCACCGTCGGCAGCGCCGGCGACGGTTTCGAGGCCACGACGCTGGCGCAGGCGTTTCGCGTCAAGGCTTGATCGCGATGCCGCCCCGCTTGCAGAGCGGGTGGTGTGACCCGCGCCTCGACGCGGCGATGGTCTGGCCCGGTTGCATCGTGTGAAATATGAACCGGGGCCGGACTGCGAGTCCAGCCCTTGGGTTGTTGATTTTTCATGAATGGTCTCGGCTGCATGGACGTCATGCATGCGCTGCGGCTGCGCAACGTGGCGTGCGTATCCCGATCGTGATGGCCATGGCGTCAACGCGCAGTGCGCGGGGTCTCGAGAACGGTTGAACTCTGCGCGTTTCATCCGGTCACATGCCACGCCCGTCGCAGACCGGCGCGGACATCGCGCCAGCGGACGGGCGCTATCGGGGCCGTTGCCGGCCTCCCACGCCGCGCACTGCGCGGCCCGCAACCAAGGACCGAGCATGGCACTGACGCGGCAAGTGATTTCCACATTGAAGGACGATGGCACCGACATCATGGGGCCGGACATCCTCGGCTTTCATTATCCCGATGCAAGCATCGTTTCCGGCAGTCTGCTGACGGTCGAAGCCAACCATTTCGCGGTGCTGAAATCGCGCGGCGCGGTGCTGGCCGTCTATGACACCGGGCAGTATCCGGTGCAGACCCCGGACAAGCCGCTACTCGGTGGTTTCGTCACCGGTTTCTTCGGCGGCAATTCACCTTGGCAGTACGAAGTTCTGTACGTCAATCGCGCCAAGTTGCTGGTACGCAATACCGGCGTGGCGACCTCGGCCGAGATGGCCGAGATGACCTACACCGTGGATTACTACATCCACGTGGACAGCAAGGATGATGCGCTCAAGCTGACCACGCACATGCCTTTCGGCGGGCACTACATCAAGGCCGAGGAAGTGGCGAGCTACGCCGGTCCGGTGGTGGAACAGGCGATCAACCAGGTGATCCAGGTGACGCCGATGGAGCACATCAACGAGCACATCCACGAGATCGTGGAACTGGTGAAGGAGCACATGAGCGCCTTTCTGGCGGTGTACGGAATCACCCTGAACGACGCCAAGGTGCTGGTGCTGCCCAAGGACGAGCGCATGCGCGAGCTGATTTCGCTGCGCGCGTTTGGTCTCAGCGAGATCGAGGCGGTGCGCTACTACACGGCCCTGAAGATGGCCGAGAAGGGCCTGGTGTCGGCGCCGAATGCGGCCTGCGGCACGCCGTTCCAGATCGGTGGCGCCACCATGGGCACCTACCCGATCCCATCGGGCGATGCTTCCGCGCCGCTGACCGGCAAACCCTGAGTTGGACGATGCGGACCGCCACATGCGCGGCGGTCCGCGCGCGGCTTCCATGGAGAGCACACCGTGACCGAGTTCAAGGCCGTCGCCAATCCCATCGACAGCGCGGGTTCGACCAAGCAGTTTCTGTCGAACCTGTTCTACGGCTGGGGCTACAACTTCTACCGCAAGGAAAACCAGCTGCGCGCAGACGATTTGCTGGTGCGCGCCAAGATCAGCGAGATGCTGGTTGCCGCGCGCGCGCATCTGGCCGACCTGGAGCGTGCATGGCGCCGCGAGCACCTGCCGGAACCGACGCGCGAGCACCCCTACGCGGATGCCGCGGCGGTGGCCAGTGTGCAGCAGATGCAACGGGCCCAGCAGTTGATCGAGGCGCTGGAACTGCGCGTGCGCACCGTCGGCGTGCCCGAGATGGATCGCATCAACCAGCGTCACCGCAACGAGCGCGACACGCTCGAGCAATTGGTCAGTGTCGATGGCGAGCTGGTGCTGGCCGCCAAGGGTTTCAGCGATGCCGCGCTGGCGCAGGGCGATGCCGCCGCGCTGGCGATGCAGATGCCGGACTTGCTCGCGCAGTCGGGCCTGGAAAGCGGCCTGGCGCAGCGTCAGCAGGTGCTCTCGGCGCTGGCCGGCTGATTTCGCCATGACTTTCTCCAGTGCTGACCGGAACATCCGCATGGCTATCTCAGGAATCGGTAGCCGCTAGTCGGCAGTTTGGTGGGCGTGGCCGGGCTCCTCGATCCGACTGCGTCGCTCCGGTGCACAGCGGGCATCCAGCGCAAATATCGAAAACGATCAGGCTGTCATCTCCGCGCAGAGCCTGCCTCCGTGAAGACTGGCGCGGAAATCCACGCTCCCCGAAGTCACTGGATCCCCGCCTGCGCGGGGATGAGTGCGCCCGTGAGGGCATCGTATCAGCGCGGTGCAAATCCGCGTCGGGGCAAGCCACAGGCCCTGTAGTTGAAGGTAACTGCGTCGCTGAGAGGCGGGGTGGAGAGCAACCGGAAGCGAACTGATGGTCCGTAGTAAAGCGAACCCGTTTCGGCGGGGTGTTGCGGCGAGCCTGCTCATTCATGGCGAAGCCTGGAACTCACCGATCACGCTGAGGTGGCTGTCAAAGCGATGATCGGGCACACCGTGTGGTTGGGGACGGAACATTGGGAAGGTGCGATGCAGTAAGCGGGGAGACCCGCGCCCGATGTGAACGGGTGCGGGAGTCAGAGCCTTCGTAGTACCGCAGGATCTTGAGTTGAGGTCCGCGAAGCGCGGCTAGCAAAACCGCGTGGAGGGAAGGGAGGCAGGAAGGTGGATTCGGGAGGTTGAGAACGATGCACGCAAACTCATCGCAAGTGCCGGTAACGGCTAAGCACGATGAAGATACCCAGACTCGCGATTGGAGTTGGGTGGAAGCCTCGGTATGGACGGACCGAATGTTGGCAGCGCTGGACAACGGCGTGAAGGGAGGAAAATGGTTCAGCCTGATGGACAAGGTGATGCGTCCGGCGACGCTGCAAGCGGCGTGGGGACGGGTGGTGCGCAATTGCGGAGCGGCCGGGGTGGATCGTCAAAGTGTGGACGCGTTCGCGGCCCATGCCGAGCGCTACCTCGACGAGCTGGCGAGGGCGCTGCGCAGTGACACGTACCGGCCCCAAGCGATCAGGCGGGTCGAGATTCCCAAAGGGCGGGGCCAAACCCGTCCACTGGGGATACCGACGGTGAAGGATCGCGTGGTGCAAACGGCGGTACGGCTGGTGATTGAGCCGATCTTCGAGTCGCTCTTTTGCGCACACAGCTACGGGTTTCGGCCCGGCCGCGGTGCCAAGCGTGCGCTGCGGGAGGTGGATGCACTGCTGCGGGCGGGGTATTGCCATGTGGTGGATGCCGACCTTGCCGGCTACTTTGACAGCATTCCGCACGCCGGTCTGATGGCGCGGGTGCGCGAGCAGATCGCGGATGGCCGCGTACTGCGCTTGCTGGAATCGTGGCTCAAGCAGGAAGTGATGGCGGGACTGGAACGCTGGATCCCCACGGGCGGTACGCCGCAGGGTGCGGTGATCAGTCCGCTGTTGTCCAATATCTACCTGCATGGGCTCGACGAGACGATGGCCGCAGGCGGCTATCGGATGGTGCGTTATGCCGATGACTTCGTGGTGCTGTGTCAGACCGCGGATGAGGCGCAACGTGCGCTGGCCGAGATTGGCACGTGGGTGGACGCCCACGAGCTGACCTTGCACCCGGACAAGACCCACGTCGGCGACTGCCGACAGGTAGGCCGCGGGTTCGAGTTTCTGGGCTATCGGTTCGAGGCCGGTCAACGCCGGGTACGCACGAAGAGCTGGAACGCGATGCTGGACAAAATTCGACAGCACACGCCGCGTACCAAGGGGCGTTCGCTGGCGAGCATCATCAGCCAGATCAACCCGATGCTGCGGGGCTGGTACCAGTACTTCAGGCATGCCCACCGGATCACTTTCAGCAAGCTCGACGGGTTTATCCGCCGGCGTCTGCGCTCTATCCTTCGTGCATACGAGGGTCGGCGTGGGCACGGTCACACCCGCGAGGACCATCAGCGCTGGCCCAATAGCTACTTCGCTCAGCAGGGGCTTTTCACGTTAACCCAAGCCCATGCCTTGGCGTGCCGATCTCGATGAAGCAACCACCCACTGGAGAGCCGTGTGCGGGAGAACCGCACGCACGGTTCGGAGGGCGGGGAGGTGATGAGCCTTCCCGACCCCTATCGAGCGAAGGGATGACGAGCCTGTAAGGATCATTCAAACTTCGAGCCGCCTGCTACTGAATCTGTTCCCGTGATTGCTGACTCCGGAGTGATTCAGCCTGCCGGGTGGTCGGCGAGCTCGAAGTCGGTGTACTGGAAGCGCTGCTCGCGCAGCAGCGTAGTGCCGCGCCGGATCGGCAAGGCTTGGGCGAACAGTGGGCCCTCGTGGCAAAGCGTGTGGAACTCGCCGTGCTCGCCACAAGGGTCGACGTTGGCGGGCAGGGCATCCAGCAGATCGGCATCGAAGGCGCGGCCACTGAAGTCGGCGTCGAGCTGGGTGGTGTCCACGCAGGTGAGCACTGCCTGGTGCCCGGCAGCAATGAAGCTGCGCGCCAGCGCCGCGGTATCCGACCCCCACAGCGGGAAGACACCCTTCCAGCCCAGGTCGGCCAGCAGTTCTTCGCGCCACGCGCGCACGTCGGCCAGAAACAGATCGCCGAAGGCGATGTGCGCCAAATCGGGCGTGGCAACGCGCGCCTGTTCGAGGCTGGCGGCGAAGGTTTGTGCGTAGCTGGTGTTGCTGGCCGGCCAGTCCAGTACCGATTCGAGCAGTGGCAGAGCCAGCGCGGCAGCCTGCGCGTGCAGCACGCTGCGGCGGATGCCATGCATGGCGACGCGATCAAACGCGCCGGTCACCGTGGTCAGCAGGCCGCACACGCGCCAGGCGGGATCGGCGCGCAGGCGCTGCAGTGCCATCAGGCAATCCTTGCCGCCGCTCCACGCCAGCAGGACAGGACGCGGCGCGCTCATCGCAAGCCGCTTGGTGCGCAACCGCATTGACGCGCGCGCATGGCGTGCCGCAGCATGTCTACCGGATTGATCCTTGGAGGACATGGCATGCGCGGCATTGGCTGGATCGTGTTGTGGCTGGCGATGATCATCGTCGGTGTATTGGCCTTCGCGCTGCCGCTGGCGGCCGGATTCATTTCCGCGCTGGTGATTGCGTGGCTGCTGGTCATCGGCGGTATGTTCCATGTCGCCGCCGCCTTCCACGCGCATCGCGCCAAGAGCCGTGCAGTGCACGTGGCGCTGGGATTGTTGTACGTGGCTGCAGGACTGTATCTGGTGTATGTGCCGGGCTTGGCGCTGGTGAGCATGACCCTGGTGCTGGCAGTCGTTTTTTTCACCGGTGGCGTGCTGCGCCTGCTGGCTTGGTATCGGCATCGGCCGGCGCAGGGCGCGCGCTGGTTGTTGATCGATGGTGTCGTCAGCATCGTGTTGGGATTGATGATCGGCCTGGGCTGGCCGGCCAGCAGCGCGTGGGCGCTGGGTACGCTGCTGGGCGCGGTGTTGATCGTCAATGGCATCAGCGGCCTGATGTTCACCCTGGCATTGCGGCGTTCGGCGCAGCGCCTGATGTAGGCGGCATCCGGGACTCTGCCAGAAGCGCCGCGATGGCATCCGGCAGCAGCGGGCGTGCGAACAGGTAGCCCTGGCCTTCTAGACAGCCTGCCGCGAGCAGGAAAGCAAGCTGCGGTTCGGTCTCGATGCCCTCGGCGATGGCTTCCAGGCCGAGACTTTGCGCCAGCGCCAGAATGGCACGCGTGATCGCGGCGTCGTTGGCGTCGTCGGGCAGACCATTGACGAAGGACTGGTCGACCTTGATGGTGCGGATCGCCGGCAGTTTGAGATAGGCCAGCGACGAGTAACCCGTGCCGAAATCGTCCACGGCCACGCCGATGCCGAGCTCGTGCAACGCCGCCAGCGTGTGCCGTGAGCGCTCGCCGATGTGCAGAATCGCGCTTTCGGTCAACTCGATCATCAGCGCCTCGGGCGGGCAGCGGTGCTGCTGCAGCGTGGTGCGCAGATCCTCGACGAACTGTAGATGACGCAGGTGGCTGGCCGAAATATTCACCGCCACGCGCAGCATCGGCAGGCCGGCATCCAGCCAGGCGCGGATCTGTCGGCAGGCCGCGTCGATCACCCATGCGCCCACCGCACGTACCATGCCCAGGCTTTCGGCGAGCGGGATGAACTCGGCCGGTGAGATTTCGCCGCGCTCGGGGTGCTGCCAGCGCAGCAATGCTTCCACCGCGATCAGCTTGCGCGTACGCAAATCGAGGCTGGGCTGGTAGACGAGATGAAACTCGCCGCGCGCGATGGCTTGACGCAATTCCCCGGCCAGAGTCAGGCGCGTGCGCGTCGACGCCTGCATGACCTTGGTATAGACGCGATAGCTGTTGCGCTCGTCGGCCTTGACCGAATACATCGCCGCATCGGCATTGGCGATCAGCGTGGCGGGATCGTCGCCATCCTCGGGGAAGCTGGAGACGCCAATGCTGGCGGACAGGAAAATCTCGTGTTCGAGCACATGAAAAGGTTCGCTGAGTAACAGCAGCAGCTTGCGCACGACGGGCAGGGCCTCGTCGCGCGAGCCGGGATCGAAGAGCAGCAAAGTGAACTCGTCGCCGCCGATGCGACCGGCGCGGTTCTGCCCGGCGATCTGGTTTTGCAGACGCTGTCCGACCTGCTGCAACAACTGATCGCCGAAGGCGTGCCCGTAGCTGTCGTTGACCGCCTTGAAGCCATCCAGATCAAGGAACAGCATAACTGCGCCACGTCCGTGGCGGCGCATATCGATCAGCAGGCGCGCGGCCTCCTGCTCGAATGCGGCGCGATTCAGCAACCCGGTCAGGGGATCGTGCAGGGCGAGGTGTTCAAGCTGGCGCTGATAGGCTTCGGATTCGGAAATGTCGTCGAACACCGCGACATAACGGTGCGGCGTGCCGTCGCTGGCACGGATCGCGCTCAGACTGAGTCGTTCCGGATACGTGCGCCCGTCCTTGCGCCGGCTCTGCACGCGGCCTTGCCAGTGACCGACATAGGCGACTTCCTGCCACAACGCGACATCCAGCGCAGCACCAGTCGACTGGCTGCGCAGCGCGTCCAGCGGCGTGCCGATCAGTTCGCTGACGCTGTATCCGGTCAGCGCCTCGGCGGCGGCGTTGCCACTGATGATGCGGCGCTCGGCATCGGCAATCAGCACGCCTTCGGCGATGTTGGCCAGCGCTTCTGCGGCGACGCGACGGTCTTCCTCCATGCGCAGGCGCTCGGTCATGTCGCGCATGATGGCCAGTTGCACGGCGCGCTCTCCCCACTGGTTGCGGCTGAGGCTGATGGCGACATGGCGCACGCGATCGCCGTTGCCGGCCAGCGCCACGTCGGCATGCGCGCTGGGTGCGGCCGCGTCGTCAAGCCTGGGCAGGCCCTCCGGGAACAGGCTGGCGAAGAGGCGGCCACTGATTTGCTGGCGGCTGCCGCCGATCATGTGCTCGGCGGCCTGGTTGATTTCGAGAATGCGGCCGCTGCCGGCATCGACCACGGCGATGGCGTCGTGCGCGCCGTCCAGCAGGGTGCGATAGCGCGATTCGGAGCCGCGTAATGCGCGCAGGGTGCGCCGCGCGAAGTACAACCAGATCGCCAGCATCAGCAGCGTGGCGCTGCACATCGACCAGAACAGGACGCGCGCCAACCAGGCTGCGCCGAGGGCGATGCTTCTAGAAAATGTATCGGCCAGCGGCGCCACGGTGGCATTGATCCGCAGGATGCGCGCGGCCTCGACGCTGGTTTCGATGGGCGAGGGATGCGGCTGCGCGTACAGCGCCTGCAGGTGCTGCGCGATGCCCGGCAATTCATCCATGGCGGGGTCGCTGGCGCGCCAGCTGCGCAACGCCGTGCTGATATACGGCGCTGCAGCGAGATGCTGCATGGCAAAGACCAGCAGCGGGATGGATTGCGGCAGGGCACCGGTACTGGCGAATGCACGTCGGGCCAGCGCGGGTTGCGGGTGCGCGCCGGCCACGGCATCGCGCCCGGCGCGATCAGCCATGACGACCCGCATGTTGTCCTGATACCCGCGCAAATTCCGAGCATCGCCATGCGTGGCGTAGGCATACAACTCGATGATGGCCTGCTTCTGCGCCTTCGACCAGATGCTCTCGCCATTGAGGAACCCGGCGACGGCAACCTGCACCTGCAGGGCAAACCAGGTCAACAGCAGCACCAGCATCACGATCGCGATCATGCTGACCAGCAACGGACGCAACTGCTGCTCCAACGGCAGCGGTCGCGGGTCCGGGTCGATCTTGCGCATGCCCATCATTCTCCACCAACGCCGCCACGGTACCCGATTGCGCCGCGGCGGAGATGATGGCAAAGCGGGAACTTAGGCCGCAACCGCCTGCACGCTGGTGTTGCGCTGCTGTGCCTGCATGCAATGTTCCAGGGCAATGCGTTTGTAGACATAGGTATTGAGTACGCAGCGTCGCAGGTGATTGGTCGTTTCCGGGCTGGGGTGCGGGCCGACCAGCGTGCTGACGATTTCCAATGCTTCCCAAGGATGGGTATCGTCATACTCGGCGTGCAACTTGAGCCAGCGCATCGCCTTGGCGCGAATGCGCGCCTCGAATCCATAGGCATAAATGTCGTCCTGGGTGACCAGCTGCGCCCATTCACCCGTGATGCCTTCCACCGCATAGTTGGTTGCGAGCATGCCGGCAGCCAGGGTGTCGCTGGCGCTGACCTGCCAGCACCAGTGGCTGAGGATGCCGGCCTCGGGCGCGGCGGCATTGTCGCCGAGCACCACTTCGCGTGGCGCACCAACGGCATCGGACCAGTCCAGCCAGTAATCGGCGTGGTTTTGCTCTACACGGATATTGC
Source organism: Metallibacterium scheffleri (assembly GCF_002077135.1). Taxonomy (NCBI): domain Bacteria; kingdom Pseudomonadati; phylum Pseudomonadota; class Gammaproteobacteria; order Lysobacterales; family Rhodanobacteraceae; genus Metallibacterium; species Metallibacterium scheffleri. Next base: position 1,562,560 of record NZ_LDOS01000002.1, on the reverse strand, counting down.
GCACCAGCCAGCGCCGCGCCATGTTTTCGCCACGGCTGCGGCCATAGCGCGCCTTGAGCAGATTCATGGCCATGTACTGCGGGAATTGCTCGATCACCGGCCAGGCGCTGAGGATGAAACGCTGCATCGCAGCGTCGGACAGGCTGCCCTCGCGCATCATGGCCCAGATCGGATGCTCGAGTACCGCACGCTTGGCCGGTTCGCAGCTTTCCATGACCTCCTGTGCCCACAGCGGATAACTGCGCAGATCCTTCAGTGCACCGGTACGCACAAATTCGTTGTTCATTGCTCGCTCCTCAGGGGTGGATGCAAGCAAGCTATAGCATGATTGTGAACGATTGTGTCAAACGCACACGCTACGATTTCATCCAGCGTGATGCACGCAACAGCGCGGGCGAGACATGAGCATGACGTACACGCCCGGCCCGTGCCGGGCATGGACGCGTGGTGCATGCGCGGTGCACAACGGCATGGCGCAATGCGATACGGTAATCGCTCAGCCCGTGCGCGAAGCGCGCTTGCGGTCATTCTCGGTGAGGTTTTTCTTGCGCAGGCGGATGCCCTTGGGCGTGACCTCGACCAGCTCATCCTCCTCGATGAATTCCAGCGCCTGTTCCAGCGACATCTTCACTGGCGGCGTGAGCGAGACATTTTCGTCCTTGCCGGCAGCGCGGATATTGGTCATCTGCTTCTCGCGCAGCGCGTTCACGGTGAGGTCGTTGTCCTTGGCGTGGATGCCCACCAGCTGGCCTTCGTAGATTTCCTCGCCGCCGCCCACCAGCAGGCGCCCGCGTTCCTGCAGCGCCATCAGCGCATAGGGCGGGGCGCGGCCGGTGCCGTTGGAGATCATCACGCCGTTGGGGCGCTTGGCGATGGCGCCATCGCCGCGCGGGCCGTAGTGATCGAACACGTGGAACAGCAGTCCAGTGCCCGCGGTGAGGGTGCGAAACTCGGTCTGGAAGCCGATCAGTCCACGCGCCGGGATGACGTAATCGATGCGCACACGGCCCTTGCCGTCCGGCACCATGTTCTTCAACTGGCCGCGACGCATGCCCAAGCGCTCCATCACGCCGCCCTGGTAGGACTCTTCGAGATCCACCACCAGTTGCTCGTAAGGTTCCATCATCTGGCCGTCGATTTCCTTGATGATGACCTCGGGACGCGATACCGCCAGCTCGTAACTTTCGCGCCGCATGTTCTCGATCAGCACCGATAGGTGCAGCTCGCCGCGGCCGGATACCTTGAACTTGTCGGCGTCCTCGGTTTCCTCCACGCGCAGCGCGACGTTGTGCAGTGTTTCGCGCGCCAGGCGCTCGCGCAACTGGCGGCTGGTGAGGTACTTGCCGCCACCGTGTTCCTTGTTGCCGGCGAACGGCGAGGTATTGACCTGGAACGTCATGCTGATGGTCGGCTCGTCCACGGTCAGCGCTGGCAGCGCCTCGGGTGCGGACGGGTCGCACACCGTATCGGAAATGCTCAGGCCCTCGAGGCCCGAGATCGCGACAATGTCACCGGCCGTGGCTTCCGGCACCTCGCGCCGATCCAGGCCGAGAAAGCCCAGTACCTGCAGCACGCGTCCGTTGCGGCGCTTGCCTTCGCGGTCGACCACCGTCACCGCGGTGTTGGTGCGTATGCGCCCGCGCTGGATGCGGCCGATGCCGATCAGGCCTACATAGCTCGAATAATCGAGCTGGCTGATGCGCATCTGGAACGGGCCTTCCGGGTCCACCTGCGGCGGCGCCACATGACGCATGATCGCTTCAAACAGCGGGGTCATGTCGCCGTCGCGCGCCTCCGGGTCATCGCTGGCGTAGCCGTGCAGCGCCGAGGCGTAGACCACCGGAAAGTCGAGTTGCTCGTTGCTCGCGCCGAGGCGGTCGAACAGATCGAACGTGGCGTTCAGTACCCAATCCGGGCGCGCGCCGGGGCGGTCGATCTTGTTGATCACCACGATCGGCTTGAAGCCCATGTTGAAGGCTTTCTGCGTGACGAAGCGCGTCTGCGGCATCGGGCCATCCATGGCATCGACCAGGATCAGTACCGAGTCGACCATCGACAGCACGCGCTCGACCTCGCCGCCGAAATCGGCATGGCCCGGGGTATCGACGATGTTGATGCGGTTTTCACGCCAGTTGATCGCGGTGTTCTTGGCCAGGATGGTGATGCCGCGCTCGCGTTCCTGATCGTTCGAGTCCATCACGCGGTCCGGCACCACGGCGCGCTCGCTGAGCGTGCCGGACTGCTTCAGCAGCTGGTCGACCAGCGTGGTCTTGCCATGATCGACGTGGGCGACGATGGCGATGTTGCGCAGATTTTCGATGGACATGCGAGAACGCCCGCGGATACGCCGCAGACCCTGCCGGTGGTGGAATAGCCGCCTAGTGTAGCCGTTCGCATCGCCATTGGGTGCGCTGCAGCATCGGCGCGCGCTTGACCGCAGTGTCCGCGGCGATCTCGGGTATCGTGTGCGCCCCGTGCCGAGCCTGGCGCGAACATCATTTCCACTTGCGAGGCCACCCATGTCACTGATCGCCACCTTCCACACCGCTCGCGGGCCGATCCGCGTCGAACTGTTCGCCGACAAGGCGCCGCTGACCGTGGCCAACTTCGTCAATCTGGTAAGGCGTGGCTATTACGACGGCTTGAATTTCCACCGCGTCATCGCTGATTTCATGATCCAGGGCGGTTGCCCCAACGGCGACGGGCGTGGTGGTCCGGGTTACCGCTTCGAGGACGAGTGCCGCAGTGACCTGCGCCATGACAGACCCGGCATCCTGTCGATGGCCAATGCGGGTCCCGGCACCAACGGCAGCCAGTTCTTCATTACCCATGTGGCCACGCCGTGGCTGGATGGCAAGCACACCGTCTTCGGCGCGGTGCTTGGTGCCGACGATCAGAAAATGGTTGATGCCATCCGCGCCGATGACAAGCTGGAACGCATCACCCTGGAAGGCGATGCCGACGCGGTGCTCGCCGCGCAGGCCGCGCGCGTGGCCGAGTGGAACAAGGTGCTCGACGCGCGTTGAGCGCGTCCGCACGCTCAGGATTGCCGCGTCAGCATCCGGTGCAGCAACAGCAGCAGCATCGCGCCGACCACCGAGGCGATGAAGCCGGCAGGCTGGCCGGGCGCGTACCAGCCCAGCGTCTGACCGGCCCAGGTGCCGACGATGGATCCGGCGATGCCGAGCAGCGCGGTGAGGATGATGCCGTGCGGGCCGCGGCCGGGCGTGAGCGCACGCGCCAGCAGGCCGATGATCAAGCCGATGATGAAGACCGCGATCCAGTGCATGGTGCCTCCACCCGATACTGGCGTCATGATGCGACAGGCAGCGGCGCGACGCACGCGGCGCGCCGTCGTGGCGGCAACGCGTGGCCGGGCGCTGCAACACGCGTGGTAGAATTGCGGCTTTGACGCGCGAGGAATTCCGATGTTGCAGCTCGCCCAGCGCATGGGTCGCGCCAAGCCCAGCGCGATCATGGTCATCGCCGAAAAGGCCAAGGCGCTCAAGGCCTCGGGCCGTGATGTGATCAGTTTTTCCATCGGCGTACCCAATTTCCTGCCGGGTCCGCACGTCTACGAGGCGGTGCGCAAGGCGCTGGAGCACGACAGCGGGCAATACGGCTCCAACCGCGGCAGCAACGAACTGCTGGATGCCTTCCTGAAGCATCTGCAGCAGGCCGGATTCAGTGGCTATGCGCGCGAGAATCTGTCCACCGGCGTGGGCGCCAAGCACGTGCTGTACAACCTGGCCGAAGCGCTGCTCGACGAAGGTGACGAGATCGCCTTTCCGACGCCCTACTGGACCAGCTACATGGACATCGCCGAGATCGTCGGCGCCAGGGTCAAGCTGCTGCCATGTCCGCCCACGCAGGGTTACAAGCTGACGCCGCAGCAGCTCGATGCCGCACTGACGCCATCCACGCGCGTGTTCCTGTTCAACAACCCGTCCAATCCCACCGGCATGGTCTACACGCGCGCCGAGATCGCCGCACTGGCCGAGGTGCTGGTGCGCAAGCCGGACACATGGATCATCACCGACGACATCTACCACCGCATGGTGTTCGACGGCCTTGGTTATCACAATTTCGTGCACCTCAGACCAGAGCTGACCGAGCGCACGATCTTCGTCGATTCACTGTCCAAAACTTACGGCATGCCGGGCTGGCGCGTGGGCTTCATGGCTGGACCCAAGGCCGTGGCCACGGCGGTGACCACGCTCAATTCCAACCACATCACCAATCTGCCGGAAATCGTCACCGCTGCCGCAGTGGCGGCGCTCACGGGTCCGCAGGACGTGACCGCGCGCGAATGCGCCGATTTCACCCGGCGTCGCGACCGCGTGCACGCTGCGCTCAGCGCGATTCCCGGTGTGTCCTGCCCGCGTCCGCAGGGCGCGTTCTATGCGTTCCCCGATATCTCGGCGTTCTTCGGCAAACGCTGCGGTGACCAGGTCATCGCCGATGACGTCGCGTTTTGCGCCGCGCTGCTCGAGCACCAGGGCGTGGCGTGCGTGCCCGGCTCGGCCTTCGGCGAACCGCGCGCGCTGCGCATCTCCTACACCTGCCCGGCGGCACAGCTTGAGCCTGGCCTCCAGCGCATCGCCGCGTTTTGCGCGGCGCTGGTCTGAGTCGGATAGCCGGTCGCTGGCCATGTCGTGTGCCGCCGTCGGTGGCCGGCACCCAAGCTTTCACAATCCCCAAGCGGAGTCTCCCTCATGAAAACCCCCGTACGTGTTGCCGTCACCGGCGCCGCCGGCCAGATCGGCTACGCCCTGTTGTTTCGCATCGCCGCTGGCGACATGCTGGGCAAGGATCAGCCCGTCATCCTGCATCTGCTCGAGATCACGCCCGCGCTGCCGGCGCTGCAGGGCGTGGTGATGGAACTCAACGACTGCGCGTTTCCGCTGCTGCACGGCATCGTCGCCACCGATGACGCCAACGTCGCTTTCAAGGACGTCGATTTCGCGCTGCTGGTCGGTTCGCGCCCGCGTGGCCCCGGCATGGAGCGCAAGGATCTGCTTGAGATCAACGGCGGCATCTTCGCGCCGCAGGGCAAGGCGCTGAACGCGCATGCCAAGCGTCACGTCAAGGTGTTGGTGGTGGGCAACCCGGCCAATACCAACGCGCTGATTGCACAGGCCAACGCGCCGGATCTCGACCCGAAGTGCTTCACCGCGATGGTGCGGCTCGACCACAACCGCGCGCTGTCACTGCTGGCCGAAAAAACCGGCACGCACACCACCGGCATCCGCAAAGTGACGGTATGGGGCAACCACAGTTCCACGCAGTATCCCGATCTGCACCACGCCAGCGTCGACGGCAAGCCGGCGCTGGCGCTGGTCGATCAGGCCTGGTACGAGAAGGACTTCATTCCCGTCGTGCAGCAGCGCGGCGCGGCCATCATCAAGGCCCGCGGCGCATCCTCTGCCGCCAGTGCCGCCAGTGCCGCGATCGACCACATGCGCACCTGGGTGATGGGCACGGCGGAAGGCGACTGGGTGTCCATGTCGATTCCTTCCGAGGGCAGCTATGGCATCGCGCCCGGCCTGATCTTCGGCTATCCAGTCACCTGCAAGGATGGCAAGTACACCATCGTGCAGGGGCTGGCGATCAACGAGTTCTCGCGTGCGCGCATCGCCGCCACCGAGAAGGAACTGCGCGAGGAGCGCGCCGGCGTCGAGCATCTGCTCGGGCGCTGAGCAGCCACGGCACGGGTCCGAGTTCAAGCGGCGGCCTGCGGGTCGCCGCTGCGTTTCAGGCATCGCCAAGATGGCTTTGCAGCATCGCCAGCGCGGCCAGTCCGGCGGTCTCGGTGCGCAGCACGCGCGGACCCAGCGCCAGACCCCTGGCGCCTGCTGCGCGCAACATCAGTAGATCGGCGGCATCGAGGCCACCCTCGGGCCCGATCACCAGTTGCGCCGCGGACAGCGCCGGCAGATCGCGTATTCGCAGCGTTGCCTGCGGATCGAGCGTGAACAGTGCCGCGTCGGGTTCGCGCGTGCGCAGCCACGCCGCCAGCGATTGCGGCAACAGCAGGTGCGGCAGGCGCGCGCGCCCGCACTGCTCGCAGGCGCTGGCGATCACACCGCGCCAGTGCGCGATGCGTTTCTCGCCGCGCTGTGCATCAAGGCGCACTTCGGTGCGCACGGTCAGCACCGGGGCGATTCCGGCCACGCCCAGCTCGGTGGCCTTCTGCAGAATCCAGTCCATCTTTTCGGCGCGCGCGATGCCCTGGACCAAGGTGAGACGCAGCGGCGATTCCGCAGCCGCGGGGGTCATGCGTTCGAGGATGCGCACGCGCGCGCCGCCGCGCGCGGCGTCGAGCAATCGTGCGGCATAGTCGTGGCCATCGCCGTTGAACAACGTCAGTGCATCGCCAGGACGCAGGCGCAGCACGCGCGTAGCGTGCTCGCTGGCGGCGATGGGCAGCGCCAGTTCGACGCCCGGCGTGAGCACTGCGTCGACATGGAGACGGATGCAGCGCATATGGATCAGCGGCACGCGACATCGATGCCGCTGGCGATGGCGTCGACGATCCGGTCGATCTCCCCGGGCGTGATGCAGTACGGTGGCATGGTGTAGATGACTTCGCCCAGCGGACGCAGCACCACGCCGTGCGTCAAGGCGTCCAGGCGCGCGCGCAGACCGCGGCGCTCGTGCGCGGGAAAGGGCGTGCGGGTGCGCTTGTCGGCGACTAGCTCGACCGCGGCGATCAGCCCGGTCTGGCGCACCTCGGCCACGTGTGGATGATCGACCAGCGGGGCCAGGCGCGCGGCCACATAGGCGGCCAGGGTACGGTTGCGCTGCAGTACCGGTTCGTCGCGGAAGATATCCAGCGTGGCCAGCGCCGCGCGGCAGGCCAGTGGATTGCCGGTGTAGCTGTGCGAATGCAGGAACGCCTTGCCGGCGCTGTATTCGGCGTAGAAGGCGTCGTACACGCGCTGCGTGGTCAACACCGCGGCCAGCGGCATGAAGCCTCCGGTCAGCCCCTTGGACAGACACATGAAATCGGGCGTGATGCCGGGGGCCGCGCCCGCATGCGGTGGCGGTGCCTGTTCGCAGGCGAACAGCGTGCCGGTGCGACCGAAGCCCACCGCGATTTCATCCGCGATCAGGTGCACGTCGAACCGATCGCACAGCGCGCGCAGTCCGCTGAGATAGCGCGGGTGGTACATGCGCATGCCGCCCGCGCACTGCACCAGCGGCTCGACGATGAGCGCGCATACCTCGTGCGCGTGGCGTTCGAGCAGCACGTGCAGATCGTCGAGTCGACGCAGCGCCACCTGCTCGGCGCTTTCACCTGGTGCGGCCTCGTAGGCATCCGGCGATGGCGCGACGATGCGCTGCATCAGCAGCGGCGCATAGGCTTCGCGATACAGACCGGTATCGCTGACCGCCAGCGCGCCCAGCGTCTCGCCGTGGTAGCCGCCGCTGAGTGCGATGAAACGCCGGCGCTCGCCATGGCCCTGATTGCGCCAGTAGTGGAAGCTCATCTTCAGCGCCACTTCCACCGCGCTGGAGCCGTTGTCGGCGTAGAACACGCGTGCCAGTCCCGGCGGCGCCAGCGCGAGCAGGCGTTCGGCCAGTTCGACGGCGGGTGCATGCGTGAAGCCGGCGAAGATCACCTGTTCCAGTGTTTGCGCCTGCGCGGCGATGGCGGCTGCGATGCGCGGCTCGGCGTGACCGAACAGATTGGTCCACCACGAGCTGATCGCGTCCAGATAGCGCTGGCCATCCATGCCGATCAACCAGGCGCCTTCGCCGCGCGCGATCGCCAGCATGGGCACGGTTTCGTGATCGTGCATTTGCGTGCAGGGATGCCAGATCGCGGCGAGATCGCGGCGGATGAAATCGTCAACAGAGTTCATCCAGGCATGATCGCGGCTGCGCGTGCGCGGCTCAAGTGCGGCGTGCGGCTCAGGCCCGGTTGCCGCGGGTACAATCACGCATCATGCCCAAGCCGCCGCGCATTCTCGCCACCCGACCCGCGCCCGCCACGTCATTCCTGCGCATCGAACAGGTCGATCTGGAATTCTCCAACGGCGTGCGCTGCACCTTCGAGCGCATGCTGCCATCCGGTCTGGGCGCGGTGATGATCGTGCCGATGCTGGATGCCGAAACCGTATTGCTGGTGCGCGAATATGCGGTGGGCGTGGAACGTTACGAGCTGGGCCTGCCCAAGGGACGCATCGAGCCGGGCGAGAGCATCGAGGCCGGTGCCGGGCGCGAGATGCAGGAAGAAGTCGGCTACGGCGCGCGGCGCCTGCTGCGGCTGACCACGCTGACCCTCTCGCCGGCCTACATGACGCATCGCACGCACGTGGTATTGGCGCAGGATCTGTACCCGCGACGCTTGCCAGGCGATGAGCCGGAGCCGCTCGAAGTGGTGCCGTGGAAGCTCGCCGAGCTGCATACCCTCCTTGGCCATGCCGAGGTCAGCGAAGGTCGTTCCATCGCGGCGCTGTTCATGGCACGCGAGCATCTGGCCGGACGCTATTCACCATGACCGATCTGGACCTGGCGCGTGCGGTTGGCGCCTGCGCGCGCGACGCGGGCAAGGCGATCCTCGAGATTTATGCCGGCAGTTTCAGCGTGCAGCACAAGGCCGACACCTCGCCGCTGACCGCCGCCGATCTGGCCGCGCAACGCATCCTTCTGCACGGCCTGGCACGGCTGGCGCCCGGTGTGCCGGTGCTCAGCGAAGAAGCGGCCGCGGCGCCATGGTCGCAGCGGCAAGCATGGTCGCGTTACTGGCTGGTCGATCCGCTGGATGGCACGCGCGAATTCGTCAAGCGCAACGGCGAATTCACCGTCAACGTGGCGCTGATCGAGGACCACCGCAGCGTGCTCGGCGTGGTGCATGCGCCGGTCAGCGGCGAGCTGGCCTGGGCGGTGGCAGGCGAGGGCGCGTGGCTGCAGGACACGCCGACGCAGATGCCGCGGCCGTTGCGCGTGCGCACCGCACCGGTGCGCCCGCTGCTGGCCTGCAGCCGCTCGCATGGCAGTGCCGAGGAACAACAGATGCTGGCGCGACTGGGGCCGCACCAGCGTCTGGAGCTGGGTTCGTCGCTGAAGTTTCTGCGCCTGGCCGACGGCAGCGCCGATGTGTACCTGCGCATCGGGCCGACCTCGGAATGGGACACCGCCGCCGCGCAATGCATACTCGAACAGGCCGGTGGCGCGGTGCTTGACCTGCGCGGGAACGCACTCGGCTACAACCGCAAGGACTCGCTGCTCAACCCCAGTTTCATCGCCGTTGCCGATCCCGCGCGCGATTGGCTGGGTCAACTTGGCCTCACGCCGGAGCGCACTGACCATGACCGATGAATCGCGCTACGACACCGATGCCCTGCTGGCGATCATGGCGCGCCTGCGCGATCCGCAGCGCGGCTGCCCATGGGACGTGCGGCAGGACTTCGATTCCATCGCGCGCTACACGCTGGAAGAGGCCCATGAGGTCGTCGATGCCATCGAGCGCCGTGACTTCGATGATATCCGCGACGAGCTTGGCGATCTGCTGTTCCAGGTGGTGTTCCACGCACGCATGGCCGAGGAGGCCGGGCATTTCGCCTACGCCGATGTGGTGCAGGCCATCGCTGGCAAGCTGGTGCGTCGCCATCCGCATGTGTTCGGTGATACACGTTATCGCGATGCCGCCGAACAGACGCGCGCCTGGGAGGCAATCAAGGCCGAGGAGCGTCGTGCGCGCGGCGATGTGCTGTCGGACAGCGTGCTCGATGGCGCCTCGCGCGGACATTCCGAATGGCAGCGTGCGCTCAAGCTGCAGGAACTCGCCGCAACGGTCGGCTTCGACTGGCCCGGACCCGGGCCGGTGCTGGACAAGCTCGACGAGGAAATGGCCGAGCTGCGCGCCGAGTTCGGCCGTGCTGTGGCGGTCCCAGCCGACGTCGCGCGCATCGAGGATGAGCTGGGCGACCTGTTGTTCGTCGCGGTCAATCTGGCACGCCACGCGCGCATCGATCCGGCGCGCGCCCTGCGCCACGCCAACGCCAAGTTCGAGCGCCGTTTCCGCGCCATGGAACGTCGCGCGCGCGAGCGTGGCCTGGACATGGCGCAGCTTGATCTTGCCGCGCAGGACGTACTGTGGGATGCGGTCAAGGCCGCGGAGCGCGGCGCGCACTGATCGCGAGCCCGGACGTGGTGGCGTTGCGGCCGCTCAGTCCGGCATGCGCAGCGCGCCCGGCGTTCACCCGTGCTCGATCCTGTCGCGCGCGAATACATGGCCTGCGCGCGCGCCGCCAGTCATTCCTGACGCAGGATGCGCAAGGGCGAACTGGACAGCAGCTTGCGCGTTCCGGCCAGGCCGAGCAGCGTGACCGCGATGACCGTGACCAGCATGGCCAGCAGCAGCGGGCGCAAGGGCACGACGAAATGCGGCAAATCCAGCACGCTGCTGGCCAGCCACTGACCGGTGGCCAGCGCGCCCAGGGCGCCGGTGAACGCGGCGATCGCGCCGAGCATGGCGAACTCGGCGACGCTGGCCAGCAGCAACTGGCGGCGATCGGCGCCGAGGGTGCGTAGCAGGGCGGCCTCGTGGCGGCGCTCACGCGCGCTGGCGGTCAGCGCGGCGACCAGTACCAGTGCGCCCGCCAACAGGCTGAAACCCAGTACCCAGCGCAGCGCAGCGCCGACCTGGGCAATGATCCCGCGTACCCGCGCCAGCAGGCTGTCGACATCGATCAGGCTGACGTTGGGCAGTGCGCGCGATGCAGCCTGCAGACGTGTCGCCTGGCCTGCTGGCAGGTAGAAGCTGGCCAGCCAGTTGTGCGGCAGGCTGTGCCCATGCAGCGGATCGAGCAACAGGAAGAAATTCACCCGGAATGAATCCCAGCGCACCTCACGCAGGCTGGTGACGCGCGCATCAAGGCGGTGCTCGCCGACCTGAAAACCCAGCGTATCGCCCAGCTTGATGCCGAAGCGTTGCGCCCAGCCGCGATCCACCGACACCTCGGCCACGCGCGGTTGCGCGCTGAACCAGTGCCCGGCCACCACGCGGTTGCCAGGCGGCGGCAGCGCCGACCAGGACAGACGCAACGTCTGCTCGGCCCAGCGGCGCGTGGCCGCATCGGCGAAGTGGCGCTGCGCGATCGGTATACCGTTGATGGTGCTCAAGTTGCCGACTATCAGCGGCAGCATGTTCAGCTCGGTGCCGCCTGCTTGCGCGACCTGCCGCGCGAAGCTTGCGCGCTGCGCGCCCTGCACATTCAACGCGAACCAGTTGGGTGTGTCAGGCGGCAGCTCGCGCTGCCACTGACCCAGCAGTGCGGGTGTGACCACGGCCAGCAGCAGCAGCGCGCTGAGCCCCAGCGATAAAGCCACGGACTGCAGCAGGCTCAGGCCACGGCGCCGCGCCAGCGAGGCCAGGCCGATGCGCAGCGCCGGATGCGCATGCGCGGCGGAATGCCGCGCCAGCGTCAGCAGCGCGGCGCTGATCAGCGCCGCGGCCGTACCGACGCCGACCAGACCCAGCCCCAGTCCGAGGCTGAGGTTGAGGCCACCGCCCTGCGCCAGGATCAGGCCCAGCGCGACCGGCAGCGGCAGCAGATACAGCAGCCGGTCGCGCCAGCGCAGCGCGCCGGAGCTGCGCCGGAACACCGCTTGCGGCGGCACCGAGGCAAGGCGCGCCAGCGGCGGCAGCGCGAAGCCCAGCAGCACCGCCACTCCGGCCAGCGCCGCGCCCAGTGCCGGCGCGATCGACAGCGGCGGCGCTGGCTGCGGCAGCAAGGCTTGCGCCAGATGCCAGGCCAGCGCCGCCAGTGCCAGCGCCAGCAATACGCCCAGCGCCAGCGCCACCAGCGCGATGCTGCCGAGGCGCGTGGCCAGCAGTCCCAGTACCTGGCGGCGCGGCGCGCCGAGGGCGCGCAGCAGTGCCACCTCGTCGATCTTGCGCAGCGCATAGCGTCGCGCCGCCAATGCGATTGCGATGCCGGACAGCAGCGCCGACAACAGCGCGATCAGTCGCAGCAACGTGCTGGCGCGATCAAATGCGAAACGCAGCCGTTGTTGAACGTCGCTCGGCGTGATCAGACGCGCGCCGCTGGGCAGGTGCGCCTTGGCCCAGCGCGCATACACGGCGATTTGCGCTGGCGTGCCGGCCAGCAACAGGCGATGGGTGGCGCGACTGCCCGCGCCCAGCAATCCGGCCGCATCGGCGTCGGCCAGATTGACCACGGCGCGCGGCGCCAGCGCGAACAGCGCGCCGCCGTCGGGCATCTGCACCAGGCGCGCGGCGATGCGCAGTTGCATGCCGCCCAATTGCAGCGTGTCGCCGACGCGCAAATGCAGCGCATCCAGCGCGCGCTGGTCCAGATACACCGCGCCGCGCGCCGGACCGTGGCCGTCGTACACGCGCCCGTTGTCCGCGGCCAGTTGCGCATGGCCGCGCAGGGGCCAGGCAGGGTCGGTGGCGAGTACATCCAGCAGCTGGCTGGAATCACCGTGGAACGCCATGCTCGGGAAACTGGCGCTGCGGTTCTGCTGCAGTCCGAGACGTGCCGCCTCGCTGCTGAAGTCGGCTGGCAGCTTGCGATAGTCGGTGGACACGCCCAGGTCGCCACCGATCATCTCGGCGGCGCGCGCCAGCAGCGCCTGCTCGACGCGCGCACCGAGACTGGCGACCGCGCCCAGCGCCGCGACCGCCAGCACCAGCGCCGCCGCCAGCGTGCGCAGCTCGGGCAGGCGCCATTCGCGGCGCAGGCCACGCCAGGCCAGCGGCAACGCTTTCATGCCTGCGTGGCGCGAATGCGCCCGTCGACCAGTTCCAGCAACGCATCGCAACGCGCCGCCAGATTGGTGTCGTGGGTCACCAGCACCAGCGTCGTGTCCTGTGCGCGATTCAACTCGAACAGCAGGTCGATGATGGCCGCGCCCGTGCGTCGGTCGAGATTGCCGGTGGGCTCATCGGCGAACAGCACGCGCGGCTGGTGCACGAAGGCGCGTGCGATCGCCACGCGCTGCTGTTCGCCGCCGGAAAGCTGCGCCGGGTAATGCCCGAGACGCTGCGCCAGACCCACCGCGCGCAGCGCATCCGTGGCCCGTGTGACCGCGTCGCGGCTACCCTCCAGTTCCAGCGGCAGCAGCACGTTTTCCAATGCGCTCAGCGCCGGCAGCAGCTGGAACGACTGGAACACGAAGCCCACCAGCCGGCGCCGCAATCGTGCGCGGCGCTCCTCATCCAGATCGGTGAGCACATGGCCATCGAGCACGATGCGTCCGCTGCTGGGCTGATCCAGCCCGGCCAGCAACCCCAGCAACGTGGTCTTGCCCGAGCCCGAAGCGCCGACAATCGCGGCGCTGGCAGCACGCGGCACGCACAAGTCCACCGCATCGAGGATTTCCAGTGCCTCGCCGTCGGGACTGCGCACGTGCTTGCTAACATCGCGGGCTTCAAGCATGCAGGAGTCGGAATCCATGGTGCGGTGGTCCTCGTGGTGCTGGCTGTTGCTGATCGGATTGTTGGCGCTGCCGACGCAGGGGGTGGCAGCGCTTGCCACCAATCGGGCTGTGACGTCGCGCCCCGTTCTGGTGCTGGGCGATTCGCTTTCGGCTGCTTACAACATCCCGCGCGCGCAAGGTTGGGTGCATCTGCTGGGCGCGCGTCTGGCCGAGATGCGGCCACCGCGCGAGGTTATCAACGCCAGCATCAGCGGCGCGACCACCGCCGATGGCCTGGCGCGCCTGCCGCGGTTGCTTGCGCGCGACAAACCCGCGTTGGTGATCATCGAACTGGGCGCCAACGACGGCCTGCGCGGGCTGCCGTTGATCGAGATCGAACGCAACCTGCAGCGCATGATCGTGCGCAGCCGTGAGGCGGGCGCGAAGGTGCTGTTGCTGGGTATCGAATTGCCGGTGAATTACGGTCCGCGCTATCGCGCCGGGTTGCAGGCGATTTATGCGCGCTTGGCGCGACGCTATAGGCTGCCGCTGGTGCCGTTCCTGCTGGCCAAAGTCGCATTACAACCGGCGCTGATGCAGGACGACGGCCTGCATCCGCGCGCGGCCGGTGAGCCGCTGGTGCTGGATACGGTGTGGCCGGCGCTGCAGCCGATGCTCAGCGGATTGCCGCGATGAACCTCAGCACCGCGTGATCTTCACGCCGGGATCACTCTTGGCAGGTGCACTCTTCACATGAGTGAAGAGTGCCGAGCCCTCCCGGAGCAAGCCCATGAATACACGTGACGAACCCGCTGGATTGATCCTGTTGATCGAGGACAACCGCGCCATCGCGGAAATGGTGGGCGAGTTTCTCGAGCGTCGCGGCTACGTCGTGGATTACGCCAGCGATGGCGTCACGGGTCTGCATCTTGCGGTCAGTCAGAGCTTCGACGTGATCGTGCTGGATCTGATGCTGCCCGGCATGGACGGCCTCGACCTGTGCCGCAAGCTGCGCCAGGACGCCAAAAAATCCACGCCGGTGCTGATGCTGACCGCGCGCGACACGCTGCAGGACAAGCTCACCGGGCTGGATGCGGGCGCGGATGATTACCTGGTCAAGCCGTTCGAGATCCGCGAGCTGGAGGCACGCGTGCGCGCGCTGATCCGCCGCGATCGGCGTCAGGTGTCCACCGAGGTGCTGCGCGTTGGCGATCTGGTGCTGGACACCGCCACGTTGCGCCTGATGCGCGCCGGACAGGATCTGCAGATCTCGCCGATCGGCCTCAAGCTGCTCGGTATCCTCATGCGTGAATCGCCGCGGGTGGTCAGCCGCCAGGACATCGAGCGCGAAATCTGGGGCGATGCACTGCCCGATTCGGATACGCTGCGCAGCCACCTCTACAATCTGCGCAAGATCATCGACAAACCCTTCCAGCGGCCGCTGCTGCACACCATTCACAGCGCGGGCTACCGGCTGGCCGATCTGGACCATGAAGTGGCTGGCGGCGCGCAGCAGATCGGCTGAGATCAACCAAGCCTCCACCGGGATACCACGCATGCGTCGTATCGATGGCATACGCCGCAAGATCTGGGCGATGTTCGTCCTGCAATTGGCGGCGATCACTTTCGCCACCATTCTGGGGGTCTACGGTGCCGCCGCGGTGCTCGAGGATGTGCTGATCAAGCGTGCCCTGGTCGAGGAAGCCGCGCACTACTGGCAGCGCATCGAGCACAATCCGGTGGCCAAGCCTCCGAACACGGCCAACCTGCGCGGGTTTCTGCAGCCATCGGGGCAGGGGGTCGCTGTACTGCCTGATTACCTGCGCAGTTTCACGCTGGGCTATCACCGGCTCAACCGGCCCAATGGGCACGACCTCGTTTATGTCAGCGACTGGCCCAATGGCCGACTGTTCCTGGTGTTCAAGCAGGAGCAGGTTGACAAGCTGGCGTTCTTCTTTGGCTTCGTGCCGCTGACCGTGGTGCTGCTGATCATCTACATCACCCTGTATTTCACCTACCGTGCATCGCGCCGTGCGCTGTCGCCGGTGATCGCGCTGGCCAGCGTGGTCCGCGAACTCGATCCACTGCATCCTGACCTCGGTCTTCTGGCGCCGGATCACCTGCCTTCCGATGCCGATGGCGATGTGCTGGTGCTGGCGGGCGCCCTGCATCGTTTCGCCAGCCGCAACGAGCAATTCATCGAGCGTGAGCGCAATTTCACGCGTGACGCCAGCCACGAGTTGCGCAGTCCGCTGACTGTGATCAAGGTCGCCGCCGATGTGCTTGAGGAGGAGGCCAGTCTGACCGCCTTCGGGCAGCGTTCGGTGCAGCGCATTCGCCGCGCGGTCCGCGATATGGAATCCCTGATCCAGGCGTTCCTGATTCTGGCGCGCGAGGGCGATGTGGGGCTTCCCGACGAAGACTTCGTGGTCAACGACGTACTGCGCGAGGAAATCGACAAAGCCCAGGATCTGGTAGCCGGCAAGCCGGTCAAGCTGGAGCTGGTGGAACAGGCCCGCCTCGGTTTGTACGCACCTGCGCGTGCTTTCGCGGTGCTGATGGCCAATCTGATCCGCAATGCCTGCCTGTATACCGAGCACGGCAGCATCCGTGTAGTGATCGCCGAAAACGGCGTGCGCGTAGTAGATACCGGCATCGGCATGAGCGCAGATGAATTGGCGCAGCTGACGACGCCGTTTTTTCGTGCGCAACGTGGGCACAGCGATGGCCATGGCATCGGACTCAATATCGTACGACGTCTGGCCGAGCGCTTCGGTTGGGAAATCGGCTTTGCCAGCAAGTTGAATGCAGGTACCACGGTCAGCGTGCGCTTTCCCAACGCGCATTTGATCAAGGATTGAGCGGCGGCTTGCCTTCCCGGTTCCCGCGTCGCGATGCGACATGTCGCGCGGCGCTGTTGTTGGCATCATGCACAGCATCGCAATTGCGCGTCGGGAGATATTGATGAACGCAAGCCTCAAGCCAACGCTGCTGATCCACGGTGGCGCTGGCGCCATTCCCGAAGCGCTGGATGACGAGGACGCGCGTGCCATCCGCGCGGCGCTGACGGATGCGCTGCGTTCGGGTCATGCGCTGCTCGAAGCGGGCGCGGCTGCGCTGGAGGCGGTGGTCGCAGCGGTCACTGTTCTCGAGGATGCGCCCTGGTTCAACGCCGGCCATGGCGCGGTGTATACGCACGACGGTCGGCACGAACTCGATGCCGCGGCAATGGACGGCGCCACGTTGCGCGCCGGCAGCGTGGCAGGGTTGCGCCATGTGCGCAATCCGGTGCAGCTGGCACGCGCGGTAATGGAACGGTCTCCCCACGTGATGCTGGCCGGCGCGGGCGCCGAGGATTTCGCCCGCGTGGTGGGCGTGGCAATGGTCGAGCCGGCCTATTTCGATACGCCGAAGCGATACCAGGAATGGCGTGATTATCTGCACGCGGCGCAGGGCCCCGGGACTGCATCCTCCACGAATTATTTTGGTACGGTCGGCGCGGTTGCGCTGGATGCCCGTGGCCAACTGGCTGCGGCGACTTCGACCGGCGGCATGACCGGCAAGCGCTGGGGACGCATCGGCGATACGCCGGTGATCGGCGCTGGTACTTATGCCGATTCATGCGCTGCGGTGTCGTGCACTGGCTGGGGCGAGTTTTATCTGCGCACCTGCGCGGCGCATGGAATATGCACGCGGATCGCGGCCGGCGCAGCGCCTGATGTCGCGGCCGATGCCGTGATCATGCAGCAGATTCCTGCGCTGGGTGGCAGTGGGGGCGCCATCGTGCTCGCGGCGGACGGTCGCTTCGCGTTGCCGTTCAATACCGCGGGCATGTATCGCGGCAGCATGGATGCCGCAGGCGTGGCGCGGATCGCGATCGGGCGCGAGGCGCCGCGGGTTTGCAATCCGCGCTGAGCGCGGCTCATCAGGCGGTGGTTTTTCCGCCACGCGCGCGGGGGGCTGGCGCGGTACTCGCGCGCGTCACCGGCTTGCCGCTGGTGGTCATGCTGCCTGCCGCTGGTTTTCTGGTTGCCGTCGCGCGTGGCGCAGGCTGGTTCGCCGCGCGCGCGCGCGCGGCGCTTTTGCCGTGGCGCAGATCGAGCCGGTGTTGGTCGTGAAATGCGGTCATGTAGTCGGCCAGTTCCTGGCGAAACGCCTTGCTGGCCATGCTGCGCGGCGTGCTGCTGCGCGTCAGTGCGCGGTCCATGCGCTGCAGCAAGTCATAGTCGTGGTAATCACGATAGGGCTTGAGGTCGAGATCATCGGGGATTTTCTTCAGGCGTTCATCGCCGATCGACTTGACGTATTTCTGCATGAAACGGTCGTAGGCGCGCCACGCGACCCGGTCCGCATGCACGGCGGCTTCTTCGGCGCGCGTCGCGATCTGGTGCGCATGCAGATAGTGCAGGTCGAGCTGGTCGATCAGGGTTTTCTCGACCTCTTCGTGCAAGATCAGATAACGATCCACTTCGATGTCACGACCGCGGTAGCGAAAACTCTTCGGCAAGTGGCGGTCGATGTAGATGGTCTTGCCATCCAGGCTGTAGCCGGCGAGATAGGGAATGTCATGGCTGCGGTCGAGCTTTTTCACGCGGCGCAGGATCGCATCCAGCGCGCGCTCCATCATGAGGCTCGACACGAACCAGTCGGGCGCATGCAGCTTGCGGTGCGGAGCGGATGGATGGCAGCTGGAAGTGGGCATCGCGATTCCCGAGGCGTGGCAGGATCCCGCGAACGATACTCGCGAAAGCCACGGATCGTGTCAGTCGATTCGTGTTGTGGCGATGACCATTGGGTGAGGCGACCAGCCGCTGCCTTGATGAATGCCGCGGCTGGTCGTGCCCATCAGCGCTGGCTGACCACGGTGATATTGCCCTTGTTGTCAACACGCACGATGTCGCCGTCGCGAATGCCGCGCGCGTCCTGCACCTGGACACGCTGGATGTTGCCATCGGCCATGCGGATGCGGATCACGTAGGCCGTGTTCTGGCCGCCTTGGCCGAGGCGGTTGCCGGCATAGCCGCCGCCGACTGCTCCTGCGACCGTGGCCAGTGTGCGGCCACGGCCACCACCGACCTGGTTGCCGAGCAGGCCGCCCACGACGCCGCCGAGTATGGTTCCAGCGACCTGATGGTTGTCACCCTGGGTGATATTGGTTTCGACCTGGATGACACGCCCGCAGTCATAGCAGCGCACGTAATAAGCGCCGTTGCGGGTAATCACGCTTTGCGCCTGCGCGGGCACCGCCATTGCCATGGCGCTGGAGATCAGGGCGATTCCGGTGAGTGCGATCAATGCCTTGTTCATGGGATTTCCCTCGGGTTGAATGACGTGGAGACAAAAAAGAATCATCGGATATGCGGTGAAGTGGATGTTGCGACCAGGAGGCTGCGATCCGAGCGACTGGACCGCCCGGATCGTCTTCGCCCTGATTCTAGTGACTCCTGCGTAATATTTCGGTGTGCCGGGCGACGACGACATTATCGTTGTGTTCAGATCGTGCGGCGATTCGGTCTGAATTCTGCTATCGTTGTCGATACTGTGTTTGCAAGGTCCTCAAGCGCGGGCCCGATGCTGGTTGATCCAAAGGTTTGTACCAACGATCCGCTCCATCGCTACGCTCCTGTTCCATGCACAACCCAGTAAGCCGGCGTTGCAGTGCGCCTCGCCTCATTTTTGTTTACCAGGAGTGTTTCAATGTCAGATCGTCAGGTCGGCACCGTCAAGTGGTTCAACGACGCCAAGGGTTTCGGCTTCATCAGCCGTGACGATGGTCCGGATGTGTTCGTGCATTTCCGCGCTATTCAGGGCAATGGTTTCAAGTCGCTCAAGGAAGGCCAGCAGGTCAGCTTCAAGGTTGTGCAGGGCCAGAAAGGCTTGCAGGCCGACGAGGTTCAGGCCGTCTGAGGCCTTTGTGCCCGGCCCGGCCGGGTTGGGTGCAACAAGGGCCGGCGCAAGCCGGCCTTTTGCATTTCAAGAGCGATTTGCACAACCGCTCCGGCACATGGACGTGCCGCCGCGACGAGCACGCAAGTGCTTGTTGCAACAAAAGTGGCGCGGCTCTGCCGCGCCCGTTTGTTTGCAAACCGCGGCAAGGATGCCCGGGTGTGCAAACTGATCTCAGGGGGCCGATGCAAGCCTGACCTTTGCATTTCAGCCTGCGGGTGCGCGTGCGGGCAAGCGCGGATCGGCTTGAACCTGATCGCGACCATTGTGTTTGGCCGCGTACATGGCCTGATCGGCGCGCTTGAGCAATTGCGGCATGGATTCACCCATCTGCGCCTCGGCTGCGCCGATGCTGATGGTCAGGCCGGGCAGATCGGCACTGATCGCCAGACGCCGGTTGCGCACTGCTTCCAGCAGGCGCTCGGCCACGCCCAATGCCTGCGAAAGGCTCTGTCCCGGCAGCAGCACCATGAATTCCTCGCCGCCGTAGCGGCCCAGCACATCGTGCTCGCGCAGTTCCAAACGCAACGTGCGCACCAAGGCCACCAATGCCTGATCACCCGCCTGATGCCCGGCGTGATCGTTGAGGCGCTTGAAGTGGTCGAGATCGACGAACAGCACGCTGAGCGGCCCGGTTTCCGTTTCCAGCATGTTCTGCAGGCGCCTCAGCAGCGCGCCGCGGTTGTAAGTGCCGGTCAGGGCATCGACCTCGGCCCGGTGCAGCGCCTGGCGATGGTCGCGACGCGCAGCCAGCGTGCGATCGGCAAGGCCGGCGATGAGCACCAGTGCTTCGAATGCCGCGGCGGCCAGACTGGCGCGCTGCAGCCAGGTCCAGGATTGCAGCAGGTTGAACGACTGCAGGCTGTCACACACCGTCAATATCACCAGCGGCGACCAGCCGAGCAGAAAGAACCCGGCGTAGCGACTACCGCGCAGCCAGGCCAGCACCAGAAGGGTCAATACGCTGGGCCCGGCCAGCACCACCACCGGGTTCTGCAGCCAGCCACCGAGTGCGCGCGCCGCCGTCCACGGCACCAGACTGAGCAGCACGATGCCGAGGAAGAGTCCCGCCAATCCTTGTGGAATATGCCGCGACCACGGCAGATAGCGTGGCAGGTCGGCAAAACGTGTAGCAAACAGGATGCTCGCCGCACCCGCCATGCCACCGGCCACGCGCGCGACCATGGCCGGGTCATCCGCCACCCAGCCCAGTTCCAATGGATGAAACGCATAACCTGTGCTGACTGCGCTCAGTAACGCATAGGCCAGCACGTACACGGCGTAGAACAGGTAGGCGCGATCGCGCAGCAGCAGTCCAAACCACAGGCCCATCAAGCTCATCACCGACAGCACGGTGAGCACGCTGGTGACAAATGCCAGCCAGCCATTGGCTTGCACTGCCCACGCTTGCGGCGAGCGCAGGGCGAAATGCATGGAGCTGCCCAGCCAGGCGTTGGCTTGGAAAAACAGCCATAGCGGCGCGTCGCCGCGCAGGTTTTCGAGGCGAAAAACCAGCTGTCCTGGCGGATGCAACACACCGCGATCGAGGTTCTCCAGAGCTTGTTGCTGTGGTGCCTGATCCGCAGCGTACAGCCTGACCACGCCCAGTCCAGGTTGATCGATGGCCAGCATCCACACCCCCGCAGGCCATGTGCCTGCGGCCGGTTGCAGGCGTACCCAGGTGCCGTTGACGCCGCGCGGCAGGTGCACGAGGCCACCCGTGTTGAATGTCTGCAACGCATGCGCCGTGGCCACGGCAGGTGGCTGTGCCGGAGTTGTCCGCTGCGCGGGTGCCATCATCCAGGCGCCACGCAGAGCCACTTGCGCCGCTCGTGCGGGCAGGGCCAGCGCGCACGACAACCCCAGTGTCATGAGCACGCCCAGCAAAATCCGGCTTGAATTGGAGTGCGGCATCAACAAAATGGAGGCTCGTTGCGCGGTGATTGGCAGCTCACCAAGCAAGTCGCATGCCGCGCGCGCCTGCTGGAAGTGCTTGCAATCAATGGATCAGGAAATCATGACGACGATCACGCTGTCCAGCGTCTCCAGGACGATCCCGGTTCAGGCTGCGGATGGCGCAACGGCGGAAATCAGCCTGGTACTGCCGGAAGGTGCGCAGTACGGCCTGCTGTGGCTTCCGGCCATGGGTGTCGCGGCGCGGCACTATGCACCCCTGGCTGCGCATTGCGCGGAGCAGGGCATTGCCTGCGCCGTGCATGAATGGCGCGGCATCGGCAGCAGTTCGTTGCGTGCCGGTCGCGGTCGGGCGCGGGATTGGGGTTACGGCGAGCTGCTGCGCGATATCGGTGCCAGCTTTGCGGCCGCACGCGCGGCCGCGCCGGGGCTGATCTGGCTGCTGGGGGGTCACAGCCTCGGCGGACAATTGGCGCTGTTGTATGTCAGCCAGGTCCGCGCGCCCATCGATGGTCTGGCGCTGATCGGCAGCGGCACGCCGTACTGGCGCAATTTTCGCTGGCCGCAGCGGTGGCCGTTGCGTGCTGCATTCGCACTGGCGCCGCTGGTCGCGGGTACATGGGGTTATTACCCCGGGCGCCGTCTCGGTTTCGGTGGCAACGAATCGCGTGGCGTGATCCGCGACTGGACGCGCAGCGCGCGCAGCGGGTGCTATCTGATCACAGGTCAGGACATGGATGCCGACGCTGCGCTGGCGGAGGTGCGTCAGCCGGTGCTGGTGTTGCATGCGCGCGATGATCGGTTGGTGCCGCAAGCGGCAGTCGACCACTTGCTGGCCAAACTGCCCAATGCATCGTGCGAGCAAATCCAGCTCGATGCTGCGGATTTTGGCACGGCCACGGTGGGTCACTTTGGCTGGATGCAGGCACCGCAACCGGTTGCGCGTGCCATCGCGGCGTGGGCCGTACGAAGGGCGTGAACGGTTCGTTTCGGCCGCGGCAATGATCGCCGCGCACGCGGCCGGACCTGGCTGCGATACTTGTCACGTGACGCGTCGGCAGACCGCTCGCACCAGCCCTTGACCAAGGAACCCGCATGCTTTTGTTCTCCACGTTCCAACAGCGCGAACTGAAACTGCGCAATCGCATCGTGGTTTCGCCGATGTGCCAGTACTCGGCGCGCGATGGTGTGCCAGACGACTGGCATTTCGTGCATCTGAGCACGCGCGCGGTAGGTGGCGCCGCGGTCGTGTTCACCGAGGCCACGGCGGTGGCGCCGCAAGGCCGCATTTCGCCAGCCGACACCGGGATCTGGAATGACACGCAGCAGCACGCATGGGCACGCATCGCGGCGTTCATCAGCGCGCAGGGCGCGATCCCGGCGATGCAACTGGCGCATGCCGGGCGCAAGGCCAGCACCGCCGCGCCATGGGACGGCGGCAAGGGTGTGGACGATGCCGCTGGCGGCTGGCAGCCGCTGGCGCCCAGTGCGCGGGCATTTCGCGCTGATTATCGTCAGCCGCGCGCACTCGATGACACCGACATCGCCGCGCTGGTGCAGCAGTTCGTGGCCGCGGCGCGACGCGCGGATGCCGCGGGCTTTGGCCTGATCGAGCTGCACGCCGCGCACGGCTACTTGCTGCACCAGTTCCTATCGCCGCTGAGCAACCAGCGCACCGACCGTTATGGCGGCAGCTTCGACAATCGCATCCGCCTGCTGCTGGAAGTGACCGCTGCGGCGCGTGCCGCGTGGCCAGCGCACAAGCCGCTGTGGGTGCGCATTTCGGCCAGCGATTGGGTTGAAGGTGGCTGGGACATCGAGCAAAGCATCGCGCTGTGCCGGCAGTTGCGTGAGCTCGGCGTGGATCTGATCGATGTGTCTTCCGGCGGGCTGGATATGCGGCAGCAGATCGAGCCGGGGCCGGGGTATCAGGTTGAATTCGCCGCGCGCATACGCAACGAGGCCGGCATCGCGACTGGCGCGGTGGGCATGATCACCGACGCGCAGCAGGCCGAAACCATCCTCGCCACGCGGCAGGCAGATGTGATCCTGCTGGCGCGCGAGTTGCTGCGCGATCCGTACTTTCCGCGCCGTGCCGCGCAGGCGCTGGGAGTCACGCTCGCTCCACCACCGCAATACGCCCGCGCCTGGTGAGTGCGCAAGCACCGTGATTGCCGGAGGAGCGCGCCGATGCAAACCACGCAACGCTGGCTGTTGAGCGGTCGCCAGCACGATCTGGGCGATGGCTTCATGGTGCGGCGCCTACTGCCGCAGGTGCAGCGGCGCATGGTCGGCCCGTTCGTGTTTTTCGATCACCTCGGACCGGTCGATTGCGCGCCGGGTCGGGGTCTCGATGTGCGCCCGCATCCGCATATCGGCCTGGCCACGGTGACCTACCTGTTCGAGGGTGTGTTGCGTCATCGCGACAGCGTGGGCAGCGTGCAGGATATCGAGCCCGGCGCGGTCAACTGGATGACCGCGGGGCGCGGCATCGTGCATTCCGAGCGCACGCCGCCGACGCAGCGCGCGGCAGGACAGCGCGTGCATGGCATCCAGACCTGGGTGGCGCTGCCTCCGGGTGCGGCCGAGTGCGAGCCTTCGTTCCAGCATCACGCTGCCGTGGCGCTGCCATCCTGGCAGCAGGATGGCGCGCAGTTGCGCCTGATCGCGGGCAGTGCCTATGGCCGCCATGCGCCGGTGCGGGTTTTCGGGGCGTTGTTCGATCTGGCCTGCGTGGCGCAGACGGGCGCCGAACTGCTGCTGCCCGCCGAACATGCCGAACGCGCGGTGTATGTGCTCGATGGGGTCGCGGAACTGGATGGCCGCCCCATCCTCGCCGGCGAGTTGGCGGTCGAGATCGGCGGCACGCCCGGGCACCTGTGTGCCCGCACGCCGCTGCTCGCGATGCTGTTCGGTGGCGCGCCTTACGGCACGCCGCCGCACCTATGGTGGAACTTCGTTGCCGGTGAGCGTGCGCGCATCGAGCAAGCCAGGCGCGACTGGTCCGCGGGACGCATGGGTAGTGTGCCCGGCGAGCACGAATTCATTCCGTTGCCGCCGAGCTGATGGCTCCCTGCGCGCGCGCCGCGCCCACGACCGATGTCGATCATGTGTTGATCGGCGCCTGGCTCAGCGTGCCCGGTAGCTGCGTGAAGGCATGGTTGAGCGCGGCGTGCACGACCTCGCCTGGGTTCACGCGCAGCGCCTTGAGGATGCCATTGGTGCAATCGTTGCTGCGTGTGGGCTTGCAGTTGGACCACTGGTGCGCGTGCGCTGGATGCCAGCGGTCGTTGCTGGCGTAGCCGATGGCGAAATAGCTGCCTGCATGCAGTCCATCGATGCGGTAGTGGTTGCTGCCGATCGGCACGCGCACGCAGCGACTCGGGCCGCTTTCGGCATTGACCGCGCAGACGCGCAGTGGATCATGTCCGCGCGCACGGATCGTGCCTTCGAGCACGCCGGTGTCGATGCTGGCGCCGGCCTTGCGTGCGCCAGGGGCCACGGGCCTCCAGTTCACGAAGGCAAGTTCACCGGCCAGGTCATTGCGCTGGCTGACCTGCAACTCGTGTTTGCCGCCGAGGTCCGCCTTCCACTGCAGGACGCCGGTGGATACCAACCCGGCATGCGGAAAGTGGGCTTGCGCGGCTCGGCGCACCGCCGCCACGCCGCTCGGCGAAACCAGCTTGAGCATGCGCTCGCCGTTGGCGTTGTGCAGCAGGTAAAACTCCTCCACATCCAGGCCGAGGACGTGCATCGGCTGGCGCGCCACGCAGTCCAGCGTGCTGCCGCCGGCGTAGTGCTCGAGTCGGCAATCCAGATTGCGGTCACCGCGCAGCGCGAGCATCAGCCGCGCGGGCGCTTGGTTGATGGCTGCCCAGTCGTGGCCGGACAGGATGGCGGGAAGACTGGCGGCGCTCGCGGTGGCGGCGGCGGCAGCCAGCGCTACGAACATCAAAGTACGTTGCATGATGGGTTCCTCGACGGCCAACGAATGCCGCTATGGACCCGTGTGTGGCGATGCGGTTCCAGTCGAGCTAGGGTGTGTTTCGCACCGATTCACACCGCCGAGGCCGCGTATGGCGCGTTTCCGCAGCTTTGCCGAGTTCTATCCGTTCTATCTGGGCGAGCATCGCCACCGCGTGTGCCGGCAACTGCATTTCGCCGGTAGTTGCATCGTGCTGTTGCTGCTGCTGACGGCGTTGTTGACACGTGATGCGTGGTGGCTGCTGCTGGTTCCATTGGTGGGCTATGGCTTTGCCTGGGTCGGGCATTTCGTGTTCGAGAAAAATCGCCCGGCGACGTTCCAGCACCCGTGGTACAGCCTGCTCGGCGACTGGCGCATGTTCGCCGATGTGTTGCGCGGCAAGGTGCGGCTGTAACCTCAACGATAAACCTCGTGGCAGGCGCTGCAGGCGGCGCCGATGCGCTGCGCCGCTAGGCGCAGCGCCGGGCAGTCGGCTGGCGCGACCGCCTGCGCGGCGGCGATGCGCGCGTCGAGCTTGCTCACGTAGGTGTCGAAGCGCAGATCGGCGGCATGCGGATTCAGCGCCGGGTTGATCTGCATGCTCATGCGCGCCACCCAGGCCAGGTTGTTCTGGTTATCTGCGGCATTGCATGTGCCCGTGTCGAGGCCGTGGCGCAGAGCGCCGTAGTGCTGCTGCATCACCGCCATCACGCCGCGCGGGTAGGCATCGCGCGCGGCCAGGATCTTGCCGACCTGGCTCATCGCCAGGGCGCCGATGGCGATGCCGAGGATCAGGACCAACGCGTAGCGCATGCAATCTTCCTTGTGTCGTGGAACCGATGCGCAAGCATAACCATCCGCACCTTGCGCCGGGCTTGCGCCGGCTGCACGGCTTTGCATGGTGCCGCGACGCTGTTAGCCTCGCCCGCCCATGCTTGCATCCGATCCACGCTTTGCCGGTGTCGTGCGCCTGTATGGCGCAGCGGCCTTGCAGCGCCTTGCCGCTGCGCGTGTCGGCGTGGTCGGCGTCGGCGGCGTCGGCTCGTGGGCGGCCGAGGCGCTGGCGCGCAGCGGCGTTGGCACGTTGCGTCTGATCGACGCCGACGAGGTGTGCATCAGCAACACGAACCGTCAGTCGCACGCGCTGGACGGCAACTACGGCAAGCCCAAGGTGGCGGTGCTGGGCGAGCGGCTGCACGCGATCAATCCCGCGCTGCACCTGCAACCTGTGGAACGGTTTCTCACCACCGAGCGTATGGATCTGCTCGCCGATTGCGATGTGGTCCTGGATGCCTGCGATGCCCTGGCGGTGAAAGTGGCGTTGATCGCGCACTGCCGCCGCAACAAACAGCCGGTGGTTACGGTGGGCTCGGCCGGTGGGCGCAGCGACGCGGTGCGCGTGCAAGTGCGTGATCTTTCGCGCACCGAGCACGATGCCTTGCTGGCGCTGGTGCGCAAACGCCTGCGCCAGCAGCATGGGTTCGCGCGCAACCCCGAGCGCTATTTCGGCATCGCCGCCGTGTACTCGATGGAAAACGTGCGGCGCGCGCCGGATGTCGATGCGGCTTGTGAACCTGGCAGCCTCGATTGCGGCGGCGGTCTGGGCTCGGTGATGCACGTCACCGCAAGTTTCGGCATGGCCGCCGCGGGCAAGACGCTGGAACTGCTGCTGCGCTAGCACAGCAGTAGGTTGCAACATACATTCACGCGCTGCGTTGATGCGGCACCGATCAGTTTTCCGCTTTGGTATCCGTTAGTGCATGCCCGCGCCAGCCGCGGCGTTGAATGGCGGTCGCGCCAGCCACACCAGCGGGATGATGACGATGAACAGCCAGCCGAACAGCCAGAACACATCGTTCACCGCCAGCGTATAGGCCTCCTTACTGACGATCAGATCGATCAGGCCGAAAGTTGGTGGTCCATGCAGTCCCAGTGCATGCACCTTGTCGATGTAAGCCACCGCGCCGGGATTGCCCAGGCTGACCTGTTCGGCGAGCACGGCGTGGTGATATTCGGCGCGGTGCTGCCATAGCGTCACTGTCACCGCCGTGGACACGCTGGAAGCCAGTGTGCGGAAAAAATTGGCCAGTCCGGAGGCCGAGGCGATCTGGTCCGGGCGCAGGCCGGCGATGATGATCTGATTCAGCGGGATGAAGAAGAATGCGATGGCGATGCCCTGCACGATGCGTGGCTCGACCAGTTGCCAGAATGTGGAGTCCGTGCTGAATCCGGCAAACCAGAACGATGTCCAGGCGAACACGATGAAGGCGAAACTTACCGCCATGCGCAAGTCCATGCGGTGCAGGTTTTTGCCTACCAGCGGCGACAGCACCACGGCCAGCAGGCCCACCGGCGCGGTGGCCAGTCCGGCCCATTCGGCGGTGTAGCCCAGTGTGGTCTGCAGCCACAGCGGATACACCACGTTGATGCCGAAAAAGCAGAACATGCCGACTGTCAGCGACAGCACGCCGATGCTGAAATTGCGCGATTTGAACAGGCGCAGATCGACCACCGGGTGTCGGTCGGTGAGTTCCCACACGATCAGGAAACTCAAGCACACCAGCGCGGTCAGGCCCAGGGTCAGGATCAGCGGCGAGGCGAACCAGTCCATGTTGTTGCCGTTGTCGAGCATGAACTGCAGCGAGCCCACGCCCGCAGCCAGCAGCACCAGTCCGACGATGTCGATCGGCACCTTGAAGGTCTTCGATTCGCGCCCGCGCATCAAGGTCAGGGTGAGCAGACCGGCGGCGAGTCCGACTGGGATATTGATCAGGAAGATCCACGACCAATGCATGTTATCGGTGATGTAGCCACCCAGCACCGGTCCGAAAATCGGCGCGATCACCACGGTCATGGCCCACAGGCCCAGCGCCACGCCCTGTTTCTCGCGCGGGTAGATGCTGAACAGCAGGGTCAGCGACAGCGGCACCATCGGCCCGGAAACCATACCCTGCATCAGGCGGAAGAACACCAGCATGGGCATGCTGGTGGACAGTCCGCATAGCCCCGAGAACACCACGAACAGCAGCACCGAGGTGGTGAAGGTGCGCACCTCGCCGAAGCGCCGCGCGATCCAGCCGGTGAGCGGCTGCATGATGGCGCTGGCCAGCGCGTAGGAGCTGATCGCCCAGGTGCCTTCCTCGGGGCTGACGCCCAGGCTGCCGGCGATGGTCGGCACCGACACGTTGACGATGGTCAGGTCGAGCACTTCCATGAACGTGGCGAAGGCGATCGCCGCCGTCATGATCACCAGTGGCGTGCCCTTCAGCGGCGTGCCGTAGGCGTTGGGCGCCGCCTCCTGCGTTGGGCTCATGGCTCGCGCGTGTTCCCGGTGGCGGCTGCGGCGGCAGCCTGGATGATGCCTGTGGCGGCGGCGTCGGCGCCCGTCAACTCATGCGCGTACACCGTGGTGATTGCTGCCGGCTGCGAGCTCGGCTGCTGCGCCAGTACCTGGCCCTTGCGGTCGCGGATATCCACATCGACATCCATCGACAGGCCCAGGCGCAGCGGATGCTTCGCCAGATCGCTCGCGTCGATCGAGATGCGCACCGGCAGACGCTGCACCACCTTGATCCAGTTGCCGGATGCATTCTGCGGTGGCAGCAGCGCGAACACCGAGCCGGTGCCGGCGCCCAGGCCCACGACCGCGCCATGGAACACCACGCCGCTGCCATAGAGGTCACTGGTCAGTGTGACCGGCTGGCCGATGCGCATGTCGGCGAGCTGGGTTTCCTTGAAGTTGGCATCCACCCACAGATGCGAGAGCGGAATCACCTGCATCAGCGGTTGGCCGGGCTGGATGCGCTGCCCGAGCTGCGCCGTGCGTTGCGCGACATAGCCTGTCACCGGCGCCAGCACCACGTGGCGTTGCAGGTTGATCCACGCTGCGCGGAAGGCGTCGCGCGCGCGCAGCACGCCGGGATTGCGCGCGATGTCGGCGCCCTGCACGGCGGCGCGCGCGGCGCGTTCCTGTTGCACGGCGGCGTGCAGCGCGGCGCGCGCGGCGATGACGGCGTTGCGCAAGCGGGTCACCTGTTCGGCGGCAACGGCACGCTGCTTGAGCAGCGGCGCACTGCGGCGCAGGGTGTCCTCGGCCTGCGCCAGCTGTGCCTGACGCGCGGCGATTTCAGCCTGCGCCTGGGCGACCTGGGCGAATTGCGCGGCCACACCACGCACGGCCTGCTGCAGCGCATGGCGGGCGCTGGCCAGGTTGAGCTCGGCATCGGTCGGATCGAGCTTGAACAGCGGCTGCCCGGCGCGCACCAGTTGGGTGTCGTCGGCCAGCACTGCGACGATGGTGCCTGGCACCGCGGCGGCCACATTGACCTGATTGCCGTGCACGTAGGCGTCGTCGGTGGTCACGCGCAGCGAGAACACGAAATACCACAACACCAGCCAGATCAGTCCAGCCAGCATGAACGCGCTGGCCAGAATCAACAGCATGGCGCGGCGTCTGGATGGCGGCGTATCTGCGCCCCGCGCGGTGGGTGCAGTCGTGGTTTGTGCGTCGCTCATGGCGTGGTGTCCGGTGCGTGGGCGGGTGCGGGTGTGGTGGCTGCGGCGGCAGGGGTCGCGGTAGCGGCGCCGTCCATGTAGCCGCCGCCCAGCGCCTGGATCAACGCGACCTCGGCGGCAAGCTGCTGGCCGTGCAGTGCAGTTAGCGTGGCGCGCAGGGTGATCAGCGAGGTCTCGCTGGCGATGGCGGGCGCGGCATCGGTGAGGCCTTGACGCAGGCGTGCGGCGGCCTGGCGCGACAACTCGACGCTGGCCGTAAGCGCCTGCTGCTGGCTGGCGCGCTGCGCATCAAGACGCTGCAAGTCCAGCACCGCCGTGCCGACTTCGCGCGCGGCATCGAGCACCGCCTGGTTGTAGCGCGCGGTGGCGCCATCGAGTTGTGCCACGCTGTAGCCGTAGCGCGCCTTGAGTGCACCGCCATCGAACAGCGGCAGGCTCAGTGCGGGGCCGACATCGAACACGCGGCTGCCCAGGGCCAGTGCCTTGCTGGTATCGATGCTGGAAAATCCGGCCATGGCGCCGAGACTGAGATTGGGCAGGAAGCTGGCGCGTGCGGCACGAACCTGTTCGCCCATGGCCTCGACCTGCCAGCGCAGCGCGACCAGGTCGGGGCGCCGCGCCAGTAATTGCAGGCGCGCATCGTCCGGCAATGCCGCGCTGACCGCCGGCAACGGGCGCGGCTGCAGCGGTGGCAATTGCGCCGGCGCCACACCGACCAGTGCCGCGAGCACGGCGCGCTGCGTCTGCGCGATGCCGGCAAGTTCTGCGCGCTGGGTATTGGCCTGCGCCCAACGCAGCCGCGCGCCGGCGTCGAGATCCTCCGGATCAAGACCCTGGCGGACGCGCGCGGCGCTGAGTTCGCGCAGTTGTCGTTGCAGCCGCACCAGCGCATTGGCGTCGCGCAGTTGCGCCTGATCGGTTTGCCAGGCGAAGTAGGCGCTTGCGATGGCCGTGGTCAAGCCCAGGCGCACAGCCTGGGCCTCGGCGCGCGCGGCACGCACGTCATCGATGCGGCTGGCGAGTTGTGCGTGTTGCTTGCCCCAGAAATCGAAGCTGTAATCGAGTTGCGCACCGAGGTCGCTTTGTGTGTACCAGGTGAAACCGAGAAAGCGCGGTGGAATCAGCCCGTTTTCGCTCAAGCGCTGGCGCGTCAGGTCGGCGCTGGCGCCGATGCGTGGGCGTTGCGCGGCGGCATCGAGTCCGGCCAGCGCCACGGCAGCACGCACGCGCGCACGCGCCGCGGCAAGACCGGGAGAACTGCTCAGCGCTTGCTGCATCAGCGCGTCGAGTTGCGCATCGTCGAAATCGCGCCACCAGTCAGCCGTCGGCCATGCCGCTTGCGTGGTGCTCGGCAAGCCGCGCAGCGGTGCATCGCCGCGCAATGCCGACGGTGGTGGCAGCGCAGGCGGTAGCCCGGCGCAGCCAGTGAGCAAGGAGAGCAATGCGATCAGGCTGACGGCGCGGATTCGGTTCATGGACGGGATTTCCCGCTGTGGGCGTCGAGCGATGTGGCCAGCCGTTGCAGCAAACGATCGAGTTGTCGTTTGTCGCTCGCACTCATGGCGGCGAGCGCGCCATGGACTTCGGCACTCAATTGCGGCAACAGGATGCGCGCCAGACGTTCGCCGCGTGCGGTGATGCGCAGGATCACGCGGCGCCGGTCGTCCGCGTCGGTCGTGCGCGTTGCCAGTCGCTTGCGCACCAGTGCATCCGCGATGCGCGTCATGTTGGTCGGGTGCTGCGCGGTCAGATTGCACAGCTCGCCGGGCGAGGCGCTCTTGCCGGGGCTGCCGAACAGTTGCATCAATGCGCTGAAGTCGGCTTCGACCAGACCATGAGGCTGCAGCAGGCGCTGCAGGCGCGCCGTCATCGCCATGCCCAGATGCTTGACTTTGCGTGCCAGCATCACGTCATCGACGGGTAGACCAACGCCACGCCCGCTGACGCGCTCGACACCTGCGCGGATCAAGGAGAATTCAGCGACCAAAGCCATTGATTCACCGGCCTAAATTTCACTGGTGAAATAATTCTCGATGTTGCATTGGCGTATCGTCAAGCGCCCATGCTCAAGGTGGGTCGCCGGACAAGCCGAACAGGCGGCAGGCATTGTCACGCGTGGCGGCTGCAACTTCATCGGGAGCCTGCCCGCGCAGCGCGGCGATTTCATCGAGGATGTGCGGCAGGCGTGCTGGCTCATTGCGTTGTCCGCGCCAAGCGCTGTCGGGTTGATCGGGGCTGTCGGTTTCCAGCAACAGGTATTGCAGCGGCATGCGCGCGACGATGCCGCGCAGGCGTTGCGCACGCGCATAAGTCACCGGGCCGCCGATTCCCAGCATGAAACCGCGATCCCACAATTGCGCCGCTTGCTGCGCGCTGCCGGAGAAACTGTGCACCACCCCGCGTAGGCCGGGGTGGCGTCGCAAGCTGGCGATCACGGCATCCAGCGCGCGGCGTGCGTGCACGATCACCGGCAGATGTCGCTGCGTGGCAATGGCGAGTTGCGCATCGAAAAAGAACTGTTGTCGCGCGCGATCGATATCCGGCATGAAATGGTCCAGTCCGCATTCTCCGATCGCCACGCAAGGCGTAGCGTGATCAAGCAGTGTCTCGAGCGCTTGCAGATGGCGTTGCTCGTGCGCGCCGAGAAACATGGGATGCAAGCCATAGGCTGCGTGCAACGATGCCTGGCTGGCGCAGAGTGAGCCGAGCGCCGGCCAGCTTGCTGCGGTGGTTGCGGGCACGATCTGCGCGATCACGCCAGCGGCGTCTGCGCGCGCCAGCACCTGCGCGCGATCAGCATCGAATGCATGGGCGTCCAGATGGCTGTGGCTGTCGATCAGCTGCTGCATGCAGTAACGATAAGGCACTTTGCGGCACCCTACTTGCCGCAACGCAGTGGATCGACGTGACAGCGACCGTCACGTGCCAGCGGGTCATCCTCTAAGCTCGGGTTCAGTCTGGCATTGCTGCAATCCGCTGCGGGAACGGCAGGCGCGCATGGCGCGCGCATGCTGTGATACCCGGGCCTGGTTCAAGGAGTCGATCATGCGTGTGCGTATGCAAACGATGGGAAGTCTGTTGCTGGTCGCCGCATTGGGGGTGGGTCTGGCTGGCTGCGCCCAGCAGCCTTACCGCAATGGGTATGGTCCGCAGCAAGGTTACGCGCGCGGGCAGGTGTGCGCGGATTGCGGCGTGGTTCAGCATGTCGAAGAGGTCTACGTCGAAAAGAATGACAGCACGCTGGGCACCGTACTGGGCGCAGTCATCGGCGGCGCGCTGGGCAACCAGTTGGGGCATGGCGGGGGGCGTGCTGCGACGACGATCGTCGGTGCCGTAGCGGGCGGCGCGGTGGGCAACGCGGTGGCCGGGCAGAACGGCAATCAGGTGCCAGCGTGGCGCATCTGGATGCGCATGAGCGACGGCCGCGACGTGAGTCTGATCCAGCATCAATACCCGGATGTGCGCCCAGGCGATGCGGTGGTCATTCGCGACGGGCGCGTGTATCCGCGCTGGCGTGGCGAGCACTGAACCACATGCAGGCGTGTCACGTACTGTGTGATCCGCTCATGTGGCAACGCTTCCGTGGCAACGCTGCGCCGGGCGCGGCGTTTCTCCAAGCGGCTCAGTTCACCGCGTAGAAGCGGTGATCGCCGATCACCGCCAGCGGTGAGCCTGTGGCCCACGACGGCGCGGGAATGTCGGCGGCATAGAAGCTCATCGCGTGCGGCACGACGTAGCGGCGGCGGTCGCGTGGCAGCGACCATTCGTGCAGCGCTCGGCCGGCGATGGTCCAGGCCAGTTGCCACGACTGCAGATTGTCCAGCTGCGTGCCCGGCGGCACCAGGCTTGGTGCGAATTGTTTTGGCGCGGTGACGACTTCGCACACGTGCTTGCCCCACAGGCCCATCTCGCGACGGCGTAGCGCAACCTCAGCTACCGCGGCCTGCCCGATTTGCGGTTCGCCACGGGCTTCCAGATAGACCGTGGTCGCCAGACAAGTCTGGCTGGCCAGATGCGGCGCAACGGGCGCCATCCAGGATGCCATCCACAACAACCAGGCGAGTTTCATCGCACGACTCCTTGGTGGGCGCCCGTGATTGCGGCGCACGCATGGGGAGAAAGCCCGCTCGTCCTGGGCTTCCGGCAACGACACCGCGTTCAGTCGCGGTGTCGCACATGGGGTACAGGCCAGCACCGGCGGGTGCGGCCGAGTGTCAGGGGCGCCTTGGGCGCCGCGCCTGACTGCCTGCATGACGCAGGCGGCTTGTCGGTGGCCTTGTGCAGGCCATGCACGCTGCGATGCGGAGCTTCCGGATCGCCGCGCGCAGGACCGCGGCGATGATGCCGCTGTCCCGGAAAGGCCGGCGCACGGTACGCATCGCGCAGGACTTGCGCAAGTGCCCGGGTGATCTCGTTCAGTTTCGAGGAATGTGCCAGACGCGCATGCCGTGCTTGTGCGCGCGGCGTGCGTCAAGCCGGATAGCGCGCGACGATCAATGCTGTCCAGGCGCTTGCGGCCGCGCTGGCGGTGTTCAAGACACCGAGCATTTCGACGCTGTCGTTGCTGCCATCGCGGTGCATGAGCAAAACCTGCAACGCCGCGGGCGTGTTACGCAGCAGGTCTTCGATGATTTGCGCGGCGCCGCGCAGGCGTACCAGTTCGCGTTTGTTGCCGCCGCGGAAATGCAGGCGCGCGGCGATTTCCTGCCCGGGGTAGCAGCCCTTGTCGAAGCGCACGGCGCCCAGATGTTCCAGTCCCAGCGCCGGCGGCAACAGCGCATCCAGCGCGGCATCGGGCAGCCACGGCCAACCGGCGCGCAGCTCGTGCAGCCAGGCCGTTGCGCGCGACGCATCCTCGATGACGTTGGATGGCTGCGCGGGGTCGGCCTGCGCATCGCTGAGCATCCAGCTGTGCGTGTCCATGCCGAGGGCAATCGCGTGGTCCTGCAACTGGACCTGGTTCATGGCGAGCACCGCGCCAGGCAACAAGCGCATCTTCTGTGCCGTCAGTTGCAGCTTGTCGCGCAGCAGGAAACGGCCGAGTGCGGCGGCCAGTGTGTGTGCGTCACCGCCGCGCAGCAGCGCAAGGAAGCGCGTGTCCGCGATGCGTGCCAGTTGCAGCAGGACGCGCACGCGGCCCTGCACATCCAGCCATGCGCTCCACTGCCAGCGCTGCAGTGGCAACGCACGCACGTCCGAGGCGAATTGCGCGTGCGCGAAACGCTCGGCATCGGCGCCGTGCAAATGCACAACCGCTGCTTCGTGAGGTGCTTCGGACAACACGTTCTGCATGCGCGGTTGGCGCGTAAATCCGCGCCTGAGCTTGAGCCATGGTGGAGTAAGGTTATATCCTTGCGAGTGAAGCATATGTCTGACCCATACCTGCCACGTCCTGCAACCGCGCCAAAGCCCGATCACCACGGCACGCCATCGCTTTCGCCGCCGCAGGTTCCATCGTCCGCCCCTCCGGCGTCGCACGCGCCGCTTGATCCCACGCGCTACGGCGATTGGGAAAAGAACGGCCGTTGCATCGATTTTTGAATCGTTCCTCAGTCAGCACCGACTCCGATCCCTCGCCAGGAACCCGCCATGGATCACACGCGACGCCCGCTTTCCCCGCACCTCGGCATTTATCGCTGGCAGGTGCAGATGGTCTCCTCGATCCTGCACCGCGCGACCGGCATCGCACTGGCCGTAGGTACGCTGCTGCTGCTGGGCGGGTTGTTGACGCTGGCGGACGGGAGCGCGGCTTTCGCGGTCTATCGATCATTTCTGGCGACGCCCCCGCTGTTGGTACTGCTGATTGGCTGGACCTGGGCTTTTGCCTATCACTTGTGCAACGGCGTGAGGCATCTGCTGCAGGACGCCGGCTTCGGCTTCGCCAAGCCGACGTTCGTGCGCAATGGCTGGGTTGTGGTGGTGCTGTCGCTGCTGCTGACGATTCTGGTCTGGGCGTGGATCGTGCTGGCCGGGGGTGCGCGATGAACGACTTGCGCAATCCGCTGCAGCGCGCGCTCGGACTGGGTTCGGCCAAGGAGGGCGTGAACCACTGGTGGCGGCAGCGCATCACCGCGGTGGCGCTGGTTTTCCTTGGGCTGTGGTTCATGGCGCTGGTGCTGATGCTGTTGCATGGCGATTACGCGTCAGCGCGCACGACGCTGGCCGATCCACTCAATGCCGTGCTGATGCTGGTGTTCATTACCGCGTTGTTCTGGCACATGCAGCTGGGGCTGCAGGTGGTGATCGAGGATTACGTGCACTCGCGCTGGCTTGGGGTCGTGCTGCAGATCGCGGTGCGCTTCTACGCCGTACTGGCCGCGGTGCTGGCGGCGCTCGCCGTGCTGCGCATTGCTTTGGGACGTTGAGACCATGGAAAGCTACAAGATCCAGCAACACAAGTTCGATGTCATCGTGGTGGGCGCGGGTGGATCGGGTCTGCGCGCCACGTTTGGCATGGCCGCCAAGGGTTTGAACACGGCCTGCATCAGCAAGGTGTTTCCCACGCGCTCGCATACCGTGGCGGCGCAGGGCGGTATCGCTTCGGCGCTGGGCAACATGGGCGAGGATGACTGGCGCTTTCATTTCTACGACACCATCAAGGGTTCGGACTGGCTGGCCGATCAGGACGCGGTGGAATACATGTGCCGCGAGGCCATTCCCGCGGTGATCGAGCTGGAACATTACGGTGTTCCGTTCTCGCGCACCGAGGACGGCAAGATCTACCAGCGCCCGTTCGGCGGCATGACCACGCATTACGGCAAGGGCACCGCGCAACGCACCTGCGCCGCCGCCGACCGCACCGGACATGCCATGCTGCATACGCTGTACCAGCAGGCGCTGAGCCATCAGGCGCAGTTTTTCGTCGAGTATTTCGCGCTGGATCTGGTATTCGACAGCGCAGGTGTATGCCGCGGCGTGCTGGCCTGGGATCTGAACGAAGGCACGCTGCATCTGTTCCGTGGCCATGCCGTGGTGCTGGCCACCGGCGGCTATGGTCGCGCCTATTTTTCCTGCACCTCGGCCCACACTTGCACCGGCGATGGTGGTGGCATGGTGCTGCGCGCGGGCCTCGCGCTGCAGGACATGGAGTTCGTGCAATTCCATCCCACCGGGATCTATGGCGCGGGCTGCCTGATCACCGAGGGCGTGCGCGGCGAGGGCGGCTATCTGACCAACAGCAAGGGCGAGCGCTTCATGGAGCGCTACGCGCCAGGCGCCAAGGATCTGGCCTCGCGTGACGTGGTCAGCCGTGCCATGACCGTGGAAATCCGCGAGGGCCGCGGCGTCGGCGATGAGCACGATCACATGTTGCTCAACCTGATGCACCTGGGCCAGGACGTGATCCACGAGCGCCTGCCGGGCATTGCCGAAACCGCGCGCATTTTCTCCGGTGTCGATGTGACCAAGCAGCCGATTCCGGTACTGCCGACGGTGCACTACAACATGGGCGGCATCCCCACCAACTTCCACGGCGAAGTCGTGCAGCGCAAGGGTGAGGACAACGACGCCGTGGTGCCGGGTCTGTTCGCCATCGGCGAGGCGGCCTGCGTGTCGGTGCATGGCGCCAACCGCCTAGGCTCGAACTCGCTGCTGGATCTGGTCGTGTTCGGCCGCGCCGCTGCCAATCGTTGCGCCGAAGAGGTCAAACCGCATACGCCACATCCCGATTTGCCGGCCAGCGTGCTGGATGCCGCGCTGGCGCGTTTCGATGGCCTGCGCCACGCCAAGGGCGGCACGCCCACGGCCAGGCTGCGCGGCGACATGCAGCGCACCATGCAACGTGACGCGGCGGTGTTCCGCACGGGCGAGACGCTCAAGGAAGGCTGCGCCAACATCAGCCGCGTGCGCGACCAGTTTGCCGATATCGGCGTCAGCGACCGCTCGCTGGTGTGGAATTCGGATCTGGTGGAGACGCTGGAGCTTGCCAATTTGCTCGGTCAGGCGGTGGCCACCATGCACTCGGCCGAGCAGCGCACCGAAAGCCGCGGCGCGCATGCGCGCGAGGATTTTCCCGATCGCGATGATGTCAATTGGCTGAAACACACTCTGGTGTGGGTGGATGACGCCGGCAAGTCGCGTTTCGACCATCGCCCGGTGCACATGGCCACGATGAGCAAAGACGTGGACGTGGTGCCGCCGAAAAAGCGCGTGTATTGAGGAATCGCAGTCATGGCTGAATTCTCGTTGCCCAGGAACTCCAAGGTGCAAAAGGGCAAGCACCACGCGGCGCCGGCCGGCGCCAAGCAGGTGCGTACATTCCGCATCTACCGCTGGACGCCGGACGATGGCGAGAACCCGCGCCTGGACACGTTCGAAGTCGACGTCTCCAGCTCGCCGATGGTTCTGGACGCGCTGCTGAAGATCAAAAACGAGATCGACGCCACGCTGACCCTGCGCCGTTCCTGCCGCGAGGGTATTTGCGGTTCGTGCGCGATGAACATCAACGGTGTCAACACGCTGGCCTGCACCACGGGTCTGGATGAGTGCAAGGGCGACATCAGCATCTACCCGCTGCCGCACATGCCGGTGGTCAAGGATCTGGTGCCCGACCTCACCCACTTCTACGCCCAGCACGCCGCAGTGCGTCCCTGGTTGCGCACCGAGAGCGCCGCGCCGGACCGCGAGCGCCTGCAATCACCGGAGGATCGCAGGAAACTCGACGGCCTGTACGAGTGCATCCTGTGCGCATGCTGCAGCACCTCATGCCCGAGCTACTGGTGGAACGGCGACCGTTACCTCGGCCCGGCGATTCTGCTGCAGGCCTATCGCTGGATCGTGGACAGCCGCGACGAGGACACGGGCACGCGTCTGGACGAACTGGAAGACCCGTTCCGCCTGTACCGCTGTCACACCATCATGAATTGCACGCGGACCTGCCCCAAGGGTCTCAACCCGGCGCTGGCCATCGCCGAGATCAAGAAACTCATCGTCGCGCGGCGCGGCTGAAATGGGCGCGGCCGCGGCGCCTGCGGATGCAGCGCAACTGGGCCGTCTGCGCTGGCGCTGCCGGCGCGGCATGCAGGAGCTCGACGTGCTGCTGGGCGGCTGGCTGGATGCGCACTGGCGCAGCGCGAGTGCGGCGCAACGCGCGGCGTTCGCCGAACTGCTCGAGCAGCAGGACCCGGATTTGTGGGCGTGGTGCACGGGCCGCAGCGCGGCACCGCGCAGCGACTGGCAGGCGCTGATCGATGACTTCCGCGCCCGCGCTGCGCATTGAACTGCGCGCATCGCCCAGCCTGCTGCTGGCGCTGATGCTGATTGCGGCACTGGCCGTGCTGTCGTTGCTGCTGGCGGATATTCCCTGGCCGCTGCGCGGCACCGGCATCGGGCTGATCGTGGTGCTGGCTGCGCTTGCCGCGAGGCATTTGCTGAGGCCGCCAATCAGCAGCTTCGAGCTGGGTCGCGAGGATGCGCGCATCTGGCGTGGCGCCGATGTCATGCCGGCGCAGTGGCGCGCCGCGCGCGTGTTCGGCCCGCTGCTGGTGCTGCGTCTCGTCTGGAGCGATGGCCCGCGCCCACATGCCGCGACGCTGTGGTTGCTGCCGGACAGCCTTGACGCCGACCAGCATCGAGCGCTGCGCATGCGACTGTCGGCGCAAGCCCACACGCGCTGAGGCCGCGCCGCGCTTGTCGGCGCCGCGGGCTTGGTGCACGCTGCGCGCCCCGCTGGCGCAATTTCCGCACCCCCCGAGATAACCCGATGAGCCGTCCATGTTCCGTCCACTGAGCCTGTTCATCGGCCTGCGCTATACGCGTGCCAAGCGCCGCAACC
Source organism: Metallibacterium scheffleri (assembly GCF_002077135.1). NCBI lineage: Bacteria > Pseudomonadati > Pseudomonadota > Gammaproteobacteria > Lysobacterales > Rhodanobacteraceae > Metallibacterium > Metallibacterium scheffleri. The sequence continues at coordinate 1,523,054 of NZ_LDOS01000002.1, read as the reverse complement.
GTTTCATCTCGTTCATTTCCATGGTGTCGATGCTGGGCATCGCCGTGGGCGTGACCGCGTTGATCGCGGTGATCTCGGTGATGAACGGCTTCGACCACGAGCTGCGCGACCGCATCCTCGGCATGGTCGCCGAAACCACGATTTCCGGCGTCGATGGCCCGGTGCGCGACTGGCCGCACGCGGTGCGCGTGGCCGACGCGCTGCCACACGTGCTGGCCGCCGCGCCGTATGTCGAGCACGGGGCTTACGTGCAGGGCCAGCGCGCGCAAGGCGCGATCATCCGCGGCGTTGTGCCCGCCTATGAAACCAGGGTCACCAGCATTGGCCAGCACATGGTGCAGGGCAGCCTGTCCAGCCTCACGCCGGGAAGTTGGAACATCGTGCTGGAGCGCAATCTGGCCTTGAGCCTGGGCGTGACCATGGGCGATCACGTGGTGGTGTTCGTGCCCAATTTCACCGCCTCGCCGATCGGTGCGATTCCGCGCTTGCGCAGCTTCACCGTCAGCGGCTTGTTCGAAGCAGGAAATGCGGATTTTGCCAATCGCGCCGAAATCAACATGCAGGATGCAGAAAAGCTTTATCAGCAATCCGGGCCGACCGGCATCCGCCTCAAACTCGATCACCCGTTTCTCGCCTATCAGGTCGGCCGCGAATTGGTGCAGAAACTCGGCGGGCTGTACGCGGTATCGACGTGGATGGACACCCAATCCAATTTCTTCAAGGCCATTGCCATGGAGAAGAAGGTCATGTTCATCATCCTCTCGCTGATCGTCGCGGTGGCGGCGTTCAATCTGGTGTCGACGCTGGTCATGCTGGTCACCGACAAGCAGGCCGACATCGCCATCCTGCGCACCATGGGCGCCACGCCGCGCACGGTGATGGGCGTATTCGTGGTGCAGGGCATGATCAGCGGCCTGATCGGCATCGCTCTGGGCGTGCTTGGCGGCGTGCTGCTGTCGATCAATCTGCCGGCGATCGTGGATGGCATCCAGTCCCTGTTCCACGTGCAGTTTCTGTCGCCGGACGTTTACTACATCAGCAATCTGCCCTCGCGCCTGGAGTGGCGTGACGTCGGCTGGATCGCGCTGCTGGCGTTCGTGTTCTCGATGCTGGCCACGTTGTATCCGGCGTGGCGCGCCTCGCGCACGCAGCCGGCGGAGGCGCTGCGCTATGAATGAGCTCGCGCGTGACGCGGCAGCTGCCGCCAGCGTCGTCGCCACTGTGCCCGTGGTGGATGCCGTGCTGCGCGCCGAAGGTCTGACCAAGACCTACGCGGAAGGCAAGCTGCGCACCGAGGTGCTGCTGGGCATCGATCTGGCCGTGTGCCGCGGCGAGAGTGTCGCCGTGATCGGCGCCTCGGGCGCGGGCAAGAGCACGCTGCTGCACTTGCTCGGCGGACTGGACACGCCCACTGCAGGTGAGGTGGTGCTGGCCGGGCGCAGGTTTTCCGCGCTCGGCGATGCCGCGCGCGGGCGCCTGCGCAACGAAGCGCTGGGATTCATCTATCAGTTTCATCACCTGTTGCCCGAGTTCAGCGCGGTCGAGAACGTTGCGTTTCCGCTGTTGATTCGCGGCGATGCGGTCAGCGACGCGCACGATCAGGCGGCGGCGCTGCTGCAGCGCGTGGGGTTGGGGCATCGCCTGCAGCACAAGCCGGGCGAGCTGTCCGGCGGCGAGCGTCAGCGCTGCGCGGTGGCGCGCGCGCTGGTCACCAAGCCGCTGTGCGTGCTGGGCGACGAGCCCACCGGCAATCTCGACGAGCGCACCGCGCGCGGCGTGTACGAGCTGATGCTGGAGCTGAATCGCGAATCGGGCACGGCGTTGTTGCTGGCCACGCACGACAGTCGCCTCGCTGCGCGCATGGACCGCGTGCTGGAAATGACCGGCGGACGCCTCGCCGAGATGCGCGCGGGATAGCCGCCGTGCCGCAGGGAAGCGCTCGCGTCGCAGGGATCACGACGATGGTCGCCATCCGCGCGCTCGGGCGCGATGCCGGCGCGGCCTGGGCGCGCTGGGCACGGGCGCAGCGCAGCACCGGCCTTGGCGCCACGCACGCATTGGCGGCACTGGCCGGTGTGGTCGGCGCGGCGCTGTTGCCGCACCTGCCGCCGCCATGGATGGTGCTGGCCTGCGCGTTGTCGGGCTTGATCCTGTCATTGCTTTTGCGCATGTCGCGCCTGCGCCTGCTCGGCGTGCTGTTGCTGGCTTTCGCATGGACTGCCGGCATGGCCACGCTGGTCTTGCATGCGCGCCTGCCGCCGCAACTGCAAGGCCAGGACCTGCACATCGAAGGTCGCGTGGTCGGCTTGCCCGAAGCCGCTGCCGACGCGCAGCGTTTCGACCTGGCAATCGAGCATGCCAGCCGCGCTGGCCGCGCCCTGCCGTTGCATGGTCGCGTGCGGCTGAGCTGGTTTGGTGCCGCGCAGGCAGTGACGCCCTGTCAGCGCTGGCAGTTGACGGTGCGACTCAAGCGTCCGCACGGGCAGGTCAATCCCGGTGGCTACGACAGCGAGCGCCAGGCGGCCTTGAATGGGCTGATCGCCACCGGTTATGTACGCGATGCGCGCAGGGCACGCCAACTGGGCGGCGCGCCGGTGTGCGTGGACGCGATGCGCGCACGCATCGCCGCGGCCATTGCCGCCGCGCTGCCCGCGGGCGACCGCGCCACGCCGCTGCTGCAGGCGCTGGCCGTGGGCGATCAGCGTGGACTCGGCGAGGCACACTGGCGCGTGCTGCGCGCCACCGGCGTCGGTCATCTGATCGCGATCTCGGGTCTGCACGTGGGTCTGGCCGGCATCGCCGGCGCGCTGTTGGTCTATGCATTCACCTGGCTATGGCCGCGCGTATTGCTGCACTGGCCGCGGCGCGTGCTGGCCGCACCGGTGGCACTGGCCGCCGCGTGGGCCTATGGCGCGCTCGCCGGCTATGGCCTGCCCACGGTACGTACGCTGCTGATGATCGCGGTGGTGGCCTGGGCGAGCACGCGTCGGCGCGGCGTGGGCGGCATGCAGACACTGGCGCTGGCGCTGCTGGCCGTGTTGGTGTTCGATCCCCTGGCGGTGCTGGGCGCGGGCTTCTGGCTGTCCTTCGCCGGGGTGGCGCTGCTGGTGTACGCGCTGCAGCCGGGACGCGGCTGGCGCGCGTGGCTGGCCGAGTTGGGGCTGGCACAGGGGGTGATGGCGCTGGCGCTGCTGCCCTTGACCGTGCTGCTGTTCGGACAGGCCTCGCGCGTTGGCCCGCTGGCCAATCTGGTCGCGGTGCCGCTGATGGGCTTCATCATTGTGCCCATCACGCTTGTGGCCAGTCTGCTGCTGGTCAGCGGAGCGCCCGGCGGGGTCGCGCTGACGCGCTTCGCGGCTTGGCTGATGCGCGCGCAGTGGGATCTGCTGCAGCACATGGCGGCGTGGCCGTGGGCTCTGGCGTGGCTGCCATGGGCGGGCGCCGGCGCGTTCGTGCTGGCGTGCATCGGCGTGCTGTGGATGCTGGCGCCGCGTGGAGTGCCCGCGCGCGTGCTCGGATTGCCGCTGCTGCTGCCATTGTTGTGGCCATCGCTGGAGAGGCCCGCGCGCGGAGATTTCCAGGCTTGGGTGCTGGACGTGGGACAGGGCTCGGCGGTGCTGCTGCGAACACCACGGCACGCGCTGCTGTATGACGCCGGACCCCGTTATCGCTCGGGCTTCGATCTGGGTGAAGCCGCGGTGGTGCCCAGCCTGCGGGCGCTGGGTGTGCAGCGACTCGATCGACTGCTGATCGGTCATGGCGATGCCGATCATGCTGGCGGCGCACGCGCGGTGCTGGCGGCCTACCCGCACGCACTGTTGCAAGGCAGCGAGCCGGAACGCGTCGGCCTGCCGCTGCTGCCCTGTGTGCGTGGGCAACGCTGGATATGGGACGAAGTCGAGTTTAGCGTGCTGCATCCGCGCCGCGGCGGCGCGGTCAGTGGCAACGAATCCTCTTGCGTGCTGGCTGTGCGCGGGCGTGGCGGCACGCTGCTGCTGAGTGGCGACATCGGCGCGCGCAGCGAGCGCGCACTGGCGCAGGATGGGCCGATGACCGGCCACGCGTCGCAGCCGCTGGTGTTACTGCTGGCGCACCACGGCAGTCGCTTCAGCAGCACCGATGCGCTGCTGGATGCGCTGCGTCCGCGCCTGGCGCTGGTCTCGGCGGGTTACCGCAGCAGCTACGGACATCCGCATCCAGACGTGCTGGCGCGCCTGCGCGTGCGTGGCGTACCGCTGTTCAACACCGCGGATCACGGCGCCCTGCGCGTGGACATGCGCGCGGATGGGCCGCACCTCATGCTCAGCCGGGAGGATGCCCCGCGTTGGTGGCGCGAGTGAGGCGCCGGCCACGGAAGCACGCCGCGGCGCTGTTATCATCCGGCCCGCCTGTTGTCGCACGAGAATCACGCGCGTGTTCGATATCCTGATTGCCGGTGGCTGGCCGATGCTGCCGATCCTGCTGACCTCGGCGCTGGCCCTGGCCATCATCCTCGAGCGGTTCTGGACGCTGCGCCGCGGCGCCGTGCTGCCGCCGGACCTGGGCGTGCAGGTGCGCGTCTGGGCGCGCGCGGCCAAGCTCGACCCTGCGCACATCGACGCGCTGGCCGCTGGTTCGCCGCTGGGCCAGTTGCTGGCCGCCGCGGTGCGCGTGCGCGGCAGGCCGCGCGAGCTGATCAAGGAACGCCTGGAGGACACCGGGCGTCACGTCGTGCACCGCATGGGGCGTTATCTCAATACCCTCGGCACGATCGCGCTGATCGCGCCGCTGCTGGGCTTGCTGGGCACGGTCATCGGCTTGATCAGGATGTTCCTGGCGGTGATGGTCCACGGCGCCGGCGATCCGACCAAGATGGCCGGCGGTATCGGCGAGGCATTGATCTGCACCGCGACCGGCCTCGTCGTGGCGATCCCGGCGTACGTGTTTCACCGCTATTTCCGCAGTCGCATCGACGGCTACGCGGTGAGCATGGAGCAGGAGGCCGCGCGCCTGCTCGATGAGCTCGACGCGCCCGGCGCGCCGCCCGCGACCACGCCGGCATCTGCCGCCAGCAGCGCGCGCGCGCCCGCCAAGTCCGCCACGCGCGCGCGCGTTGCGCCGGCGCCGGCGGAGCGTTGAGCGATGCGCATCACCACGGCACAGCGTCACGACGACTTCGAGATCAACGTGATCTCGCTGATCGACGTGCTGCTGACCCTGCTGATGTTCTTCGTGCTGACCACGACCTTCGTGCAGCAGACGCACATGAAGGTCAGCCTGCCCACATCCAGCGCCACGCCGAGCGCGCCCAGCGCGGATGCGCTGGTGATCGTCATCGACCGCGCCGGTCGTTACGCCATCGGCAACACGCCGGTGCAGGGCGACGGCGAACGCGCGCTGCAGCAGGCCATCGTCGGGGCCGTGGGCAGCGATCGCACACGCAGCGTGATCCTGCGCGCCGACGCCGAGTCGCCCAACCAGTCGGTGGTGACCGCGATGGACGCGCTGGGTCGCCTCGGCTTCACCCATCTGGCGCTGGCCACGACGCCGCGTCAGGGCGCGCATTGATGGATGCGCATGCGGCGCGGGAAGCCAGCGCCTGGCCGACGTATCGGCGCCTGCTCGGTTACCTGCGGCCGTATCGGCCGGTGGCGGTTGCCGTGGTCATCGGCATGGCGGTCGATGCCGCGGCGCTGGGCGCATTCGCCGGACTGGTGCGGCCACTGATCGACAAGGTATTCATCACCCGCGATGCGGAAGCGATTTTCTGGCTGCCGCTCATCATCATCGCGATTTTTCTGCTGCGCGCGGTGGCCACCTTCATCACCAGCTACGGCATGGCCTATATCGGGCGTGGCGTCGTGCAGACCATGCGCGAGCAGGTATTCGGTCGCTATCTGGACTTGCCTGGCGGATTTTTCGGCCGCGAGGCCTCCGGGCATCAGGTCGCGCGCATCACCTACACCGCCGATCAGTTGGCACAGGCCACCACCGAGGCGGTGCGCGTGTCGATCATCGACAGCCTCACCATCCTGGCCATGATCGGCGTGATGCTGTGGAACAGCTGGCGCCTGACCCTGGTGCTGCTGGTCATGGTGCCGACCATCGCGGTGGTGGTGTACCTGGTCAGCCGCCGTTACCGCGCGATCAGCCGCGGCTTGCAGAACTCGATGGGCGACATCACCGGCGTGGTCGACGAGATCGTCAGTGCTTGGCGCGAGGTGCGCATCTACGCGGGGCAGAAGTATGAGGCCGCGCGCTTTCATGCGGTCGCCGATCACAATCGCGCGCTCAACGTGAAAATCAGCGCGACCAACGCGATTTCGACCGCGCTGGTGCAGTTCTTCGCCGCATCGGCGCTGGCCGGCATCGTGTTTTTTGCCACGCGTCCGGGTATCGCGGAGCACATGACGGCGGGCCGGTTCATGTCGATGATCATGGCCATGGCCGCAATCCTGCCGCCACTGAAGCGCATGACCAACGTGCAATCCATGTTGCAGCGGGGCATCACCGCGGCGCAGGATGTCTTCGTGGTGCTCGACGAGCCGCGCGAGCCGGATGCGCACGCGCGCCCGCTGCAGGAGTTGCGGCAGGGCATCGAGTTTCGCGAGGTCACCATGCGCTATGCGCCCGGCACGCCGCCGGCACTGCGCGCGGCCAGTTTCCGTTGCGCGGCCGGCAAGGTGACCGCCGTGGTGGGGCGCTCGGGCAGTGGCAAAACCACAGTGGCGCATCTGATCCCGCGCTTTTACGAGCCCGAATCCGGCAGCATTCTCGTGGATGGACATGCGCTGGGTGAATACCAGCTGGCCAGCCTGCGCGGGCAGATCAGCTGGGTCGGTCAGGACGTGGTGATCTTCAATGGCAGCGTGGCTGAGAACATCGCCTATGGCGAGATGGCCGGTGCGCGCGAGGCAGACATCATCGCCGCGGCGCGCGCGGCCAACGCCTGGGACTTCATCGCGCAGATGCCGCGGGGCTTGCACAGCCCGATCGGGCAGCGTGGCTTCATGGTCTCCGGCGGCCAGCGCCAGCGCATCGCCATCGCGCGCGCGATCTTGAAGAACGCGCCGATCCTGATCCTGGATGAAGCCACCAGCGCGCTGGATACCGAGTCCGAGCGACTGATCCATGAAGCGCTGCAACGCCTGATGCAAGACCGCACCACGCTGGTGATCGCACACCGCCTGTCCACGGTCGAGCACGCGCACCGCATCATCGTGCTCGATCAGGGGTGCGTGCTGGAGCAGGGCAGCCACGACGAACTGCTGGCGCGTCCCGACGGCGCCTACGCGCACTTGCATCGCATGCAATTCAGTGCGCCGCGCGGCGACTGAGCCATGCCGCGCGGGCAAGCCCCGGCATTCTGGTATGGCGCGCAGCCGGTGCCGCGCTGGGCGCGGTCGCTGGTGCCGCTGTATCGGCTGTTGCGGCTGATCGATCATGCGCGTTACGCGCTGGGTTTGCGCCGGATACAGCGCCTGCCGGTACCGGTGATCGTGATCGGCAATCTCGGCGTCGGCGGCAGCGGCAAGACCCCGCTGACGCTGGCGCTGATCGAGTCCTTGCACGCGGCCGGCTGGCATCCGGGTGTGGTCAGCCGCGGCTATGGCGGCATGCAGCGCACGCCGCACCTGCTTGCCGCCGCCGATACGGCAGCGCGTGTGGGTGACGAGCCGCTGCTGCTGCAGCGGCGCGGCCAGGTGCCGGTGGCGGTGGGTGCGCGGCGCGCGGACGCGGCGCGACTGCTGCTGGCGCGGGGCGTGGACGTGATCCTCAGTGACGATGGACTGCAGCACCGCGCGCTGGGGCGCGACATCGAGGTGTGCGTGATCGACGGCGTGCGCCGTTTCGGCAATGGGCGGCTGCTGCCCGCGGGCCCGCTGCGCGAACCGGCGACGCGCCTGGCCGGCGTGGATTTCGTGGTGTGCAACGGCGGCGCAGCGCAGCCGGGCGAAGTGCCGATGTCGTTGCAAGCCGGGACGCCGTATGCGCTAGCGGCCGGCGCGGCTGCGCCGCCGCCGGGCGCCGAGGTCCACGCCATTGCCGGCATCGGTGATCCGGCGCGGTTCTTTGCCACCCTGCGTGCACTGGGCTACCGCGTGCACGAGCATGCCTTCGCCGATCATCACGCTTACGTAGCGGCGGATTTTGCTTTTGATGACGGCGCCTTGCCGCTGCTGATGACCGAGAAGGACGCGGTCAAGTGCGTTGCTTTCGCGCGCCGGCACTGGTGGGCGCTGCCGGTGCGCGCGCAGTTGCCGCCCGGTTTCGTCATCGCGCTGCTGCAGCGGCTCGCGGCTGTCACCGTTCTGTCGTTGCCTCGCGTCAGCCAGCCTCGCTAGACTCCACGCGGCATGGTGGCAGAGCGCGCATTCGCGTGGAACCGGGCAGTTGCTTGAATCTCCTGTTGTTGCTCCCGCGCGCTTGAGCCGGCATCCGCCAGCCTTCCCGCGTGGGGTTGGTCTTGGCGGAGTCTGACTCCTGATGACTCCGTGGTGCGGCTGTCTTGCAGCCGGACGTTGATTGTTGCGGAGGCGGCATGGCGGCACGGTGGTCCCTGATCGGCCTGACTCCCGAGCGTGCCGGCGCGCGCAGCAAGTCCACCTCCGCGCAAAGTCAGGCGCAGGCGCGGCGCCTGCTGGGCCTGGCGCGGTTGGACGTCGATGCAGCGCTGGCCGCGGGCGACAGCAGCATCGCAGGCCTGGACGCCGGGCAGGTCGAGGCGCGTCTGCAGACTTTCGGCCGCAACGTGGTCGGTAGCGAATCCCGCGCGCCGTGGTTCGTCGAGATCGCGCGGCGCGTGGTCAATCCGCTCAACCTGCTGCTGCTGGCGCTGGCGGTGGTATCGATCCTGACCTCCGATCCGGTGGGCGCCGGCATCATGACGGTGATGGTCAGCGTGGCGGTGATCGTCGGCTATGTGCAGGAAAGCAAATCCTCGCGCGCGGTCGCGGCGCTGCGCAGCATGGTCAGCAATACCGCGCTGGTACGCCGTCCGGATCTGCCCAATGGTCGCGGCGAGCTGCCGATCGAGGATCTGGTGCCGGGCGATGTCGTGCACCTGACCGCGGGTGACATGATCCCCGCGGACTTGCGCCTGCTCGCGGCCAAGGACTTGTTCGTCAATCAGTCCAGCCTCACCGGCGAATCGATGCCGGTGGAGAAATTCGCCGCCCCCGACACGCGCTGCAGCGCGCCGCTGGAGGCACACAACCTGTGCTTCATGGGTTCGAACGTGATCAGCGGGAGTGCGTTGGGTCTGGTGGCGGCGACCGGACGCGACACCACGTTTGGTGCCCTGGCCAGCGCGCTGGCCACGCCACGCGCGCCGTCCACCAGCTTCGATCGCGGCCTGCGCCGTTTCGTCGGCCTGATGCTGCGCTTCATCGCGGTGATGGTGCCGCTGGTGTTCCTGATCAACGGCGTGCTCAAGGACGACTGGCTGGAGGCTCTGATGTTCTCGATCGCGGTCGCGGTCGGGTTGACGCCGGAGATGCTGCCGGCCATCGTCACCTTCAATCTGGCCAAGGGCGCGCTGGCGATGGCGCGCAAGGACGTCATCGTCAAGCGTCTGCCGGCGATCCAGAATTTCGGCGCCATCGACGTGCTGTGCACCGACAAGACCGGCACGCTGACCCAGGACAAGGTCATCCTGGAGCGGCATGTCGATGCCGCGGGCGGTGACGATGCGCGCGTGCTGGAACTGGCCTTCCTCAACAGCCATTACCAGACCGGCCTGCGCAACCTGCTGGACAAGGCCGTGCTGACCGCGGTGGATCCTGAGCAGACGCAGCGTCTTGCCGCCGAGTTCGCCCTGGTCGATGAGATGCCGTTCGATTTCGAGCGCCGGCGCATGTCGGTGGTGGTGCGCGACACGGCGGGCCGCCACATGCTGATCAGCAAGGGCGCGGTCGCCGAGACCTTGGCCATCTGCACGCAGGTGCAGACCGCGCAAGGTCCCGTCGCATTCGACGCCGACCGCCAGGCCGAGGTGCGCCAGGTGGCGCACGATCTCAACGCCGACGGCTTCCGCGTGATTGCCGTGGGCATGCGCGAGATGGCGCCGCCGCGCATGCAATACGCGCGCGAGGACGAGCGCGAGCTGACCCTGTTCGGCTTCATGGCATTTCTGGATCCACCCAAGGAGAGCGCCGCCGAAGCCATCGCCGCGCTGACCCGCCACGGCATCGTGGTGAAGATCCTCACCGGCGACAACGACGTGGTCGCACGCCATGTCTGCCGGCATGTAGGCATCGACCTCGAGCACGTGCTCACCGGCCCCGAGCTGGATGCCCTGGACGACGCGCAGCTCGTGGCCGCGCTGCCCGAAACGCAATTGTTCGCGCGGCTCAATCCCCAGCAGAAGGTGCGCGTGATCGAGGCGTTGCGCGCGCAGGGCCACGTGGTGGGCTTCCTCGGCGACGGCATCAATGACGGCCCGGCGCTGCGTGCCGCCGATGTCGGCATCTCGGTGGACAGCGCCGTGGACATCGCCAAGGAATCGGCCGACATCATCCTGCTGGAGAAAAGCCTGGCCGTGCTCGAGGAGGGCGTGCAGGAGGGCCGCCGCGTGTTCGGCAACATCCTCAAGTACATCAAGATGACGGCCAGTTCCAACTTCGGCAATGTGTTCAGCGTGATCGGCGCCAGCGCGCTGCTGCCGTTCCTGCCGATGGCGCCGATCCAGTTGCTGATCAACAATCTGATGTACGACTTGTCGATGACCACCATCGCCACCGACAACGTGGACGATGATTTCGTCGCCACGCCGCGGCGCTGGGAGATGGGCAACATCGCGCGCTACATGTTCGTGTTCGGGCCGGTGAGTTCCCTGTTCGACTACGTGACCTTCGGCGTGATGTGGTTCCTGCTCGGACTCTCGCATCACCCGGTGCTGTTTCAGACCGGATGGTTCGTCGAGTCGCTGCTGTCGCAGACACTGATCGTGTACGTGATCCGCACCGCGCGCGTGCCGTTCCTGCAGTCCAATCCCAGCCTGCCGTTGCTGGTCAGCACGCTGGGTTTTTGCCTGCTCGGCATTCTCTTGCCGGTTTCGCCGCTGGCTGGATTGTTCGGATTCGCGGCGCTGCCCCATCTTTATTGGCTGTATCTGATCGCCATCCTGGTGGTTTACATGCTGCTGGCGCAGGGCGTGAAAATGCTGCTGATCCGTCGCATCGGATTGAACTGAGCCGGCGCGCACCGGTTCACGCCGCTTGTACGCTGTTGCCGGCAACCTGCCGGCAATAGCCGCGAGGACAGCGCAATGGAAACGACCGCATCGATCCAGGGAGCCAGCGCGACGTGCCCCTGCGTGCGCGCATGAGCACGGCCATCGTCTGGCTGCGACGTGATTTGCGCCTCGCCGACAATCCCGCGCTGCATGCGGCTCTGGCGGCGCATGCACGGGTGCTGCCGGTCTATATCCATGCGCCCGAGGAAGAAGCGCCCTGGCAACCCGGTGCGGCCAGTCGCTGGTGGCTGCACCACAGCTTGTCTGCGCTCGATGAGTCCCTGCGTGCGTGCGGCGCGCGACTGCATATCGTGCGCGGCCCCAGTCTGCAGACGCTGCAGCGCCTGATCGAGTCCTGTGGCGCCGCGGCGGTGTACTGGAATCGCCTGTATGAACCTGCCGCGCTGGCGCGCGATCGTGATATCAAGCAAAGCCTGCGTGCGCGGGGCATCACGGCGCACAGCTGCAACGCGGCGCTGCTGTTCGAGCCATGGCAACTGGCCACGGGCGAGGGCAGTCCCTACCGCGTGTTCACGCCGTTCTGGCGTAGTGCACTGACGAGCATGGACGCGGTGGCGTGCACGCCGGCGGCGCAGCGCATCGACATGCCGCCCATGCCGACATGCACGCCGCTGGCTGCGCTGGATCTGCTGCCGCGGCTACGTTGGGATCGTGGGCTGGCCGCGCACTGGCAACCTGGCGAGAGCGGCGCGCAGGCGCTGTTGCATGCGTTCATCGAGCAGGCCGTGCACGGCTATAAAGCGCAGCGCGACTACCCCGCCGTCACCGGCACGTCGCGCTTGTCAGCGCATCTGCATTTCGGCGAGATTGGCCCGCGCCAGATCCTGGCGGCACTGCGCGAGCACGCCGGCAACGATCGCGTGGGCGCCGCCAGCAGCATCGCGCCCTACGTACGCGAACTGGGCTGGCGCGAGTTTTCGCATCACCTGCTGTACCACTTTCCGCACACCCCGACGCGCAACTTCAACCCGCGGTTCGATGTGTTTGCGTGGGCGGATGACGGCGTCCATGCCGAGGCACTGGCGCGCTGGCAGCAGGGTCGCAGCGGCATCCCCATCGTCGATGCCGGCATGCGCGAGCTATGGCACACCGGCTGGATGCACAACCGCGTGCGCATGATCGTGGCCAGCCTGCTGACCAAGAACCTGCGGCTGCACTGGCTGCACGGCGCGCGCTGGTTCTGGGACACCCTGGTCGATGCCGATCTGGCCAACAATACCCAGGGCTGGCAGTGGAGCGCCGGCACTGGCGCCGACGCCGCGCCGTACTTCCGCATCTTCAGCCCGGTCGCGCAGAGCGCGAAATTCGATGCCGCAGGAGACTACATTCGCCGCTGGCTGCCCGAACTGGCCGCCGTGCCGGCACCGCTGCTGTTTCAACCCTGGCGCGATGCCGCACTCTTGCAGCGCACGGGTTATCCGCCGCCGCTGCTGGATCTGGCTGCCTCGCGCGCGCAGGCGCTGGCGGCCTATCAGCAGCTGCGCGCGCAGGCGGCGCGTTGAGCGCGATGGCTCATGCGCGCGGCTTGCGCGGTGAACCAAAGCCGCTCTTGCGTGGCGCGGCATCGGTGCGTGCGCCGAATGGTTTGCGCGGGCGTGCGCTGTGCGCGGCCTCGTTGTCGTCGGCGCGGCGCAACTGCAGGCGCTCGCCGCCGACACGCGCCTTGGCCAGTGCGTGCAGTGTGGTCGCGGGCAAGTCAGCGGGCAGATCGACAAAGCTGTGGTCGCCCTGCAGCGCGATGGCGCCGATCTGGCTGTTGTCCAGACCGCCCTCGTTGGCGATGGCACCCACCAGATTGCCGACCTTGACGCCGTGCCGGCGGCCCACTTCGACGCGATACGTGACCAGTGATCCCGCGGCGCCACCACCGCTCGCCCGCGGGCCACGCGTGGCGCCGCCATGCGCAGTGCGTTCGTTGCGTTCCCCGCGGTCATTGCGCGCAATGTGGGCATCGGGCGCGAATTCGCGCGCGCGTGCGCTGGGCGCATCGCTGAGCAGGAGTGGCTTGTCGCCCTGCAACATGCGCGCGAGCGCGGCGGCGATCTCGATCGCGGGCACGTTCTGCTCCTGTTCGTAGCGTTCCAGCAGGCGCTGGAATTCATCATTGCCCTCGCGCGTGCGCGCCTCGGTGATGCGTTCCATGAAGCGCGCGATGCGGCGATCGTTGACCGCCTCGGCGGCGGGCAACTGCATCGGCGTGATCGGTTGCCGCGTGGCGCGCTCGATGGCGCGCAGCAGGTGACGTTCGCGCGGCGTCACGAACAGGATCGCGTCGCCGCTGCGCCCGGCGCGGCCGGTGCGACCGATGCGATGCACATAGCTCTCGGTATCGGTGGGGATGTCGTAATTGAGCACGTGGCTGACGCGCTCCACATCCAGACCGCGCGCGGCCACGTCGGTGGCCACCAGGATGTCGATCTGCGCATCCTTGAAGCGTTGCACGATGCGTTCACGCAATGCCTGGGGCACATCGCCATTGAGCGCGGCGGCGGAGAACCCGCGCGCGGAGAGCTTCTCTGCCAATTCCTCGGTGGCCTGCTTGGTACGGGCGAACACGATCATGCCATCGAAGGTTTCCACTTCGAGGATGCGCGTCAGCGCGTCGAGCTTGTGCATGCCGCTAACCAGCCAGTAGCGTTGCTGAACTTGTGCGACCGTCGTGGTCTTGCCTTTGATGGTGATCTCGACCGGCTCACGCAGATAGGTCTGCGCGATGCGCCGGATCGCCTGCGGCATGGTTGCCGAGAACAGCGCCACCTGGCGCTGCGGCGGGGTCTTCTTGAGGATGGTTTCGACATCGTCGATGAAACCCATGCGCAGCATTTCATCGGCTTCATCGAGTACCAGATGCGCCAGCGCGTCGAGTTTCAGCGTGCCGCGTTCGAGATGGTCGATCACGCGTCCTGGCGTGCCGACGATGACGTGCGCACCGCGCTTGAGCGCCTGCAACTGCGGGGCATACCCCTGGCCGCCATAGATCGGCAGCACGTGGAAGCCCGGCATCTGCGCGGCGTAGCGCGCGAACGCCTCGGCGACCTGGATGGCCAGTTCGCGCGTCGGCGCCAGCACCAGCGCCTGCGGCGCGGCGCGACTCAGGTCGATGCGCGCCAGGATCGGCAGCGCGAACGCGGCGGTCTTGCCGGTGCCGGTCTGCGCCTGACCGAGCAAATCCTTGCCGGCCAGCAGTGGCGGAATCGTGGCAGCCTGGATCGGCGACGGCGTTTCATAGCCGACCGTCTGCAGCGCGCGCAGTAGTGGCT